>NZ_JBSPTO010000014.1:0-155046 GCF_053850215.1 Mesorhizobium sp. f-mel
CCACTGGAATGCCGAAACTACATCGAAAACGCCGGATACAAGTCAACCTAAATGCGAAAGGCTCTAGCCAATCAGGCGCTCACTAGAGGCGCCGCGTGACCTGCATCGGCAGGCCGCCCTGCGGTTGCGTCGTCAGTTTCTGCACCGGCCACGGCTTAGTCTCGGCGGTGGTGTCGAAGCGGAAACGCGACAGCATGATCGCCAGAGCGATGATCGCCTCCTGCATGGCAAAGCTGGCGCCGATGCAGACGCGAGGGCCGGCGCCGAACGGTAAATACTGGAAGCGGTCGATCTTCTCGCGATTTCCCGGATGGAAGCGTTCGGGCATGAACGCGTCGGGCCGCTCCCACAGCTTGCGATGGCGATGAACAACCCACGGCATGACCAGCACCGCGGCGCGCCTCGGTATATAGAGGCCGTTCCAGGTTTCGGGTTCGATCGGCTCGCGGTTGATCGACGGCGCCGGCGGATAGAGCCTGAGCGCCTCGTCGAAGGCGGCGCGGGTGAACGGCATGGCGTCGAGCCACTTTGTCGGATCGGACTCGCGCGCCAGCACCGCGTCGATCTCGCGCTCGATCTTTTCGCGCTCCCAAGGCGCTTCGGCCAAGCAATAGAGCGTCCATCCAAGTGCACGCGCCGTGGTCTCATGGCCGGCACCGATGAAGGTGATGATGTTGTCCTCGACCTCGGCGCGCGTCAGCCCGTCCGGTCCCTCCGCCTTGAGCAAAAGCGTGAGAAAATCCTGCGGCCCCTTGTCCGGATCGCGCTTGACCCGCTCTTCGCGCATCTTGACGGTGTCGGTGACGATCTTGCGGAAATAGGCCATGGTCTTGCGGCCGCGGATGCGGGTCAGGCGCGGCAGCCAATCGGGCGCCCGCAACAGATCGAGCGGATCAACGCGGCCCATGGTCTCGAACAGCCGGTCGATCTCCTTGGCGAAGCTGCCCGGCTCACCTGATATCTCACCGGAAAACAGCGTCTCGGCCAGGATGTCAAAGGTAAGCAGCGTCATGTCATGGGCGATGTCCGACGTGCCGCCGCCCTCGTAGCGCGTGACGAACTCCCGTGTGCGCCTCAGCATCGGCTCGGCAAAACCGAAGATGTGCCGCGGCGTGAACACCGGCGCCATCGCCTTGCGCGAGCGCCTCCATACCTCGCCCTCAGCGGTCAGCAGGCCGTCGCGCAGGATCGGCCGCAGGATCATCTGACGCACCGTCGCCATCTTGTAGTTTTTCGCATTGTCGACCAGCACGTGGCGAATGAGGCCGGGGTCATTGGCGATGACCAGCGGCCCGCCGATGCCGGTCACCGAAATCCAGGGTTCGTTGTAGGTCGGCTCGCCCCACAGTTCGAGCGGATTGCGATAGACGATGCGGATCATCTCCAGCGTCGAAGGCGGCGAGGTACGCGGCTTCGGTGCCGGCGGGACGAAGGGGGCGGGCTGACTGTCCATGGCGTGCTCCGCTGGTCACCTCAATGTAATGGCTGGCAAGGCAAGCGTCCATGTCGCCGGCCTCTCCGGAATGTCACCGGGGCACTGGAAAGCACCTGATTGCCGGAACAGGGCGGCCTACTCTTGTTGCCGCCGCTCTGTTCCAAAATCGATCCACTTTTTGGGTCCGATGCCATGGCCGGCCGAGCGTGCTCTTCTTCCATTCGGAAATGCTTGCAAACCTTGGAAAAACCGCCTTTTGCACTTATATCTAGGACATCAAAGACGCGCGATTCGGAGCCGATTTCTGCGCTGGATGTGCGGCATCAATCAGACAGGTTTTCATGAGCGATCAGATCGACAACGCCAACGGCGCTGAGGCCGAGTACGGCGCCGATTCCATCAAGGTTTTGAAGGGGTTGGATGCCGTCCGCAAGCGGCCTGGCATGTATATCGGCGATACCGACGACGGGTCGGGCCTGCATCACATGGTCTACGAGGTCGTCGACAACGCCATCGATGAAGCGCTGGCCGGCCATGCCGACCTTGTCACGGTAACGCTCAACCCCGATGGTTCGGTGACGGTGATCGACAATGGCCGCGGCATTCCGACCGATATCCACACCGGCGAAGGCATTTCGGCGGCCGAAGTGATCATGACGCAGCTGCATGCCGGCGGCAAGTTCGACCAGAACTCCTATAAGGTGTCCGGCGGTCTGCACGGCGTCGGCGTCTCGGTAGTCAACGCGCTGTCGGGCTGGCTGAAGCTGAAGATCCGCCGCAACGGCCAGATCTACGAGATGAGCTTCACGCACGGCAATGCCGACGCGCCGCTGAGGGTCACCGGCACCTACGAACAGCGCAAGGTTGCCGGCACTTATGAGGGGCGCAGCGGCAGCGAGATCACCTTTTTCCCGTCAGCCGAGACGTTCACCATGGTCGAGTTCGACTTCGGCACGCTGGAGCACCGGCTGCGCGAACTCGCCTTCCTGAATTCTGGCGTTCGCATCGTTCTGACCGATGCCCGCCATGCCGACGTCGTGCGCCATGAGCTGCACTATGATGGCGGGCTGGAGGAGTTCGTCAAATATCTCGACCGCGTCAAGAAACCGCTGATCGACAAGCCGATTGCGATCAAAGCCGAGCGTGACGGCATCACCGTCGAGGTCGCCATGTGGTGGAACGACAGCTACCACGAGAACGTGCTGGCCTTCACCAACAACATTCCGCAACGCGACGGCGGCACGCATCTTGCCGGCTTTCGGGGCGCGCTGACGCGCCAGATAACCGGCTACGGCGAATCCTCGGGCCTCACCAAGAAGGAGAAGGTGGCGCTGATCGGCGACGATTGCCGCGAAGGGCTGACGGCCGTGCTGTCGGTCAAGGTTCCCGACCCGAAATTCTCCTCGCAGACCAAGGACAAGCTGGTCTCGTCCGAAGTCCGTCCGGTGGTGGAAGGGCTCGTCAACGAAGCTCTCGGCACCTGGCTCGAAGAGCACCCGACCGAGGGCAAGGTGGTCATCGAGAAGGTCATCCAGGCGGCAGCGGCGCGCGAAGCCGCGCGCAAGGCGCGCGACATCACCCGCAAGAGCTCGCTCGGCGTCACCTCGCTGCCCGGCAAGCTGGCCGACTGCCAGGAACGCGATCCGGCGAAGTCCGAAATCTTCATCGTCGAGGGCGACAGCGCCGGCGGCTCGGCCAAGGGCGGCCGTTCGCGTCAGAACCAGGCCATTCTTCCCCTGCGCGGCAAGATCCTCAATGTCGAGCGGGCCCGGTTCGACCGTATGCTCGGCTCCGACATGATCGGCACGCTGATCACCGCGCTCGGCACTTCGATCGGCAAGGACGAGTTCAACGCCGATAAGCTGCGCTACCACAAGATCATCCTGATGACCGACGCCGACGTCGACGGCGCCCACATCCGCACCTTGCTGCTGACCTTCTTCTTCCGGCAGATGCCCGAGCTGATCGAGCGCGGCCATCTCTATATCGCCCAGCCGCCGCTCTATAAGGTGACGCGCGGCAAGAGCTCGCAATACCTCAAGGACGAAAGCGCCTTCGAGGAATTCCTGATCGGCTCGGGGCTGGAGGAGGCGTCGCTTGCGCTCAGCACCGGCGAGGTGCGGGCCGGACAGGACCTGCGCAGCGCCATCGACGATGCGCTGGCGGTGCGCCAACTCATCAACGGGCTGCACACGCGCTACAACAGAGGCGTGGTCGAGCAGGCCGCGATTGCCGGCGCGCTCAACCCGGACGTTTTCGCCGATCTCGGCCGGGCCAACGCCATGGCCGATCGCGTCGCCCGGCGTCTCGACATCATCGCCGAGGACACTGAACGCGGCTGGACGGGCCGCATGTCGACCTCAAACGAAGGGGTCGGCGGCTATGTGTTCGAGCGCACGGTGCGCAGCGTCAAGGAATTCGCGCATCTCGATCTCGCGTTGATCAACTCGGCCGACGCTCGCCAGATCGACCGCTACGCACCGCGCCTCGCAGAAGTCTATGGCGAGCCGCCGGTGCTGCGCCGCAAGGATGTGTCGGAAACCATCTCGGGACCGCTGGCGCTGCTCAACGCCGTGTTTGCCACCGGCCGCAAGGGCTTGACCATGCAGCGCTACAAGGGCCTCGGCGAAATGAACGCCGAGCAGCTCTGGGAAACCACGCTCGACCCGAATGTGCGCTCGCTTTTGCAGGTCAAGGTCAATGACGCGACAGACGCCGACTCGCTGTTTTCGCGGCTGATGGGCGACGAGGTCGAGCCCAGGCGTGAGTTCATCCAGGAAAACGCGCTGTCCGTCGCCAATCTGGATATTTAAAGCCCAGGCCGGACGCTCAATTTCGAGCGCTCGAGACATCGTTAGTGGACCTAGGCCTGCCAATGATGTCTGCTGCATCGCAACAAAGGTTCACTGAGGGCCCGGTCGGAACGGAAAGGCTTCCAAGGCATTGTGATTGATCACAATCGCCGCAGGAGGCATTCATGGGACGTGGCATTTTGCTCTGGCTTCTCGGAGTCCCGATTCCGATCATTATTCTCATCATGCTTTTCGCACGGTAGGGGGCTGACATGCAGTCAACCCTATCGGCTGTCGACGTTTCCGCACCGACGGAATCCTCTTCCACCGCTGTCAGCTGGGGGCCGATCGTGGCCGGCGCCTTTGCTGCCTCGGGGCTAACACTGATCCTGATGTTGCTCGGCTCCGGGCTCGGGCTAACCATGGTTTCGCCGTGGTCCGGCTTGAGCACATCGGTCACAACTTTCGCGGCCTCCACCGCCGCGTGGCTGATCATCGTGCAGTGGCTGTCGTCGGCTGCCGGCGGTTATCTTGCCGGGCGCCTGCGCACCAAATGGGTCGGCGTCCACACCGATGAAGTCTTTTTCCGCGATACCGCCCACGGCTTCCTCGCCTGGGCGCTTGCAACGTTGCTCGTCGCCGGCGTGCTCGGCTCGGCGCTTTCCGCAGCTGTCGGAACCGGCGTCCAGGCCGCTTCGACAGTCGCGTCGGGCGCGGCAATGGGCGCTTCGGCAGGTGCCACTGCAAACGCCGGAGGCGCCGCGACCGACAACGCAACGTCGTACTTCGTCGATGCATTGTTCCGCCCGGCCGATGCGGCCAGGCTTGCTGCCGCCAACCCAGAGAGCGATGCGGCGGCGACGGCGCAGGCTTCGCGCATTTTGATCGCGAGCGCAGCAGCAGGAGAAGTGTCTGCCGACGACAAGACCTATCTGTCGCAGCTGGTGGCTGCCCGAGCCGGGCTGTCGGAACCGGATGCTAGGGCTCGTGTCGATGCCGTGCTTGCCAGGGTCGAAGAGGCGAAGGTTCAGGCTCAGCAGGCTGCCGATACCGCCAGGAAAGCCGGTGCCACCTTCGCGCTGCTTGGCGCACTGTCGCTGGTTGTCGGCGCTTTCATCGCAAGCGCCGCGGCAGCCCTTGGCGGCAGGCAGCGCGACGACGAGGAGGCGGTCTTCCTGACCAACCGCTGATCGGTGCTTGACGGTTTCTTCTATGCAGTGACACTGCCCCTGCATAGACATGCTGTTTCGATGGGGTGATTGCCAGCGCCGGTTCACCGAAACGAGCGCCGGCTCTTACTTTCCGGCAAAAACCGTGGACACCGCCTGGCTTGGCTCCAGTTTGCGGCCGAGATCGACGGCGTCGCGCAGCACCTCGATATGCGAGCGCGGCGGCGTTCCGGCCGCTGCGGCGACCTCGACGCCGGTCGCCTTCAGCGACCAATAGAGCCTGTGGGTGAAGATGCGGCCAAGCGAACTGCGCAGCTCGACCTGAATGTTCTCCACGCCGGGGCCGAAATTTTCCGCCGTCGGTCCGGAGATCGGGTCGCCCGTCAGCCAGCCATTGCCCCTGTCGAAGATGTTGGTCCAGCGCGTCGCGGCAAATACAGCGCCATGATGCACCGCCCGCTGCGGCCTGCCCGAACGGCTGCGCCCTTCCTGATAGAGGACGGTTCCACCGGCCGCCGTATCGGCGATTGGCGGACACGCCGAGAACAGCCGCTCAGCGATGCCGCGCCTGAATTCGGCGAGATTGTAGGTCACCAGAAATTCGCTGTGGGTCAGCGGGCTGCCGAGCGTGACGAAATCGCTGATCTTCCACGGCAATGGATGAACGTCGTCCCTGGCGCGGAGCTGGCGATAGAGTTCCCATTGATCTCGCCGGAATCCGGAGAGGTCATCCAAGCTGTCGGGCCACGCAGAACCATCGGCGTTGAGCGTAGCGCTGTCGACGGCGCGGATCGCTTTCAGTCTCGCCTTGTCGCGGACCGCTTCCAGCTTTCGCGGCCTGAAATCAGCCCACAATATCTGCAGCAGATCATAGGCGATGATTGATCCCAGGCTGTGTGAGACCAGCACGATGCGGTCGTAGGTATCGTCCATCATGAGACGCCTCAGCAGCGTCAGGCCACGGTCGCGGACAAGCGCGCGCTTCTCGACCGTTGCCGCTTCAGCACGGACATAGGCGGCCACATCACCGAAATAAGGAAGACCGAACCGGTCCACCGACCAGACGACGAACGAGGCCAGGATCGTGACGAGCATGCCCGTGGTCCAGGAAATATACCCTTGCAAGGCCGAGGTCGCGAGCACGAGCGCCGCGCCCAAGACTGTTATGACGGCCAGAAGCGTAACGACATAGAGCCCGCGGGCGTCGCGCGGAATGTCGGCGGGCTTGCGCCAGAGCAGATTTGTCACCCAGGCCGCAAGCCGGCCCCGCGTCGTGCCTTGCGTGATGTCGGCCCAGTAAAGCTCGTAGAAATCAGTGCGGCGGCCATCGACATCGTGAGGGGTGGTGATCCGGCGAAGCTCGTGCGAGTTCGTGCGGCTGTCAGGCGTGATCCAGCTCTGATTGATCTTCGAGCCGGCGGGACCGCCCGAATCGGCGACACGGGCGTAAAACGGCACGCGAGCAGGGTCGTGACTCCAAACAGCCTGAACAAATTCCCTCAGCGTGCCCATGGGTCGCTGTTCGCCCATCCCATGCACGATCACCACAGCCTGGCTGAGCTTGCGCGGCGCCTTTCCGGAGGCCGGCGGGCTGGTCTTGGTCGGCGGCGCAACAGGATGAGGGTCGGACACCAGTGCCTCCGTTTGGTGACAAAGCCCGGGACAGAATTTGTTCATCGTAGCGCTGAAACCGGCATGGGAGCAAAGGCGCTGCAGGCCGGATGTGCAAGTCAAGAAAAACCCGGCGCGGAGCCGGGCTTTTTTCCGAGCAATTAGCGGTGCACTGGACCGCGAATCCGGATCAATGATCCATGGCCTTGACGATCTCCTCGGTCATCTTCTTGGCATCGCCGAGCAGCATCATGGTGCCGTCCTTGTAGAACAGCGTGTTGTCGATGCCGGCATAGCCGGAGCCGAGCGAGCGCTTGACGAACAGGCAGGTGCGGGCCTTGTCGACGTCGAGGATCGGCATGCCGAATATAGGGGAGCTCTTGTCATCCCGCGCGGACGGGTTGGTGACGTCGTTGGCGCCGATGACATAGGCGACATCGGCCTGCGCGAATTCAGAGTTGATATCCTCGAGTTCGAACACTTCGTCGTACGGCACATTGGCTTCGGCAAGGAGGACGTTCATGTGGCCGGGCATGCGGCCGGCGACCGGATGAATGGCGTACTTCACGTCGACACCATTGGCCTTGAGCTTGTCGGCCATCTCGCGCAGCGCATGCTGCGCCTGGGCGACCGCCATGCCGTAGCCCGGCACGATAATCACCTTCTGCGCGTTCATCATCAGATAGGCGGCATCATCGGCCGAGCCCTGCTTGACCGTGCGCTCGATGCCGTCGTCGGCAGCGGTGGAAGTCTCGCCGCCGAAGCCGCCGAGGATGACCGAGATGAATGACCGGTTCATGCCCTTGCACATGATGTAGGAGAGGATCGCGCCGGACGAGCCGACCAGCGCGCCGGTGATGATCAGCGCCAGATTGCCGAGCGTGAAGCCGAGGGCTGCAGCCGCCCAGCCCGAATAGGAATTCAGCATCGAGACGACAACCGGCATATCGGCACCGCCGATCGGGATGATGAGCAGGACACCAAGGACAAGCGATGCCGCCACGATCAGCCAGAACACCAGCTTGGACTCGCTGGTGACCAGCAGCACGATCAGCACGATCAGCGCGATGCCGAGGGCGGCGTTGATGAAATGGCGGCCGCCGATCATGATCGGCTTGCCCGACATGCGACCGTCGAGTTTGAGGAAGGCAATGACCGAGCCGGTGAAGGTGATGGCGCCGATAGCGACGCCGAGGCTCATCTCGATCAGCGCCTGGGCGTGGATGTCGGCAACCGTGCCGATGCCGAAGCTTTCCGGCGCATAGATGGCGGCGGCCGCCACCATGACGGCGGCAAGACCGACGAGCGAATGGAAGGCGGCGACCAGCTGCGGCATCGAGGTCATGGCGATGCGCCGCGCGGTGATCGCGCCGACCGAGCCGCCGATCAAAAGGCCGAGCACGATGAGGCCGAAGCCCCCCGCCGAAGGGGTCGCCAGCGCCAGCGTGGTCGCAATGGCGATGCCCATGCCGATCATGCCGTACATGTTGCCCTGACGGCTCGTGGTCGGGTGCGACAGGCCGCGCAATGCCAGGATGAACAGGATGCCGGAAACCAGATAGAGGAAGGAGGCGAAGTTGGCGTTCATGTCGCTCTACTTGTCCTTCTTCTTGTACATCGCCAGCATGCGCTGGGTGACGAGAAAGCCGCCGAAGATGTTGACCGAGACCAGCATCAGCGCGACGAAACCGAAGCCGGTGGCGATGCCGGACGCCGAGATGCCGACGGCAAGCAGCGCGCCGACGACGATGACCGAGGAAATGGCGTTGGTGACGGCCATCAGCGGCGTGTGCAGCGCCGGTGTGACCGACCAGACCACGTAATAGCCGACGAAGATTGCCAGGACAAAAATGGCAAAGCGGAAGACGAACGGATCGATCGCCCCGCCGGACAGCGCGTGCGCGGCGTCGCCCGCCGCATCGGTGCCGCCTGGAGCTGTGGCCAGATCCTGCACAGCGAGACGGACGGCGGCGGTCGCCTGATCGAGCTGGTCAAGGGCTTTCTGCAAGGTCTGGTCCATCACGCGATCCCTTTCGGCTTGTTAGCGAGCGACTTGGGTGCGGCAAGTTTCCTGGATGTGGCAGCTTTCTTTGGCGCGGTCGGTTTTTCTCCAGCAGCGGGCTTCGCAGGCTCGGCCGAGGCGATCATCACCGCCGGCTTGCCGATGAAAGCCGGATGCACGACCTTACCGCCATCGGTCAGCATCGTCGCCTTGACCAAGTCGTCGTCGCGGTTGATGGCAAGCGTCTTCGTGGTCTTGTCGACCAGTGTCTCGAGGAACGCAAAAAGGTTCCTGGCGTAGAGCAGCGAGGCGGAGGCCGCGACGCGGCCCGGTACGTTGAGATGGCCGATGATTTTCACCCCGTTGGCCGTGGTCACCACCTGCCCGGGCACGGCGCCTTCGACATTGCCGCCACGTTCGACCGCGAGATCGACGATCACCGAGCCCGGCTTCATCGAGGCGACCATCGCGGCTGAAACCAGCTTCGGCGCCGGACGGCCGGGGATCAGCGCGGTGGTGATGACGATGTCCTGCTTGGCGATGTGCTCGGCGGTCAGCGCCGCTTGCTTGGCCTGGTATTCCTTAGACATTTCCTTGGCGTAGCCGCCAGCCGTCTCGGCCGCCTTGAACTCCTCATCCTCGACCGCCAGAAACTTTGCGCCAAGCGAGGCGACCTGTTCCTTGGCTGCGGGGCGCACGTCAGTGGCGGTGACGACGGCGCCAAGCCGCCTTGCAGTTGCAATGGCCTGCAGGCCGGCGACGCCGACGCCCATGATGAAGGCTTTCGCCGCCGGCACCGTGCCGGCCGCCGTCATCATCATCGGCAGCGCCCGGTCATATTCGGCAGCCGCGTCGATCACCGCCTGGTAGCCGGCGAGGTTCGCTTGGCTGGACAGGACGTCCATCGATTGGGCGCGCGTGATGCGCGGCATGAACTCCATCGAGAAGGCGGTGGCGCCGGCCCTTGCCAGAGCATCGACGGCAGCATCGTTGCCATAGGGATCCATGATGGCGATGACGGCAGTGCCCGGGCGATAGGCCTTCAGCTCCGCCTCATCAGGCCGGCGCACCTTCAGCACCACATCGGCCTTGGCGACATCGGCGGCCTTACCGATCACAGCGCCGGCCTTACCGAACTCCTCGTCAGGAATGCGCGATGCCGTGCCGGCGCCGCTTTCGACGATCACGTTGAATCCCAGCCCCGCCAGCCGCTTCACCGTGTCGGGCGAGGCAGCAACGCGCGGCTCGTTCGCATCGAGCTCACGAGGGATGAAAATCGTCTGTCCCACCGCATGATCCTTTCGGCTGGAACCTGTCTGCGCAGGACGCCGGCCGGACTTCCGGCGATGTCACGGGCAAGGGGTTTTGAAGAATTTACCGGAGAATGAAAGCGCCGAGGGCGAGGATCAGAACGAACAGGACAAATGCCGAGAAGAAGCCGCCCGCAAAGAAGCCGAAAGCCATTGCCAGAAGCACGGCGGCGCAAAACAGCGACCCGTATTTGGCGAGCATGACAAAGCCGGCATAGGTGCGGTCGTGCTCGGCATAGTCCATCTTCGCGCCTAGTTCGACAGGACCGGTCGGCGAGTGATCAGCCATAGGAATACCCCTTCGAAGACATCTTTCAGGCACATAGCGAAAAGCCAGGCCGAGGGCAATGGCGCTATTGCCGCATCGCTGGAGACAACAGCCTCAAAGGAAAGTTGAAGCTGCCCGCTGCAGAGAGATTGTTCCTGAGGTGACCGTGGCTGCCGCCTTGCACTTCCTTGCGGTTGAAGCTTGTCACATCAGCCGGCAAGATGCGGAAACAGCCCGAGCAGGCCGACGACGATCAGATAGAGCGCGACGATGTAGTTGAGGAGTCGCGGCATCACCAGGATCAGCACGCCGGCAATCAGCGAGATAAGCGGAGCGAGTGCGAGCGTGGAAATGGTCATGTCGTTTCCTTTCGATAGGATTGCCGCCAACGCTATGCGGGTCGACGTCGTTCATGCGCCACCGGCGCGCTTGCCAGAACGCCGAAGCGGCCGGAAAGCTCCATGGCTAGGCTGCAAAGTTGCCGAATGACTTGCCTTGTTTAGGTGCATGTTGTTGTCCCAAAACCACTGCGCGCTTTTGGGCGACGTGCATCAGGCGGCTTTGCGAAAATACTTGGCTGTGGGCAGGATGGTCAGCGGCGCGAGTTCACCGACGTGGGGCATGTCGAACAGCATACGCTGCTCCATCGGAGTCGAACGGAAGAACGGGAACCGGGAGAGGGACCGCTCGCGGATCGCATTGACGTCGGCACGGTAGAGCACGACCTTGTTGTAGACGCCGGGATAGGCGCGGGCCTCGCTGATCTTCTCGGAATAGTAGATCCGCTTGTAGAAGCCGGCGTGGTCCTCGCGAATGGTCGACAGGCAGTAAGGCGCGTTGAAATGGAAACACGCCATGCCGGCGAGCCGCAATGTTAGGTAGGGAATTTGCGGATAGACGCGTGACCAGTCGGGGTCGGAGGCGAACCGGCTGGGACAGATGAAGCTCAGTCCCTCGGCCAGCATCGGCATGACGATATCGCCGAAAGCCTTGGTGGAAGGCGACATCGGCGTCGCCAGCGTGACGTGATGGATGCGCAGCGTGCTGACGAGTTCCTGGTCGATGTAGACGCCGAAACGAAAGACATTCGGCGCGTCGTCGAGCTCGTCGTGAATGGTATGGTTCTCGTTGTCGGGCACCATATCGTTGGAGCGATACGACTTGTAGCGCAGCCGGTAAATGTCCTCGAGGTCTTCGCCCTTGTCGCAGCGACGGTATTCCGTCCGCTCGAGCATCGCCGAAACATTCCTGGCAAAGCTGGACATAGTGTCGGACGCATCACTCCCGTCCGCACCCGCCGCCTGGCGAGGCGAAATCAACTCAACAACCATAAACTCAATCCCCGGAACTGCCGCCGCATCAACACTACGACAGGGTCGTAAGATGTAAAGATGAAAACAAGATAGAGATCGTTTACCAGCTATTAAGGTTAATGATTGTAAAAATTATACCAAAGTACGAGATTTCTTCCATGAAAATCAGCGGTGCGTGGCCTTCCTGGCCGTCTTGATGTCCTTGGCGAAGGGCCAGACCGTGCTCGACATGGTCTCGATACCGGACGCGCTCAGCGCCGAGCCGAACAGGAACCCCTGAACCAGGTCCGGCTTGACCTGCAAGGCCAGGATCTTGAGCTGCTCGAAAGTCTCGACGCCCTCGACAGTCACCGAAAGCCCCAGTGGCCGTGACAGATTGACGATGCCCTTGAGCAGTTCGAGCGAACGGCTGTTCTGGGTAACGTCCATCAGGAACGAACGGTCGATCTTGATCTTGTCGAGCGGAAGTTTGTGGAGATAGCTCAGGCTCGAATAGCCGGTGCCGAAATCATCGAGCGCGATGCGCACGCCAAGCCGCTTCAATTCCTCGATATACTGACGCGTCAGCGACTTGTCGTCGAGCAGTGCCGTCTCGGTGACCTCGATCTCCAGTCGGCCGGCGGCGAGACCGGAACTGGCGAGCGCATGGCGAACCTTCTCGATAACGTCGCGGTTGCGGAAGTCCTTGGCCGAGAGATTGACCGAGACACTGGTCTGTGCGGGCCATTTGGCGCATTCGGTGCACGCTGCATGCAGGACGAAGGTGCTGATCTCGGAAATGATGCCCATTTCTTCCGCCAGCGGAATGAAGATGCTGGGCGAAATTGGTCCGAGATCGGGGTGGTCCCAACGGCACAGCGCCTCGCAGCTGGCTATGCGCATCGTGCTCATCGCCACGATTGGCTGGTAGACCACCCGCAACCCCTTGCTTTCTACCGCGGTGCGCAGATCCGCCTTCATCAGCTGACGGTTGCGGAAAGCGACCTCCATCGACGCCTCGAACAACCGCCAAGTATTCTTGCCGAGTTCCTTGGCCTTGTAGAGCGCGAGGTCCGCCTTGACGATCATGGCGTCGACATCGGTATCCCTGACCCTCGACAGCACCGCGCCACCGCTGGCCTGGATGCGCAACCCATGGCCGGCGACGTCGACCTCGCCCTGCAGCTCAATGAAAATCTCGTCGATTTGGCTGGACAGATGGCTCTCGTCCTCGACGCGGTCGAAGAAGATCATGAACTCGTCGCCCCCGAAACGGCTGACGGTGACGCCTGGTCCGGCGACCGCCGCCAGCCGTTCAGCGACGGCGTAGATCAATCCGTCGCCGACCGGGTGGCCAAGCGTGTCGTTGACGCTCTTGAAGTCGTCGAGGTCGAGCACAGCGAGCCCGCAGAGACGCTCGAGGTCACCGGATGCCATGGCCTCTCCGATCAGCTCGTGGAAATAGGCGCGGTTGGGCAGGCCGGTGAGGTTGTCATAGCGCGCCATGAAGCGGATCTTGTCTTCCGCCTCAACGCGGGCCGTCACATCCTCGAAGGTGATGACCCCCAGTTCCTGGCTGCCTTCACGCGCCGAGAACTCATAGTGCTGACCGTTCGCGAGCGAGACGAGAACCTTGCGGTCGCGGCCCTCGCGCAGGGCGCGCGTAAGCTGGGCTTCGATGTAGCGGCAGTCCTTCGGCGCCAGCATGCCGCCGGCAACGCCGCGCATCAGCAGACCGCGAATCGATCGCCCGAGCAGCGCGTCGGGCGATTTGAGCGACATCAGATGCGCGGCTTCGGCATTGGCCACCGCCACCCGGCCGTCGGGGCCGAGCATGACAAGGCCGTGCGACATGGTGTTCAGCGCCCGATTGAAGCGCTGGGCAAGGCGGTTCGCCTTCTTCTCCTCCGACACCGCCGCAAAAAGCACATCGCGCACCGTATTGGCGAATTTGCGGATCGCGAACAGGAACGGCGCTGACAGCAGGCCAAGGAGGACATGATAGATATCGCCGCGCAGCAGGAAGCCCAGCGAGATGGGCCAGGTCAGTGCAAGGGTCAGGATGGTCACCATGCGCGGCGAGCCGTAGTTGCGGCCGGCAATGGAGGTCGCGGTCGCCAGCGTCAGGCAGACGGAGGCGATCTCGGCGAAATCGTCGCGCGCAAAGTAGATGCCGAGCAGGCAAAAAGCCCCGAGCGTAAGCCCATGCATGGAGCCGTAGAGTATATAGTCGTTTTCGCGCTTGTGCGCTTCCTCCCAGGTCGTCGGTGATGGCAAGTTGTTGTATTTTTGGAAGTTTCTCATGCGGAATATGCCGACGAGAACCATCGCAATCGCAACAACCAGGTAACGCGGATCGCCGTTCTTCCACCAGACAAGGCCGATCAGGAAGGTTTGCGCGAGAATGCCGATCGAAAGCGTCACCCCGTCGCGAAACAGAGTTTCCACGAACGGGATATAGACGTCGACAGGAATCTCGTTTTT
Organism: Mesorhizobium sp. f-mel; assembly: GCF_053850215.1. Taxonomy (NCBI): domain Bacteria; kingdom Pseudomonadati; phylum Pseudomonadota; class Alphaproteobacteria; order Hyphomicrobiales; family Phyllobacteriaceae; genus Mesorhizobium; species Mesorhizobium sp. f-mel. The sequence continues at coordinate 14,364 of NZ_JBSPTO010000014.1, forward strand.
TCTTTTCAGATTCACGCCTGAATCCCAACCCTGGGGAGCCAAGCTGTGTCACATTCGCCTTAAGAAAGATTTAGAGAGGCTGTTCCGGGCTTTGCCGTCAGTCGGTTGGCGCCGGGAAGCTACCCTTCAAACAAACAAGGCATATCGATTACTCGGCGGCCTGGAGTTCCGACCGAACCGGCATTTTTGCCAGGCGATCGAGCAGCCTTAGGCGTTCGCCAGCGGCCTTTTCGGCACTGGCCTGCCTGACGTGACCATAGCCGCGAATGAGCGCCGGCACCGAGGCAAGCGCGGCCGCGGCCTCGACCTTGCCCGGCGCCAGCGCGCCAGCGACAAGCTCCAGATCGGCCTCGTACTGCGCAAGAAGCTGCCGTTCCATACGCCTTTCGGAGCTGTAGCCGAACACATCGAAGACCGTGCCGCGCAAGCCTTTCATCGCTGCCAGCAGGCGGAACCCCTCCATCATCCAGGGACCGAAACTCGACTTCCTTGGCTTGCCGTCCTTGCCGCGCCTGCCCATGATCGGCGGCGCGAGATGGAATTCGAGCTTGTCGTAGCTCTGGAACTGCTTGCCCAGCTCGGCGGCGAAGGAGCCGTCGGTGTAGAGCCTCGCCACCTCGTATTCGTCCTTGATCGCCATCAGCTTGAACAGGTTCCTCGCAGCGGCCTCGGTCACAGCAGTCGAACCGGGCATCGCCCTGGCTTCGGCCTTGCGCAGCGCGGCCAGTCTGTCGGCGTAGCGCGTGGCATAGGCAGCGTTCTGATAAGCGGTGAGGAAGGCGACCCGGCGGGCGATGATGTCGTCCAGCGTTTCGACGACAGCGGCGTTCTGTGCAGCCGTGCCCGGCCGGGCAACGAGGCCGCGCACGAAATCCGGCTGGTGGGCGGCGCGGCGGCCCCAGCGGAAGGCTGAGACGTTCATCGCCACGGCCTGGGCATTGAGTTCGATCGCCTTTTCGACTGCCTCGGCCGACAGGGGCAAGCCGCCATGCTGGAAGGCGAAGCCGAGCATGAACATGTTGGCGCCGAGCGAACTGCCGAACAGCGCGGTGGCGGTGCGGGTGGCGTCGAAGAAATGCGCCTTGTCGTCGCCGGCGGCGGTGCGGATCGCCTTTTTCAGCCGCTCGACAGGCAGCGAGAAATCCGCCGACCGGGTAAACTCACCGGGCATGATCTCGGCGGTGTTGGCGAGGAAGATCGTGTGGCCCTCACGCACCGCGGCGAGCACCTTTTGAGCGCCCGACACGACGAGGTCGCAGCCGAGCACAAGGTCTGCCTTGCCGGCCGAAACGCGGATGGCATGGATATCGCCCGGGCTGCGCGCGATGCGGACATGGGTGAACACCGAGCCGCCCTTCTGGGCAAGGCCGGCCATGTCGATCATGCCGCAGCCCTTGTCTTCGAGATGCGCCGCCATGCCGAGCACCGCGCCGATGGTGACGACGCCGGTGCCGCCGACGCCGTCGATGATCGCTGCCCAGCCCTGTTCGCCGAGCGGAAATTCAGCGGGCGCGGGCACGCCGTCGAGCGGATCGGTCGTGCCGGCCATACCCTCGGCCTTCCTGATCTTGGCGCCATGCACGGTGACGAAGGACGGGCAGAAGCCGTTGACGCAGGAGAAATCCTTGTTGCAGCTCGACTGGTCGATCCTGCGCTTGCGGCCGAATTCGGTCTCGACCGGCTGGATCGACACGCAATTCGACTGCACCCCGCAATCGCCGCAGCCTTCGCAGACCAGTTCGTTGATGAAGACGCGCTTGTCGGGATCGGGGAATGTGCCGCGCTTGCGGCGGCGGCGCTTTTCGGCGGCGCAGGTCTGGTCGTAGATCAGCACGGATGTGCCCTTGACCGCGCGCAATTCGCGCTGGACGAGGTCGAGATCGTCGCGGTGATGGATGGTGGCGCCGGCGGGGAATTCGACCTTGCCGGTATATTTGTCCGGCTCGTCGGTGACGATAGCGATACGCTCGACGCCCTCGGCCCGCACCTGCCTGGCGATCATGTCCACGGTCAGGCCACCCTCGTGTGGCTGGCCTCCGGTCATGGCGACGGCGTCGTTGTAGAGGATCTTGTAGGTGATGTTGGCGTCGGTCGACAATGCAAAGCGGATCGCCAGCGCACCAGAGTGGTTGTAGGTGCCGTCGCCGAGATTCTGGAAGATGTGGTCGCGCTTCGAGAACGGCGCCTGGCCGACCCATTGCGCGCCCTCGCCGCCCATGGCGGTGAAACCAACGGTGTTGCGGTCCATCCAAAGCGCCATGAAATGGCAGCCGATGCCGGCGGCGGCGAGCGAGCCGTCGGGCACCTTGGTCGAGGAATTGTGCGGGCAGCCGGAGCAGAAGAAGGGCGTGCGCGAGGCGATGTCTGACGTGTCGGCGAGCATCGCCTGGAACTGGCGAAGTTTCGCCACCCGCGCGGCGATTTCGTCCGACGGGCCGATTGTCCGCAAGATTCTCTCGCCAAGCGCTATGGCGATGTCGTTGGGATCGAGCGCGCCCTTGGCCGGGAACAGCCCGTCGCCGCGCTCGTCCTTCTTGCCGACGACGACCGGCTGCATGGCGGTGCCGTAAAGGTTCTCGCGCAGTTGCACCTCGATCAGCGAGCGTTTCTCCTCGACGACGACGATGGCGTCGAGGCCGCGAGCGAAATCGGCGATGTGCTGCAGGTCGAGCGGCCACGGGCAACCGACCTTGAACAGCCTGATACCAATGCGGTTGGCGGCAGCCTCGTCGACGCCGATGTCTTCCAGCGCCTGGCGGACGTCGAGATAGCTCTTGCCGATGGTGACGATGCCAAGCTTCGGGGCACGTCCACCGGAATAAACGATCCGGTTCAGCCCGTTGGCGTGGATAAAAGCCGAAGCGGCGGCGCGCTTGTATTCATGCAGCCGCTCCTCCTGGCCGAGCATGTCGATCTCGTTGCGAATGTTGAGGCCGCCGGGCGGCATCTCGAATTCCGGGGTGACGATATCAAGCCGTTCGAGCGCGGCATCGACCGAAGCCGTCGATTCGATGTTGTCCTTGACGCATTTGATCGCCGCCCAGGTGCCGGCGAAACGCGACATGGCAAAGCCGTAGAGCCCGTAGTCGATGATCTCCTGGACCCCGGCCGGATTTAGGATCGGCACCATAGTGTCGACGAACAGGAATTCGGTGGCGTGCGCGTTGGTTGAGGATTCGGCCATGTGGTCGTCGCCCATCAGGGCAAGCACGCCGCCATATCTAGACGAGCCGGCCAGGTTGGCATGGCGGAACACGTCGCCGGATCGGTCGACGCCCGGTCCCTTGCCGTACCAGACCGAAAAGACGCCGTCATGCGTGCCCTCGCCCAGCAACTCGGCCTGCTGCGATCCCCAGCAGGCCGTGGCCGCGAGTTCCTCGTTGAGGCCGGGCTGAAAGACGATGTCCGACTGGGCGAGCTGCTTCCTGGCCTTCCAAAGCTGCATGTCGAGGCCGCCGAGCGGCGAGCCGCGATAGCCGGAGACGAAGCCGGCGGTGTTCAGGCCAGCCCGGCGGTCGCGCGCGCGCTGCATCAGCAGCATGCGGATGACAGCCTGCGCGCCGGAAAGGAAGATGCGCTCCTTCCTCAGGTCGAACTTGTCGTCGAGCGCGACATCATACAGCGTCATCAGGCATTTCCCTCTGCGGAGGCCACACTTCGAGCACAGCCAACGTCGGAGTCGGATGCTGCAGTGTTTCTTCCCTTGCCGGGCAGGTCAAACAAAATCGAAGATGCCAGACGAGGCGCAACAAATGATCCGTGCGCGGCCGTGTGGCGCCACGAAACGCCTGTCGGGGAGGATGGCCGAGCACGAAAATTCCGGCGGCGGTCAGTGCCGCTGGTGACGCATCATGCAGCCTTTGGGCAACTGGGCTTCGGTTCGCCGGGCAGCTTGCCGTCGACATGGCCGGCCAGGTCCTTGTTGAGCTCGTAGACTGGCCCGACCACGAGAGGCCGGTCGGGCAGGACCGACTGGTCGAGCGAGGACGTCAGTGTCGTCTCGAAACTCTGCAGCAATTTGCCGCTGCGATCCTCGATGCGGATCGACACGGTATAGGGCTTGTCCTTTACGACGCAGGTGAGCGGCGGGCTGGTCAGCGTCACATGCGGCAGCTTCGGCCATATTTTCTGGGTGACGATGATCGGATCACCACCGGCCGGGTTCTGGAAGGAGACCACGGCGACCTGTCCCTCACCCACCGGCCGCAACGGATTGAGGGTGATGACATAGGTGGCGATGCCCAGCCGGTAGTTGAACTCGAACAGCTTCCCGGAAATGGCGAACAGCTGGTCCTTGCCGGAGTCACGGCAGGCGCCGAGCGCGGCCACCGCGAACAACGCCGCGACGACAATCATCGCGCGCGAGTATCTTTTAGACATTGGTGATCTCCCTCGCCGCGGTCCGGCGGCGATAGTATCGGTTTGCCTTCTGTCGGTTGCCGCACACCGCCATGTCGCACCAGAGGCGGCTGGAATTGCGGCTTTTGTCGACAAACAGCCAGCTGCAGTTCGGACATATCCTCAGCCTGGCGATTGTGTCGCCGCGCAGCAGCGACAGCGCCGAGACCGCAAGCGCCGCCTCGAAGGCAATCGGCGTCCCCGGATTGCCGAACGGTTTTCCGGGCCTCCCGATTTCGGTGCGGCTTTGGGCGAGTCCGTCGGCGCAGGCTTCAAGGAATTCAGGCATGTCTCCGGTAGTGATCGCACCTTTCGAAACCGCGCGGCGAAACAGCCGATCGGTCGTCTCCCTGATCGACAGCACCACCGGCGCGATCTTTTCAGGCGCCGGCGCTACGAGCGGCCTGCCGCCGAGCTCGGCGGCGCGAAACCCGCTCGCCGCTTCGGCAAAGCGGGCGATCTCCGCCGGATCTTTGAGCCGGTCGAAGGTTTTCTCCGGATCGTTCCGCAAGACGACGGTGTTCGCCGTGTCGAGCGCAAGCATGCCACCGGTGAAGCGGTGCGGAGTCCAGAATACTACCATATGGCGAATCTAACCGATAAATCGCGTTTGACAAGTTAGATTCCGGGTGCAACGCTCGTCACGGAGGCGATCGCCATCGCCTTGTCTTGAGAACGTCGTTCGTCCCAAACCGCTGCGCCCCGATTGCGGGGCATGCATCGAGGACATTGCATGCTCTATTTCTTCCAGCAGGTTCTGAACGGGCTGCATTCGGGCGCGCTCTACGCATTGCTTGCCTTCGGCTACGTGCTGACCAACGGCATCCTGCACCGCACCAATCTTGCCTATGGGGCGCTGTTCGCCTTTTGCGGGCATACGATGATCCTCACCGCGGCGTTCGGCTATCAGGTGCTGTGGCTGACGCTGTTTGCATCCGTCGCGCTCGGCGTAGCTGCGGCGTTCCTTTATGCGGCGCTGCTCAGCCGTGTCTTGTCGCGAAGCATCTTCGAACCGTTGGCCGACCGCTCGCCCAACGCCATCGTGGTGACGACGCTCGGCATATTGCTGGCCCTGTCGGAAGCCAGCCGTATCGCCGCCGACACCCATGATCTGTGGCTGCCGCCAATGCTGGCCCAGCCCATCATTTTTGCGCGAGGGGCCAATTTCAATGCCACGCTGACGCTCATCCAGTTGCTCGACTGCGCTGTCGTCGCGGCAACTATCGGGCTCGCCGCCTGGGCGTTTGCCCAATCAAGCTTCGGCCGGCGCTGGCGCGCCGTGTCCGACGATCCCAGGGCGGCAGCGATGTGCGGCGTCGATGTTCGCGCGGTGCTTCGGCGTGCGGTGCTTTTCGGCGGCCTTTGCGCGGCACTGGCCGGCGTGCTCGCCGCCTTCTACTACGGCAACATCAGCTTCGGCACAGGGTTGGTCTACGGGCTGAAAATCCTGTTTGTGACGGCGGTGGGCGGCTATCTCTCGCCGTTGCGGGCAGCACTTGGCGCTGCCGCTTTCGGCATGGCCGAATCGCTGTGGGCCGGCTATTTTCCGCTCGAATGGCGCGATGGCTGGATGTATCTGTTCCTCGTCGCCATGCTGGTGCTGATCGGCACCGGCCGCGATCAGGGCAAGATCGCCTGACTGTACCAAGCCTGGGTAGACTTTGGTTGCATGACGTCTACAGCGCGCGCGTCCTCTCGGACGCGCAAAGGACGCTGTAGCATTTTGATTTTGCGCATGATCCCAGCGAAAATCGATTCCCATTTTCGGGGTCATGCGCCGGGTCAGGCGGCTGCTTCGCCCCCCTTCCTCATCTCAAAAGCCCCTTCCTCACTTCACAAGATTGTTTTAGTCGGTCTGTCCCTGTGTTGACCCGCCGGGCCACGCACGGCATACCGTTGGGCCACATCGAGGCGGCGGAAAAACAAGCGGGATGGCGCGCCGCTGATACTTTGAAGCACGCAACGTGCTTTCCGAAAATCGACACCGATTTCGGGCCGGTGCGTAAAGGGAGGAATGCATGGCAGGGCTTCTCGCTCTATCCAGAACCATTGATCGTGTGAACGAATTCATCGGCAAATGGGTGTCGTGGCTGATCCTGCTGGCAATCCTGGTCAGCGCCGCCAATGCGGTCATCCGCAAGACGTTCGACATGTCATCGAACGCCTGGCTGGAACTGCAGTGGTATTTGTTCGGCGCGGCCTTCATGCTGGCCGCTGCCTACACGCTGAAGCAGAACGACCATATCCGCATCGACATCGTCTACGGCATGTTCTCGCGCCGCGTGCAGCACTGGATCGACCTTCTCGGTCACCTCTTTTTCCTGATGCCATTCGTGACGCTGATGGTGATCTATTTCGTTCCCTATGTGTCGCTGTCGTTTCGCAGCGGCGAAATGTCGAACAATTCCGGCGGGCTGATCATCTGGCCGGCAAAGGCGATCCTGCTGGTCGGCTTTTTCCTGCTGGCGCTCCAGGGCATCTCGGAGATCATCAAGAAGATAGCCATCATGCGCGGTGAGATGGACGATCCCACTCCATTCATATCGGTCCATGAGCAGGCCGAACTCGAAGCGAAGGCGCTCGCCGAAGAGGTGCGCTCGTGATCGAGTTCATCGCCCAGAACATGGCGCCGATCATGTTCGCCTCGCTGGTCATCTTCCTGCTGATCGGCTACCCGGTCGCGTTTTCGCTCGCCGCCAACGGCCTGCTGTTCTTCCTTATCGGTGTCCTTCTGTCGCCCTATTCGGGCGGCTCGATCAATCTGGCTTGGCCGCTGCTGCACGCACTGCCGGACAATTTCTACGGCAGCCGGGTGATGTCGAACGACACGCTGCTGGCCATCCCGTTCTTCACGTTCATGGGCATCGTGCTCGAACGATCGGGCATGGCCGAGGACCTTCTCGATACGATCGGCCAATTGTTTGGACCGATCCGCGGCGGGCTCGCCTATGCCGTGATTTTCGTCGGCGCGCTGCTTGCCGCAACCACGGGTGTGGTGGCTGCCTCCGTCATCGCGATGGGCCTGATCTCACTGCCGATCATGCTGCGCTACGGCTATGACCGCCGTGTGGCGTCCGGCGTCATTGCCGCATCGGGCACGCTCGCCCAGATCATTCCGCCCTCGCTGGTGCTGATCGTTCTGGCCGACCAGCTCGGCCGCTCGGTTGGCGACATGTATGCGGGCGCGCTGATCCCGGGGCTGATTCTGACCAGCCTTTACACGATGTACATCGTGATCATGTCGATCGTCCGGCCGAAGTCGATGCCGGCCCTGCCGCTGGAGGCCCGCACACTCGGCCACGGTGTCCTGTCGCTGCTGGTCGCGGTGTTGGCGGCAGTCGTGGTTTCCTACGCGGCCTATCGCTATCTTGCGCCCTCGCAGGGCCAAAACGCCGACATCCTCGGCGCCACCATCGGCGTGATCTTCATCTATGTTGCGGCGATCGCCGACCAGCGCCTGAAAATCAACATGATGTCGCGGCTGGCGCAGCAGGTGATCATCGTGCTGATCCCGCCGCTGGCGCTGATCTTCCTGGTGTTAGGCACCATCTTCCTTGGCATCGCCACACCGACCGAGGGCGGCGCCATGGGGGCTGTCGGCGCGCTGATCATGGCGGCGATGAAGGGGCGGCTATCGCTGGATGTGATCAAGCAGGCGCTGGCCTCAACGACGCGACTGTCGTCCTTCGTGCTGTTCATCCTGATCGGGGCGCGTGTATTCTCGCTCACCTTCTACGGCGTCAACGGCCATATCTGGGTCGAACACCTTCTGACATCGCTGCCGGGTGGTGAAGTCGGCTTCCTGATCGGGGTGAACATCCTCGTCTTCCTGCTCGCCTTCTTCCTCGACTTCTTCGAACTCGCCTTCATTATCGTGCCGCTTTTGGCGCCGGCTGCCGACAAACTCGGCATCGACCTGATCTGGTTCGGCGTGCTGCTCGGCGTCAACATGCAGACCAGCTTCATGCATCCACCCTTCGGCTTCGCGCTGTTCTACCTGCGTTCGGTCGCCGCCAGGGTGCCCTATCTGGATCGCCTCACCGGCAAGCAGATCGCACCGGTGACCACCGGCCAGATCTATTGGGGTGCGGTCCCCTTCGTTTGCATCCAGGTCATCATGATCGGCCTGACCATCGCTTTCCCGCAGATGGTGATGCACTACAAGGGCACGCCAGTGGACCCGGGCACGATCGATTACCAGGTACCGGAAACGCCGGGCCTGTCGCCGCTTGGCACACCGCCGGCGGATGGCGCGGCGCCGACTGTGCCTGCACCGGACCTGTCGCAGCCGCCGAATTTCGGTGAAACGCCGCCTGCCAAGCCAGCAGCGCCAGCACCCGATCTGTCCCAACCACCGAGTTTCAATTGATGCCGGAGGTTCAACAGACATGAAAGCGGTGCGGCTGGAGGGCGTAGGCAATATCGCCCTGCGGGAGGTCGGCAAACCGGCCGCCGGGCCGGACGATCTCCTGGTGCGGATCGAGGCATGCGGCGTCTGCGGAACCGACCGGCATCTTTTCCATGGCGAATTTCCCTGTACGCCGCCGGTGACGCTCGGACATGAACTCTCCGGGATCGTCGAGGCGATTGGAACCGGAGTGTCCGGCTTTTCGGTCGGCGACCGCGTCACCGGCGATCCCAACATCGCCTGCGGGAGCTGTCCGCACTGCCATGCCGGTCGCATCAATCTCTGCCATAATCTGATTGCCATCGGCATCCGCCGCGACGGCGGCTTCGCCGAATATGTACTGCTGCCTCAGAAGCAGGCCTTCCTCCTTCCGAAAGACCTTAAGCCGACACATGGAGCATTCTGCGAGCCACTTGGCTGCTGCCTGCATGGCATGGACCTGGCGCAGATCAGACCCGGCTCCTCGGTCGCCGTGCTTGGCGGCGGTGTGATCGGCCTGCTCACCGTGCAACTGGCGAGGCTTGCCGGCGCGACGACAATCATCCTGTCGACGCGGCAGGCCTCGCGGCGTGCCCTCGCCGAAGAATTGGGCGCAACGGCGACGGTCGACCCAAGCGCTTGCGATATCATCGACACGGTCGTCGGTGCGTCGGGCCTGATGCCAGGCGGTGTCGATGTGGTGTTCGAATGTGCTGGCGTAAGAGAGACAGTCGAGCAATCGATGCGGCTGGCCAAAGCCGGCGGTACGGTTGTCGTCGTCGGCGTGATGCCTCAAGGCATGAAGGCCGAGTTCGAACCTTTCGACCTGTTGTTCCGGGAATTGAGGGTCCTGGGCTCGTTTCTCAATCCGTTTACGCATCGCCGGGGCGCCGATCTCATCGCCTCGGGTGCGATCGAGATCGACAAACTCATCTCACGGCATGTGACGCTTGAGGAGGCGGCTGCGGTGATCGCCAATCCGCCTGCGCCAGGCGAAGTCAAGGTGCTGGTTGTGCCGCGCTGATCCGGCAAATCGAAGTGTGACGGCGCCACGCGTCCGAAGAGCGCGTGGCGCCGTAACTGTTGTCAGAGCTTGCCGGTGCGCTGCTGGACCATCATGAAGGTGTCGTAATTGTACTCGGCCACCTGCGCCCAGAGATAGTGCTCCTTGCGGAACGCCTTGATCGAGTCCCAGATCTTCTTGAACGGCGCGTTCGAGGCTTCCATCTCGGCATAGACCTCGTTTGCCTTTTCGAAGCAGGCTGCCAAAATTTCCGGGCTGAACGGGCGCAATTTGGCGCCCCCGGACACCAGCCGCCTCACGGCCGCCGGATTCAGAAAGTCGTATTTCTGCAGCATGTTGGCGTCGGCGGCCTGCGCGGCGGTGTGCACCAGCGCCTTATAGGCCGGTGAAAGCTCTTCGTATTTCGCCTTGTTGAACATCAGATGGACGGTCGGCCCGCCTTCCCACCAGCCGGGATAATAATAATTCGGCGCGACCTTGTAGAATCCGAGCTTCTCATCGTCATAAGGGCCGACCCACTCGGCGGCGTCTATGGTGCCTTTTTCCAGCGCCGGATAGATGTCGCCGCCGGCGATCTGCTGCGGCACCACGCCGAGCCTTTCCACCACTTTGCCGGCAAAGCCACCGATGCGCATCTTGAGGCCCGAAAGGTCGGCAACGGTGTTGATCTCCTTGCGGAACCAGCCGCCCATCTGCACGCCGGTATTGCCGCCCGGCAAGCCAAAAAGGCCCTGCGTGGCGAGAAACTCGTTGAACAGGTCGATGCCGCCGCCGTGGTAATGCCAGGCATTGATGCCGCGCGCGTTGAGCGAGAACGGAACCGCAGCGCCCAGCGCCCATGTCGGGTCCTTGCCCCAATAATAATATGCCACCGTATGGCAGGCCTCGACGGTGCCGGCGGTGGTGGCGTCCGCGGCCTGCAGGCCGGGCACGAGTTCACCTGCGGCGAAGACCTGGACCTGGAAGTTGCCGTCGGTTGCCTCCGAAAGCATCTTGGAAAAGACCTCGGCGCCGCCGTAGATCGTGTCGAGAGATTTCGGGAAGGACGACGCCAGGCGCCATGTCACTTTCGGATTGGATTGGGCGATAGCCGGCGCGGCAAGCGCTGCTGTAGCCGCCGCGGCGCCCACACCGGTCGCGCCGGCCTTGCGGATGAATGATCGACGATCCATGAAGTCCTCCCTATTGGATCAATAGACCGACGTTCGGGAAATGCTCTGTGCCCCGGATCGGCTTCGCGGCAGACAATACACGGGCAAGAAGTCGAGTCCAGCCATGGCAGCCGGTTTTGCCGGCGGCGTCTCCGCGAAATTCGCGGCGCGAACGCACCTCTTGCAACTTAAGTCTAACGCCGTTTCCGTGGACCATGCGACATGCCGAACTTGTCATGGCAAAGCGCCTTCGGATCGCCTATTTTAAAGGCAGAATATGTCCCTGCACTGAATGGAACCCGGATCAAAAATGCAGCAGCCGCTCGTCGCCATATCGACCGACGTCCGCCAGTTCGACAACTACACCTGGCATGGCGTTCCGCAGCAATATCTGGAGGCGGCGCTTTCGGGCGCCGCCGTATTCCCGGTGCTGGTGCCGTCCTTCGGCGACCGGCTCGATTTCGACGAACTCCTGTCATTGGTCGACGGCGTCATGGTCACCGGTTCGAAGTCCAATGTGCATCCCTCGCTCTATGGCGGCGATGCCAGCGAGGCCAATGGTCCCTACGATCCTGCCCGCGACGCGACGACGCTGCCGTTGATCCGCAAGGCAGTGGAGCGCGGCGTGCCGCTGCTCGCCATCTGCCGCGGCATCCAGGAAATGAATGTGGCGCTGGGCGGCACGCTGGCCACAGAAATACAGGAGCGCGAGGGATCGCTGGACCATCGCGCACCGGCGAGCGACAATCAGGACGAACGCTTCGCCATCCGCCAGGCCATTTCGATCAAGCCTGGAACCTGCCTCGCCGGCGTCTTCGGCGCGGGCGACATCATGGTCAATTCGGTGCACCGCCAGGCCATCGACCGGCTCGGCCCGAAGCTGCAGATAGAGGCGGTCGCCAGTGACGGCACGGTCGAGGCGGTTTCGGTGCGGGACGCCCGTGCTTTCGCCGTCGGCGTCCAGTGGCATCCCGAATACTGGGTCAAGTCGGACAGCATCTCAGCAAGGATATTCCGCGCCTTCGGCGACGCGGTGCGCCTGCACGCCGCAGCGAAATCCGGCACGCGGGCTGCCGCGGAATAGTTCAGCGGTCAGACGTCAACATCAATCGCTGCCGGCCGCCAGCGACAGCAGCGGCAGGGCTGGCGCGTAGGATTCATAACCGTCGCCGTCGGCGACGCCGAAAGTGACGATCGGGTCGATGCCATTCGCGCTGAAGGTGACCGTGCCGTCATCCTGCTCACGCCAGAATTTCGCGCGCTCGATGCCGGGCAAGACCCGGCGGCAATTCGCAGTGACCGTCAACAGCGACAGGCCATGCGAAATCTCAGTGCCGCGCTTGACCGCGCAGGAGGCTTCGTCGCCATTGGCCACCAGCCTGTAGTCGTCGGGCGACAGCGTTGGCTCATCGGCGGCTGTGCGGCCTTCGCCGCTGCCGCCGTGAAACAGCTGAACGCTGCCGAACAGCGCGGCCACCGCCATCAATGCAGCAAGTGCTTTCATCTGCGTTCTCCGGGTGTTTGGCGAAAGATATAAAATGATTTCAAAGCGTTAAGCCGCAGTTAACAAATAAGAAAGCATGCCACTCAGCTGCGCGCCTTGACCTTTTCCGTTTCCGGCACCGGCGTCAGCGCCCTCCCTTCCGAAAACCAGGAAATCAGATTGTCGACGCACAGATCGGCCATGGCGCGGCGGGTATGTTCCGAAGCCGAGCCGACATGCGGCAAAAGCGAGGTGTTGGGAGCAGCGAGCAGCGCCGGCGGCACGTTCGGCTCATCGGCGAAGACGTCGAGCCCGGCAGCTGCGATGGTGCCATTGGCCAGGGCTGCGGCAAGAGCTGCCTCGTCCACCGTGCTGCCGCGACCGATGTTGACGAAGACGCCGTTCGGGCCAAGCACCGACAGGATCTCGGCGTTGACCGCCTTTTCCGTCGAGGCGCCGCCGGGCGCCACCGAGATCAGCGTATCGACCGCCTCGGCAAGGCCTTTCAGCGTGCCGTGGTATTCGTAGGCCAAGCCTTCGACGCGGCGCCGATTGTGATAGGCGATCGGCAGCCCAAAGGCCTCTAGCCGGCGCGCAATGGCGAGACCAATGCGGCCCATGCCGAAAATGCCAGCGCTGCGACCGCGCAAAGTCAGCCGGCTTAGCGGATAGTTGCCGTTGCGTGCCCAACTGCCGTCGCGCAGCCAGGTCTCGGCGCGCGGCAGATCGCGGATGGTGTTGATCAAAAGCCCGATCGCCGTGTCGGCGACCTCCTCGGTCAGCACGTCAGGCGTGTTGGTGACCATGACACCGCGCTGTGCTGCGTGATGGGCATCGACCGAATCATAGCCGACGCCGAAATTGGCGATGATCTCGAGGTTCGGCAGCGCGTCGATGAGGGTTGCGTTGATCCCGCCAAAGGCGGCAATGCCGCGCACCGTCCGGCGCAGCTCGTCGGTGACCAGCGACGCATCGGCCCGTTCGATCCAGACGCGGCTGAACGTCCGGTCGATGCGACCGACCGCATGATCATTGAATTGGCCCGGCACCAGAATGGCGACTGCTTGGTGCTGTTCGGCTTTTGTCATTCACGCTCCACCGGTTTGCCGGTCGACTGGCGCACATGCAGTTCCGGCTTGATCAGTTCCTGCGACGGCCGCACCATCTGCCCATTGAGCTTGTCGAGCAGCGCGCTGGCTGCGCGGCGACCGACTTCACGCTGGCCGTTCCACACGGTGGTCAGCGCCGGCGTCGCGATCGCCGCCTCCTCGAGATCGTCATAGCCGGTGACGGAGATGTCAATGCCCGGCACCAGCCCGGCGCGTGCAATACCGTTCATCAGGCCGATGGCGACGAGGTCGTTCCAGCAGCAGGCCGCGGTCGGCTTGTCCTTCAGCGCAAGGAACTGCCCGGCGGCCTCGAAGCCGGCCTGCTTGGTGCGCGGACCGGCGATGCGCCAGGACGGCCTGACCTCCAGCCCGGCCGCCTCCATAGCGTTGACATAGCCCTGGTAGCGATCGCGGCCGGTCGAGGTCTGGTCGGTGCCGCCGACCATGGCGATGCGCTTGTGGCCGAGCGAGATCAGATGGTTGGTGGCAAGCCCAGTGCCGTAGGCATCGTCGCCGCGAAACACCGGCACGTCGGCGCCTTCGACGGTGCGCGCGATCAGCACAGCGGGCAGGCCGTTTTCCTCGGCCATGAATATGTCTTCGGGCGGCGTGCCGATGGCCGGCGACATGATGACGCCGTCGGCGCCGAGCTGCAAAAGCGTGTCGATGAAGGTGCGCTGCTTTTCGAGCTGGTCGTAATGGTTCGACAGGATGAAGGTCTGCCGGCTGCGATCGAGCTCGCTTTCGATCGAGCGCAGTATCTCGGCGAAGAACGGGTTCATGATGTCGTGAACGACGACGCCGACGATGCCCGAACGCGAGGTGCGCAGGCTGGCGGCACGGCGATTGTAGATATAGCCGATGGCGCGGGCATGTTCCTTGATGCGGTCGCGGGTGTTTCCGGCAACCAGCGGACTGTCGCGCAGAGCCAGCGAGACCGTGGCCGTGGACACACCGAGCGCATCCGCGATCGTCGAAAGCTTGATCTTCTGTGCCAGCGCCTTGCGCTCCCCCGACGATCTAGAGCTGATCCATGATCTCCAGCGAAAACCGGATGCCACTTTCGGGATCATGATCTAAACAGTTTAAACGCGGCCTTATGCCACCCTTCCGGAACAAATCAAAGTTTTTTTGCCAGCGCTTCCACCTCGACGTCGAGGGCGGCGCGGTTGCGCACGCGAAGCCGGTGCTCGCAATGGACGATATAAAGGCCGCTGGCGACGATGACGATCGCCCCGACGAGCGTCCAGCGGTCGGGAAACTGGTTGAAGACAATCCAGCCGACAATGATCATCCAGATCATCTGTGAATAGGGATAGGGAGCCAATGCCGTGGTGGTGGCAAGACGATAGGCCTGAACCAGGAGCCAGTGGCCGATTGCGCCAAAGACGCCAAGCATCAGCAGGATGAACCAGTGCCAGCTATCCTGCGGCAGCGAAAGCGAAAACGGCAGCATCGGCAGGAGAAGTACGGCCGGCGCCAGCGCCGAAAAGAGAATGAGGCTCTCCGAGGTTTCCGTGGCCGACATGCGCCGCGTCATGATGACGTAAAAACAGTTCGACAGCATCGAGCGCGAAGAGATGGCCGACGCCAAAGACGCCAACGCCTGGCCGGGTGATGATGAGGACGCCGACGAAGCCGCTCAGGATTGCCAGCCAGCGCCGCCAGCCAGCCCATTCACCGAGCAAAGGACCGGCGATTGCTGTGATCACCATCGGCGCGAAGAAATAGATCGATGTGGTTTCGGCCAGCTGCAAGGTTCGCAGCGCCATGACGTTGCAAATGGTCGATCCAAACAGGAAGGCGCCGCGCAGGATATGCGCCGGCAGATTGTTGGCGCGAAAGCGCGCCGGCTCGCGCCATCCGCGCAGAAAGACACCGACAAGCACGACATGGACGGCGAAGCGAGCCCAGGCGACGATCAGCGCCGAGACGCCGGCCATGACAAGATATTTGCTGCTGGTGTCGAGGACGGTGAAAAATACATAGACGGAAAGCATGCAGAGGATCGCCGCCGGAGGCGTCGCGCTTTCGTCTTGTCTTGGGAGAGCACTCAATTTCAGGCCGGATGGAAGCAGGGCAGAGCCCTACCTTTGAGGCAATTGTCACCTGCCGGCAAGCCAGAGGAGGCTGACAACAGCTGACTACGTGCACTAGGGATGCATACGGGCGCCCCTGGTGATCTTGTCGACAAGCTTCTTTTCGGTACGCACCGCGATGCCGACGACCTTGGCGTCGTCGGGTGCGAATTCGGCAAAGACGGCGCGGTTCGCCGCGTCGTGGCCGGTCGAAAACATTTCGTCGACGTAGAGCGAGGTCGTCACACCGCGGTCCAGCGCCCGCCGGTGGATCGCACTGAGCGTCGGGCGATCGGCCGAAAGCACGATGACCGGCTGGATCGAGAGCGGATTGTAGATATTGCCGGCGCGGTCGCGATAGGGTTCGCCGATGATCTCGCTATACTGCGCAACGATACCGCTGGTCAGGAAGGCGGTGACATTGAGCTTTTGCCAGACGGGAAGGTCGTCCTGCAGCACGATTGCAAATTTCGTGTCGAACATGAGACATTTGCCATTCGAGGTTTGTGAGTGAAGCGATGTCACACAGTCTAGATGGCGAGGCCTTCCAAGGTCTTGGACGTTTGTGCGTTGACGCGGCTGAGAACTGCGTCATCTCGGCACCCGATTCCGCCGGCATGGAGCGTATCGAGGCCCGGTTCCACGGCAGCGCGTTCGATCTCCATCGTCACGATACCTACGCCATCGGCGTGACGCTGCATGGCGTCCAGAGTTTCCGTTATCGCGGCGCGTCGCATCATAGCCTGCCCGGCCAGATTATCGTGCTCCATCCCGACGAATTGCACGACGGCGGTGCCGGCACCGAAGAGGGCCTGCGTTACAGGATGCTTTATCTGGAGCCGTCCGTCGTGCTGGACTGCCTTGATACGATCGACGCATCGCTGCCTTTCGTCAGGGATGCCGTGGTGACGGATCCTGTCTTCCGCACGAGGCTGCTTTCGGCGCTGGGGCCGTTGGACCAGAAGCTGGACGATCTCTTTGTCGCCGACTTCATTGCGCAGCTGATGCGAAGCCTGGCACGGCATGCAGGCCTGCCGGCGAAACCGATCCCAAGGACAGCATGGCGCGCGGCCAGCCTGGCGCGCGACTATCTGGAAGAGAATGTTTTCCGTATCGTCCGCTCCGACGAGTTGGAGGCGATCACCGGGCTGGATCGCTACGCCCTATCGCGGCATTTCCGTGCTGCCTTCTCCACCAGCCCGCATCGCTTTCTCTTGATGCGCCGGCTTCAACGAGCACGCCGCATGATCGAGGCGAGCGAGCCACTGGCGCAGATCGCGATAGCGGCCGGGTTCAGCGACCAAAGTCATTTCAACAGACACTTCAAGAAAGCGTTCGGTGTCACGCCGGGCCGCTGGTCGGCATTGGTCCATGGATCGTCAGCAGCCGCTGCCTGATGGCGTCAGCCGCTGATCATTCGTCGGCGTCGATCTCATCGTCGACGAGAACCATCTCGCCGTTCGAGAGGTTCGCCTCAACGCGGGCGAGCAGCTTGAACAGCGCCTTCTGGTCCTTTTTATCGAGACCCTTCAGCGCCTGCTTCTCGGTCTTCTTCACCGATTTCTCGATGGCATGAATGATTTCGCGGCCCGTGTCGGTCAGAAAGATATGGGCCTGGCGGGCATCGGCGGAAGAGGCGCGCTTTTCCAGGAAGCCCTGCGCCTGCAGCCGGTTGATGGTCTTGGTGATGGTCGGCGGGCGCACACCGAGGCGACCGGCAAGATTGCCGGGCGTCTGCCCGTCCTCACGGTCGAGCGCGAGCATGATCTGGTCCTGACCGGCATAGAAGCCGTGCCCTAGAAGCCGCGCCGCCAGCGCAGTACGTGCCAGCCGCGCCGCCGAATGCAGCCGGCTCATTGTCGCAGTCTTGTCCGCCTTGGCCATGGTCATCCCTCTTCGGCCGAACCGGTGCGGACAGCATAGAGGCAGCCGCCCGGTTGGCAATCGACGATCAAAGATCCGGCTTTGCAAAACAGCTTTGCCGGCAAGCAATGCGGTGTCCGCCGTGGCTAATGCCAGATGTTTATTTCAGTTAGATGACAAACGACTTTTCGGTAGAGGTGGACGCTTGCAGCAGGAGCACTCCACACACGACGAGACTCAACCAGCCTTCATCGCGACGATCATCAGCGCTTGGTAGGCCTCCGCCACCTCGCGCAGCGCCGCCTGCGACAGCGGCCCAGCGCGCCGCGCGATACCGTCCCTGGCATTCGACGTATCGCGCTTGCCGGACCGGTCGGTGTAAGGCGCGACAGTGGTGAATATCTGCTCGCTCAGACTATCGGGGAAAAACAGCTGGCCGGTCATCACCGAATTATCGTTGGGGAAGACCTTGAAGTGGATGTGGGTGGTGCGGCCGCGATACCAGCCGGGATAGATGGTGGCGAACGAGACGATACCGCTCTCGTCGGTCTTTTGCCAACCGCGCAGAAAACTCTGGCCTGACGTATCGACGTCCTGGCCGTCGCCTTGTCCCGGATAGCCTGAATAATGCCCTTGCGCGTCGCAATGCCAGATGTCGACACGCGCGTCGGCAAGCGGTCGGCAGGCCGCGTCGACCACCTGCAGCCGCACATTGAGAGCAATGCCCGCTTTGCCTTCGGTGATATCGGCGCGCTGGAGCCTCGGGTCGAAATAGAACGGCCCCTCAGTCGCTTCCGGCGTGATCGCGCAAACGCCGGCACCGCTATCGAACAGGGCAAGCCCGGCATAGGGCGAGGCCTGCTGAGCCAGCGCGATGCCCGGAAGGAAGACGCCGCCGCCGGCGCTGACGGCAATGAAGCCGAGCGCCTGACGCCGGCTCAACGGGGACGGTTTGTCGGACATTCGGCGCCTCTTTTGGTTTCTTTCGAGCAAGCTGCCTTGTTCTTATCTAGGCAGTGAAATCCGCCAGCGCCAATGAAAGTTCAGCGATGTTGGGAAAGCCCGGCAATGTTGGCGACGTGTTTGGCCCATTGGTTTGCCGCGTGCAAAAGCACGGCGCACATCCTATATGGAGCCAACAATCCTTTTCGAGGCCCAACATGAGCGATGCACAGACGACGCAGATCCCCGTAACCGTTCTCACCGGCTATCTCGGCGCCGGCAAGACGACGCTGCTCAACCGCATCCTTTCGGAAAACCACGGCAAGCGCTACGCCGTCATCGTAAATGAGTTCGGCGAGATCGGCATCGACAACGAGCTGATCGTGGAATCCGACGAGGAAATCTACGAGATGAACAATGGCTGCGTCTGCTGCACGGTGCGCGGCGACCTGATCCGCGTTGTCGAGGGCCTGATGCGCCGGCCGGGCCGTTTCGACGCCATCGTGGTGGAGACGACCGGCCTCGCCGATCCGGTGCCTGTGGCGCAGACCTTCTTCATGGACGACGATGTGCGCTCCAAGACCAGGCTCGACGCCGTGGTGGCGCTGGTCGACGCCAAGCACCTGCCGTTGCGGCTGAAGGATTCCCGCGAAGCCGAGGACCAGATCGCCTTTGCCGATGTCGTCGTGCTCAACAAGACCGATCTCGTCACGCCGGAGGAACTGAGCAAGGTCGAGGCGACGATCCGCGCGATAAACCCGGCGGCCAGGATTCATCGCACCACCCGCGCCGGCCTGGCGCTGTCCGAGGTGCTCGACCGTGGCGCCTTCGATCTTTCCCGAGCGCTGGAGAACGATCCGCACTTCCTCGAGGCGCATGACGACCATGATCACCATGACCATGACCATGACCATCACGATCATGATGGGCATCATCACCATGACGGGCATGACCACCATCATCACACGCACCCTTCCGATATCCATGACGTGACGGTGCAATCGGTGTCGCTGCGCGGCGGCGAGATGGACCCGAAGAAGTTCTTCCCGTGGATCGAGAAGATCACCCAGATGGAAGGCCCGAACATCCTGCGGCTGAAGGGCATCATCGCGCTCAAGGGCGATGACGAGCGCTACGTTATCCAGGGCGTCCACATGATCGTCGAGGGCGACCACCAGCGCGCCTGGAAGGACGGCGAGAAGCACGAGAGCCGGCTGGTGTTCATCGGCCGCGAGCTCGACGCCGAGCGGCTGAAGAAGAGTTTTGACGCCTGCCAGGCCGCTTGATTTCCAGGCCTTATAACGCTAGCGCTGCCGCTTCTTTCCTTCTCCCCTTGCGGGAGAAGGTGGCCGAGCGAAGCTCGGTCGGATGAGGGGTGTTCCAGCTTGGCAACGACGGCACTCCGTCCAGCACCCCTCAACCGTCTTGGCGCTGCGCGCCAATCCACCTTCTCCCACAAGCGGAGAAGGAGAGCTGCACCTACCCGCGCTGGCGGCTCCCGCGCGGGGGTAGACGACCCGCCGAAATCTCGAATGGAATAGTCTCACATGCCCACAGTCGCCCCACTTGATCTCCAGGGTCATTGCATCGCCGCCGTCTTCCTTGGCGACGTACCGCATTTCGCACTGGCCGACGGCACAATCCATCGGCTGGACCATGGCCACAAGACGGCGCAGGCCAATGACGGGCTGCTCGCCGCGTTCCACGATGCGGCCAACGACCGGCTGATCACCGGCGGCGAAGACGGCAAGATTTTTTCGGTTACCGCCGGCGGCAATGCGGCAGAATTGGCAAGCGCCGGGAAAAAATGGATCACCAGCGTCGCCGCCGGACCACAAGGCGCCGTCGCCTATGCCTCGGGCAAAATCGCCTTTGTGCGCTTTGCCGACGGCAAGACTAAAGAATTCATGCATCCGCGTTCGGTCGAAGGGCTGGCGTTCTCGCCCAAGGGCATGCGCTTCGGCGTCGCCCGCTACAATGGCGCGACGCTGCATTTTCCGGCGGCGGACGGCAAGCCAGTCGAGCTGGAATGGGCCGGCGCCCATACCGGCATCACCTTCTCGCCGGATGGCGCCTTCCTCGTCACCACCATGCAGGAGAACGCCCTACATGGCTGGAAGCTGGCCGACGGCAAGCACATGCGCATGAGCGGCTATCCCGGCAAAGTCAAAAGCCTGTCGTGGAGCGCCAAGGGAAAATGGCTGGCCAGTTCCGGCGCACCGGCGGCGATCGTCTGGCCGTTTTCGGGCAAGGACGGGCCGATGGGCAAGGCGCCGCTGGAACTCGGCACGCGCGGCAACGCCATGGTGACCTCGGTCGCCTGCCATCCAAGCCAGGATGTCGTCGCCGTCGGCTATGACGACGGCATGGTGATGGCGGTGCGTTTCGCTGACGCCAAAGAGGTGCTTCTGCGCCGACCGGGCAAGGGCGCCATCACCTCGATGATGTGGGATAGGGAGGAACGCCGCGTCGCCTTCGGCAGTGCCGCCGGCGATTGCGGCGTCATCGATATTTCCGCATAACCGGGAGTTCTCTACTCGGCCCCGCAGGAGACTTTGCCGGTCAACGCGGCAGGCATGTCATCGCCACCCGTGTCAGCCGTGCCCTCATAGATGGCGAGCGAATAGCGCCCCGTCATAGGTGCCTTCTTCACTGGACTTGGTCACGATCGTCAGTTCGACAGAGCTGTAGGTGTTTGCGACCTCGTGCTCGCGATAGACGAGCAGCCGCAATTCCTTGCCGTCGAGCCAGTATTGCGTGAGGTTGGAATCCTCGAACACTGTCTTGCGCAAATCGTCCCCGACGGGTCTGCCGAGAATTTCGAGATCGCCGCGAAAATTGAACGTTGGACCGCCCATGCCTCTGGTGACGCCGGCTTCGACCTGGAATTTCACCGCTGCATCCTCGGCCGAGCACCAGATGCCGCCGGTGGCGAAGGCCGAGCCGGCCGATAACAGCATCGTTGTTGCACAGAAGATCGCCCGCATCTTTCTTTCCCCAGCCACAAACCCTATCCGCATTGATGCTGGAGGATGCCCTCAGGTCAAGCGCCCGTCCTCTTCACCGTGGCCGCTGAACCAATGCAGGACAGCTGTGCGGCCAGTTGCGGTTCCGGACGCCGATTGGCAGAGTGACGTATGAGAGGGACCTTCATGCATACAATCGACCATTTAAAGACTTCCATCGGCGGCATCAGCACTGCCCGCATAGCCGATTTGCGCGAGACCGAGGCCGAAGCCTTCCGCAAGGCAAGGCCGAAATCGGCAGCCAAGGTCGGCAACGGCCTGCCGGGCTTCTTCGGCGGCGTGCCGATGCACTGGATGAACGACTGGCCGACGCCGTTTCCGATCCTGGTCGACAGCGCCAGAGGCGCCACCATCACCGATATCGACGGCAACCGGCTCGACGATTTCTGCCTCGGCGACACCGGCTCGATGTTCGGCCATTCGCCGCCGCCGGTCGCGCGCGGCATCCGCCGGCAGGCCGGACACGGCCTCACCTACATGCTGCCTTCAGAAGATGCGGTGGCGATCGGCCCGTTGCTGCAACAGCGCTTCGGCCTGCCGTTCTGGCAGATCGCGACGACGGCGACCGATGCTAATCGCTTTGCGCTGCGCGTCGCCCGCACCATCACCGGCCGGGAAAAGATCCTGGTCTTCAACGGCTGCTATCACGGCTCGGTTGACGAGACGATGGTGCGGCTGGTCGGCGGCAGACCGGCCAACCGGCCGGGACTGGCCGGCGAATTCCGCGACCTGACCCGGACGACCGATGTCATCGAGTTCAACGATGTGCCGGCACTCGAGGCCGTGCTCCGGAATAAGGGTATCGCCTGCGTCATCACCGAGCCGGTGCTGACCAATTCCTGCATGGTGCTGCCCGAACCCGGCTTCCACGACGCGCTACGCCGTCTCACCCGCGCAACCGGCACCCTGCTGCTGATCGACGAGACGCACACGATCTCGACCGGTCCGGGCGGCTACACCAGGAAACACGGCTTGGAGCCGGACCTGTTCGTGCTCGGCAAGCCAATCGCCGGTGGCGTGCCGGCCAGCGTGTGGGGGATGAGCGAAGACGTCGCCAGCCGCTATACCGACTATATCAGCGCCAAGGAACCAGGCTATTCCGGCATGGGTACGACGCTGTCGGCCAATCCGCTGCAGTTCGCGGCAATGCGCGCCACGCTCGAAGAGGTGATGACCGAGGAGAACTACGACCATATGGACCATCTGGCGCGGCGGCTCGACGCAGGGCTGACCGCCGTCATCGACCGTTGCCGCCTGCCCTGGCATGTTGCCCGAGTCGGCGCGCGCGTCGAGTTCATCTGCGCACCTGGCCCGCTGAGGAATGGCGGCGAGGCGGAAACAGCGCACGCGCCGGAGCTCGAAGCGGCTATCCACGTCGCACTGGTCAATCGCGGCGTGCTGATTGCGCCGTTCCACAACATGATGCTGATCTCGCCGGCGACCAGCGCCACCCAGGTCAACCGCCTGATCACCGCCTTCGGCGCGGTTGCGGCAAGGCTCGCGGCATGAGACAAGCTTGCACATGAGAGAAGCGCACAAGCAAATTTTGAACGCCATTATGACATCACCTTCGGGCTCGACGCCTGCCGAGGCGCAGACCTTTCTCGACTCCCATCCCGAAATCGAAGCGTTCGACATCGTGCTGACCGACGCCAATGGCGTCGGGCGTGGCAAGATCGTGCGCCGGCACGAATTGAAGAGCATCTTCGAGGGCGGCCGGCACATGCCGATCTCGATCCTCGGTCTCGACATCACCGGCGAGGACGTTCACGAGACTGGGCTGATCTGGACGACCGGCGACGGCGACCTGCGGGCATGGCCGATCCCCGGCACGCTGGTGCCGCTGTTCGGCACACAGCCGCCGCGCGGCCAGGTGCTGATGGCGATGTACCATCTCGACGGTCAGCCCATGTCCTCCGACCCGCGGCTGGCGCTGGCCCGTCAGGTGGAGATACTGGCGGCCAAGGGCCTGCATCCGGCCGGCGCCTTCGAACTCGAATTCTTCCTGCTCGCCAACGAGCGCGACGCCGACGGCAAGGTGCAGCCGGCGCACGCGGTGCTCGACGGCCGACGCTCGGCCAAGACCGAGGTCTATTCCGTCGACCATCTGCACGGTATGGAGCCGCTGTTTTCCGACATCTATGCCGCGGCCAAGGTGCAAGGCATCCCGGCCGAGACGGTCATTTCCGAATATGCGCCCGGCCAGTACGAATTGACACTGAACTACCGCAACGATGTGATCCGGGCGGCCGACGACCTCGTCATGCTGAAGCGGCTGGTGCGGGCACAGGCGCGCCGCCACGGCGTCACCGCTTGCTTCATGGCCAAGCCGATCGAGAAATATGCCGGCTCTGGCATGCATTTCCATGTCTCGCTGCGGGACAACGCCGGCAAGAACGTCTTCACTGAGGCTATCGGCGAGACTTGGTCCTTGCCGCTGCTGCGCGGCCTTGGCGGCCTCATCCAGACCATGGCCGAATCGATGCTGGTGTTTGCGCCGCACGCCAATTCATGGCGGCGTTTCGTTTCGCAATCCTATGCGCCGGTGGCGCCGACCTGGGGCGTCAACAACCGCTCGGTGGCGCTGCGCGTGCCGGCGGGTGATGCGAAAAACCGGCGTATCGAGCACCGGCCGTCGGGCGTCGACGCCAACCCCTATCTGGTAGCGGCAACTGTTCTGGCCGGCATCACTAAGGGTCTCGACGAAGGCCTCGATCCCGGCCCCGAAACCACCGGCAATGGCTACGAATCGGCAATCACGCGCACTACCATGCCGGTGGACTGGCGCGCCGCGATCGAGGCCGCGCGCGCGTCGACGTTCCTCAAAGGCGCACTGGGCGAAGACCTGCACCGTACATTTGTGGCGATCAAGCAATCCGAATATCTGCGCGTGGCGCGCACGGTCAGCGAACTGGATTATCATCTCTATCTGCACGAGGTGTAGGCATCGCGTTGTCGGCCATCCGCCGGTGAAGGCGCAGGCGTGTGTAATTTCAACGGAACCTTCCGCGGGCTTTGCTCATTGCGTGTCTGATCGCAGCAGCGGACAAGGCCGCATCAGCCATGATTGCCAGGATGCAGACAAATCCCACGCCACACCGCGCTAAGGTGCAGGCAAGACGCTGGCCGAAGCCTGAATTGCCTGAGACGACGGAAGGCGACGACGCAAGATCTATTCCCGAACTCAGCGAAGTGGCGAAAGCCTGCCGCCGCTGCCCGCTTTGGCGCAATGCAACACAGACCGTGTTCGGCGAAGGGCCTGACAAGGCCAAGGTGATCTTCGTCGGTGAACAGCCTGGCGACCAGGAGGATTTGGCCGGCAAACCCTTCGTCGGGCCGGCGGGCAAGGTCTTCGACGCCATCCTTGAGGATGCCGGCGTCGACCGGTTGAAAGTCTATGTCACCAACGCGGTCAAGCATTTCAAATTTGAGCCGCGCGGCAAGCGGCGCATCCACTCCAAGCCAAATGCCGGCGAGGTGCAGGCCTGCCGCTGGTGGCTCGACAAGGAGCTCGAAATGATCAAGCCCAATCTGGCGGTGGCGCTCGGCGCAACAGCGGCGCAGTCGCTGCTCGGCAAGGTCGTGCCGATCATGAAGATGCGCGGCGAGGTCGTGGAGCGCGACGATGGCTTGCGTGTGTTCGTCACCATCCACCCGTCCTTCATCCTCCGTATTCGCGAGCCGGCGGACAAACAGGCCGAGCGCGAGCGGTTCCTGCAGGACATGAAGGCGGTAAAAAAGCTGATGGCGGCCTGAACCTATCTGATCAGGATCGCCCTTAGGTCATTGACATTCGTCCCGGTCGGGCCGGGCATAAAAAGATCGCCGACGACGTTGAATGCCGTCCAGGCATTGTTGCCAGCGAGCATAGCCTTAGCATCGACGCCCGTCGCCCGCATCCGCGACACCGTCGAGCCATCGGCGAAGGCGCCGGCATTGTCCTCAGAGCCGTCGATGCCGTCGGTGTCAGCGGCCAGCGCGTGGATGCCATCCATGCCGCTGATGCCGATAGCGAAGGCGAGCAGGAACTCGCTGTTACGGCCGCCCTTGCCTTTTGCCCGCAAAGTCACCGTCGTCTCTCCACCAGACAAGACCAACACGGGCTTTCGGAAGGGCCGGTTGCGCGTCGCGACTTCGCGGGCGATCGCAGCGTGGACACCGCCGACCTCGCGTGCCTCGCCCTCGATGGAATCGGAGAGGATGACCGCCTCGATGCCATGGCGCCTGGCTTCGGCTGCAGCCGCTTCCAGCGATACGCCGGCCGAGGCGATCAGATGCACTTCGTTGCGCGAAAAACGCGAATCGTCGGCGCGCGGCGCATCTGCGGCCGGCGAATTGATATGCGCCATCACCGCAGCCGGCAGTTTCATGCCATAGGCGGCAATCGATGCCAGCGCCTCTTGGCGGCTGCCCGAATCGGGAACGGTCGGACCGGAGGCGACCAGCGCCGGATTGTCGCCCGGAATGTCGGAGACGACCAGCGACATGACCTTGGCCGGATAGGCGGCCGCGGCCAATCTACCGCCCTTGATAATGGAAACATGCTTGCGGATAGTGTTCATGGCGGCGATCGGCGCGCCGGAGGCGAGCAGCGCCTCGTTGACGGCGATCTCGTCGGCCAGCGTCAGACCTTCCGCGGGCGCCGGCAGCAGCGCCGAGCCCCCGCCGGAAATGAGCGCCACGACCAGATCATCCGCGGTCAGCCCCTGAACTTTTTCGAGCAGCCGGCGCGACGCTTCGAGCCCTGCGACGTCCGGCACCGGATGCGCCGCCTCGATGATCTCGATGCGCTGGCATGCCGCAGCGTAGCCGTAGCGGGTGACGACCAGCCCTTCGATCGGCCCGTCCCAGACCTTCTCGAAAGCCGCCGCCATCTGCGCCGAACCCTTGCCGGCACCGACGACGATGGTGCGCCCTTTCGGCCTTGCCGGCAGGTGATCCCTGATGGTCCTCTGCGGATCGGCAGCGGCGACGGCGGCATTGAAGATGGCGGTGAGGAAGGTCTTGGGATCGATCTCGGTCATTTTGCTTCCGGCGGCAGTGCCAGCTCGCACCCGTCGACGCCGAGATGGCTGCACAGCGCATCGACGACGACGCCGTGATCCTCGCGCTCCGGCAGGCCCGAGACCGCGATCACACCGATCACACCGGCGCCCTTGACCGTGACTGGAAAACCGCCGCCGGCCAGCACGTAGTCTGATATGTCGAGCCCCTCGCCCGGCTTGAAGCTGCGGTCGGGACGCTGCTGCTCCAGCACCATGCGGTAGGTGCTTTTCAGGAACCGCCGCACTACGTTGATCTTGCGCCGCGCCCAATCCGGATTGGAGGCGTTCGAGCCCGGCATTGCCGCGTAGAACAGCGGCCGGTCGAAGGTTCTGATATCGACGATGATCGGCAGATTCTCGGCTAGTGCCCGGTCGCGGATCGCCGAGCCGATCTTGAAGGCGACAGCCTCATCAAAGGCCGGGAAGACAAGCTCGGCTTCCTGTTTCTGGATCAGAGCGATATCGTCCGCAACGGCCATGTCGTTCCCCTGTCAACCCCACGCTTTGACCGATGGTTGCCGCCGGGTCAAGCCTCGGATGCTTCACGCGGATCCGTCTCCAGGGCCAGATCGACCGCGGCCTCGGCATGAAGAACCGTTACGTCGAAGGCTGGCACAGGATAGTCGTCCGTGTCGAGCAGAAGCGGCAGTTCGGTGCAGCCGACGATGATCGCTTCCGCGCCCCGGGCCTGGAGATCACGCGCCATTTGCATGAGCGCCGCCTTGGAGGCGTTCTTGACGGCGCCCAAGGTCAGCTCGTCAACGATGATCCGGTGCAGAGCGGTGCGCTGCTCCTGTGGCGGCGTGATCACGTCGAGGCCATGACGGTCCCTGAGCCGTTGCCTGAAGAAATCCATTTCCATCGTGTATCG
The DNA here is from genome assembly GCF_053850215.1 of Mesorhizobium sp. f-mel. Lineage (NCBI taxonomy): Bacteria > Pseudomonadati > Pseudomonadota > Alphaproteobacteria > Hyphomicrobiales > Phyllobacteriaceae > Mesorhizobium > Mesorhizobium sp. f-mel. The sequence goes on from NZ_JBSPTO010000014.1 coordinate 41,741, forward strand.
GGTTCCCAAAAGTCCGACGCGCGAGAAACCCCCGTTGCGGATCGCAACTGCAGTCGGATCGGCCAGATGGAGCAACGGGATACCAATCGCCGCCTCAACCTGATCTGCAACCGAGTGCGGGGTTACCGCCGTGATGATCACGAAGTCTGCCCCGGCCCTTTCCAGGCACCGCGCGACCTCGGCAACTCTTTCACTGACGCTATCCCATCGACCCATGGAAGCCATGGTGTTAAGTTCGTCGAAATCGAGCGTGAACAGCACGGAGCGCGCATTGTGATGGCCGCCAAGCCGGCGATGTGCGGCCGCGTTCAGCAGCCGGTAGTAGAGGGCGCTCGACTCCCAGCTCATTCCTCCGACCATTCCGATCAGCTTGGACTGGCGCACTGTCATGCTTGAACCCACCGATTACTTCATAGCCCGACGTTAAGTCCCAGATCGCTTTTCATCGCACGTCCGGCGACATAGACCTCGCGCACGGCGCGGTCGTCGCCCTGCGTCTGCAGCAGAAACAGTTCCTCCGCCAGCGTGTCCGCCGTCTCCATCCGCAGCCGCATGGCCGGCGTGGCGCGGGCATCGAGGACGATGATGTCGGCATCGCTGCCTTGGTCCAGCGTGCCGATCCTTTCCACGACCGACAGCGCCTCGGCATTGCCGCGGGTGAGCTGCCAGAACGACTGGAACGGGTTGAGCTTCTCGCCGTTCAGCGCGATCACCTTGTAGCCCTCATCCATGGTGCGCAGCATCGAGTAATTGGTGCCGCCGCCGACATCGGTGGCGGCCGCGATTCGGAGGGCTTTGTCACGCGTGCGAAAGCGCTGGTAATCGAACAGGCCCGAACCGAGGAACAGGTTCGAGGTCGGGCAGAACACGGCCACCGAGCCCGTGTCCGAAAGCGCATCCGCCTCGCGTTCCGACAGATGGATGCAGTGGCCGAACAGGCTTTTGCGCCCGAGCAGCCCATAATGCTCGTACACATCGGTATAGTCGTGTGCCTGCGGATAGAGTTGCAGCGTAAAGGCGATCTCGGCGTGGTTTTCCGACAGATGCGTCTGCATGTGCAGATCGGGATATTCGCGGCAGAGGGCGCCCGCCATCTCCAGTTGCTCGGGTGAGGAGGTGATGGCGAAGCGCGGTGTGATGGCATAGTGCTGGCGCCCCTTGCCGTGCCACTCGGCGATCAGCGCCTTGCTGTGGTCATAGGCCGATTGCGGCGTGTCGAGCACGCCCTCCGGCGCGTTGCGATCCATCATCACTTTGCCGGCGATGTTCAGCATGTTGCGGTCATGCGACTCGGCGAAGAACGCTTCGGCCGATTCCCTGTGGACCGAACAATAGGCGGCGACTGTCGTCGTGCCGTGGCGCACCATCTCGTCGAGGAACAGCCTGGCGATGCGGCGGCCATGCTGGGCGTTCTGGAATTTTGTCTCCTCGGGAAAAGTGTAAGTGTTCAGCCAGTCGAGCAGCTCGGCGCCGTAGGAAGCGATAACCTGCATCTGCGGAAAATGCGCATGCGCGTCAATGAAGCCAGGCAGCAGCAGGTGCGGGCGGTGGTCGATCTTTTTTACGCCTTCATCAGCTTTTTTCTCGACGTCGGCGTAGGCGCCCGCGGCAACGATCCTGCCGTCGCGGAGCAGCAGGCCGCCGTCGTCCTCGTAGCGCCAGGCGGAATGGTCGTCGACGGTCTCAGGCCAGCGCAGGAAAGACAGCGTGCGGCCGCGCAGGAGTGTGCTGGTCATGCTTATTCCCCTGCCTGCTCGAACCATGCCACCAGCAGCGCCCGCTCCTTGTCGGTGATATGGGTGACGTTGGCGGGCGGCATCGCGTGGCTGCGGCCGGCCTGCAGGTAGATCTCGCGGGCTTGCTCGGCGATACCGGCGTCGGTGTCGAGCATCACACCTTTCGGCGCGTGATAGATGCCCTCGTAGGATGGCTCCCGCGCATGACACATCGAGCAGCGGCCAAGCACCGTGTCGCGCACTGCGGGAAAGTGCGCCGAGGCGACATAGACCTGTGCCGCAGAGGTCGCCTTGACTTCGCCGGTCAGCACTTTCGGCACCGTTGACAGCCAGATAATGATTACGAACAGGACGGCGGCAGCCAGCCAGGTCCAGGTCAGGTTACCCTTGCGCGCATGCATCGTGTTGAAATAGTGCCGGATCAGCACGCCGATGGTGAAAACCAGCGAGGCGATCACCCAGTTGAACTCGGTGCCGAACGCCAGCGGGTAGTGGTTCGACAGCATCAGGAACAAAACGGGCAGCGTCAGGTAATTGTTGTGCAGCGAGCGCTGCTTGGCAATCTTGCCGTATTTCGGGGCGGGCTTGCGGCCGGCGATCAGGTCGGCGACGACGATCTTCTGGTTCGGGATGATGACCATGAAGACATTGGCCGACATGATCGTTGCGGTGATAGCGCCAAGATGCAGGAAGGCGGCGCGGCCGGTGAACAGGTGGGTAAGACCCCAGGCGATGAACACCAGCACGCCATAGAGCACCAGCATCAGGCCGGTGTCGCTGTTGCCAAGCGGCGAACGGCATAAGAGATCGTAGACCACCCAGCCGACACCGATCGTCGCCAGTGACAGCAAGATGCCTGTAGGCACCGACATGGCAAGCACATTGGGATCGATCAGGAAGAGGTCCGCCCCGGCATAGTAGACGACGCACAGCATGGCAAAGCCCGACAGCCAGGTGGCGTAGGATTCCCATTTGAACCAGGTCAGGTGCTCGGGCATTTCGGCCGGCGCCACCAGATATTTCTGGATGTGATAGAAGCCGCCGCCATGCACCTGCCATTCCTCGCCGAAGGCGCCGACAGGCATGCCCGGTCGCTGGCGCAAGCCAAGATCGAGCGCGACGAAATAAAAGGACGAACCGATCCACGCTATGCTGGTAACGACATGCAGCCAGCGCACGGCGAAACTCAGCCAGTCCCAGAAAATCGCGAAATCCAACATTGAAAAGTCGTCCCTGCCGATCGGCTGACTTTACGGACTGGAGCGCAAACGGAAAGGGCCGAGCTGCACGATGACTTTCAAAAAAAAATGGAAAATATTAGGGTTATCCCTACGCAGCCGTATGAGAGCCCTAAGCCGCATGGCCTACCTCGACAACATCGCCGTTTTCGTCCGCGTCGTCGAGCTTGGCAATCTATCGGCGGCGGGCCGCGACATGCGCATTTCGCCGGCGGTCGCCTCCAACCGCATCAAGGAGCTCGAAAAGCACCTTGGTGTCAGGCTGTTCAACCGCACGACGCGGCAATTAATGCCGACTGAGCACGGCACGGTATTCTACTCCGGCGCCAAGCAGGTGCTTGAGGCGGTCACCGAGGCGGAGGCCGCGGTCAGCGCGTTGTCCGGCCAGCCGCGCGGCACCATCAAGGTGACAGCGCCGCTCGGCCTCGGCCGGCGGCTGGTGGCCTCGGGCATCCCAGATTTCCACGACAAATACCCTGATATCGAGGTGCGGCTGAGGCTTTCAGACCACAATGTCGACATCATGAAGGAAGGCATCGACGTTGCCTTCCGGCTCGGTATCATCGAGGATTCCAGCCTCAGGATGCGCGGCATCATGGAGTGCGAGCGGGTGCTGGTGGCGGCGCCGAAATATCTTGAGGCGCGCGGCGAGCCGACCGAACCGCAGGAATTGATCGGCAAGAAGCACGACTGCCTGATGCTTCGCTATTCCGGCGCGCGCGAATACGTCTGGACGCTGCAGACGGCTGACGGACCGCGGAAATTCGAAGTGCATGGGCCTTATGACACCGACGATGGCGACGTGCTGACCGGCTGGGCGCTGTCCGGCCGCGGCATCATCAACAAGCCGCGCTTCGAGGTTGAGCCGTTCATCCGCGACCGGCGGCTGAAGATGATCCTGCCCGACACGCCGCCGACACCGGTGCAGTTCGCCGCCGTCTACCCGCACAAGAAGCTGCAGGACCCGAAGGTGCGGCTGCTGCTCGATTTCATGGCCGAGCGCTGCCAACGGCTGATCAAGGATATTCTGGCAGGCAAATGATCGCCGGCTGGCCGGTTGCGTCCCGTCAAGCCGGCGAAGATAGTCCCTGCGGAATTCACTCACCAGGGAAGACCGATGGCCAGCGGTGCCAAAATGCATCTCGCCGTTTCACTGTTTCCGGAAAGCGCTCTTTCCCCTCCAACCGACGCCGGTCCGGATTTCACTCTTCTGGCCCGATTTGTGCAAAGGGCCGAGACGGCCGGGCTGGATATGGTGCTGCTTGCCGATTCCGCGCCGGCTGCAGGCGGCGACGCAACGAACCGGCAAGTGCCCTTCGAAGCGACGACCCTGCTGGCAGCGCTTGCGACGGTTACCGGCAGGATCGGCCTCGTCGCCGCGGTGTCGACGGTCGCCCACCAGCCCTACAACCTCGCGCGCCGTTTCGCATCGCTCGACGTCATCAGCCATGGGCGTGCCGGGTGGCACGCGAGCATGGTCCCCGATCCGCGCGAGGCGACCAATTTCAGCCGTCCGGAAGGGTTTTCCCGCGACGATTTCCGCCGACGCGCGGAAGAATTCATCGGGATCGTGCGGGGCTTGTGGAGAGGTTGGGATGCGGATGCCCTGCTGTTCGACCAGCGCGGCGGGCGCTTCTTCGATCCCGAAAAGATGCACCTGCTCGACCACAAGGGCGAGTTTTTCTCTGTGCGCGGGCCACTGAACGTTGCACGCTCGCCGCAGGATATGCCGGTGCTCGTCATGTCAGGCCTGTCAGAGCCCGACATGGAGATCGCCGCCCGCTTCGCCGATGTCATCCTGCTGGACGAGCCATCGATCGCGGCCGCGAAGCCCGACGATCTGAAGCGCCACGCGCTTGCGTTCGGGCGCAGTCCTGGCGCGACAAAGGTGCTGATGACCGTCGCGCCGGGTGCTGACATGGCCGCCAGGCCGGACCTGATCGCGGACAGGCTCGAAGAGCCCTTCCGATCGAAAAGCTGCGATGGTTTCAACATACTCATGCCACCGGCGCTATCTGTGCTCGACGATTTCGTCGACCTCGTGCTGCCGGAGCTTCGCCGTCGCGGCCTTCTCCGGTCGGATTATCCCGGCGCGACGCTGCGCTCCCATCTCGGACTTGCCGGGAGAGATGAACGATGACCGCCCATCGACGTCAGATGAAGCTCGGGGCGTTCCTGTGGGCAACAGGCCACCACATTGCCGCCTGGCGCCACCCAAAAGCGCATGTGACGGCAGGCGTCGACATCGAGCACTACATCGAGCTGGCGCGAACGGCGGAGGCGGCGAAATTCGACATGATCTTCTGCGAGGACGCCGCCGGCGTGCGCGAGGCCGATATCAACATTGCCAGCCAGACGTCACGCTCGATCGGCTTCGAACCGATCAGCCTGCTTTCGGCTCTTGCGGTCCAGACCAGCCGCATCGGCCTCGTCTCCACGGCGTCGACGAGCTACAACGAGCCATACGGGCTGGCGCGGACCTTCTTGTCGCTCGACCATCTGAGCAGCGGCCGCGCCGGCTGGAACCTCGTCACCTCGGCTAGCCACATCGAGGCCGCCAATTTCGACTCGACCGGCCTGCGCCCGCATGCCGACCGCTACGAGCGCGCGCGTGAATTCGCTGCCGTGGTTACCGCACTCTGGAGAGGCAAGCTCGGCGTGGTTTCCGGGCCGAGCCACGACGGCAGAAGCTTTTCCGTGCGGTACGCGCTCGACCTGCCGCGCTCGCCGCAAGGCGCACCAGTCATGGTTCAGGCGGGAGCATCGGACGAGGGCAGGGATCTTGCCGCCCGGACCGCCGACGTCGTGTTCACGGCGGCGCAGACATATGAGGAAGCGAAGGCCTTCTACGATGATCTCAAGGGGCGTCTCGCGACCTATGGGCGCGAGCCGGACGACATCAAGATCATGCCGGGCGTCGCGCCGGTCGTGGCGGCAACCGAGGCTGAAGCCCAGGAAAAATACGAGGAATTGCAGGAGCTGATCCCTGACGATGTCGGCGTCGCGCTGCTGTCCAGCTATCTCAGTATCTCCGATCTGTGGCGCTATCCCGTCGATGGGCCGTTGCCGGAGCTGCCGCCCAGCGAAGGCATGCAGAGCCGGCAGGCGCTCGTCATTGAGCAGTCGCGCCGGGACAACCTCTCCATTCGGCAGCTTGCGCGCCATTTCGCCCGCGCTCGCGGCCACTGGCGCGTCGTCGGAACGCCGGCCCAGATCGCCGACGAGCTCGAGGCACGCTTCGAGGGCGGCGCGGCAGACGGCTTCAACGTCATGCCCTCCTGGTTTCCTGGCGAGCTCGACGCCTTTGCCGCGCTAGTCGTACCGGAGCTGCAGCGGCGCGGCCTGTTCCGCACCGACTATGAAGGCAGCACGCTGCGCGACCATCTGGGTTTGAAACGGCCGATGTGAGCAGCAGGCTGTGGGCGCTTGGCTGTCAGCCGGCCATTGCCTTGCCACGAGATGCGTGGTGCGGAGCGGCTGACGCCGTGGCATGCGCGGCCAGCGCCGTCATGATCTCGGCGGCGGCCAGTGCCGCGATCACCTGCGGGCGCTTGTCCTTGACCGTTTCGCCGCCGATCGGCGAGACCAGGCGGGCAAATTCCGCCTCGCTGCCGTCCGCCGACTTCAGGAACCAACTCCTGAACGTCGCCTTTTTGGTCTTCGAGCCGATCATGCCGACATAGGCGGCATCCCGGCGTTTCAGCGCCTCGGTGGCGATCAGGAAATCCAGCGCGTGGTCGTGGGTGAGGACGACGAAGGCGCCCCCGGGCGGAGCCTCGCGCACCACAGCCTCGGGCATTGGCGTCAGGCTGGTTTCGACCGTGTCCGGCATGCCCTCCAGCGCCTCGACCCGCGTCTCGACAACGACGACACGGACCGGCAGCAAGGCCACCGCCGAGGCCAACGCCTGGCCGACATGACCACCGCCGAAGATATAGACATGCGGCAGTTGAGCCTCCTCGGCTTCCGCGGCCGCAATCAGCTCTTGCGCCAACGCAGCGTCGACCAGCCGGATCGACACCTCGACCCTGCCGCCGCAGCACTGGCCGATTTCGGGTCCGAGCGGGATATCGAGCGTGGCGCTGACATCCCTCCCCCTTGAGGGGAGGGCGGCGGCGAAGCCGTCGGGTCGGGTCGCCGCGGCAGTGCTCGACGCTCTGGCGATGCCTTCTGAGACGACGCCCTCTGGCCGCTTCGCGGCCTGCCCTTCGCTATGGCTCCGGGCGTTCGTCGCGCAAAAAGCCAAATCGTTGGCTTTTTCTCGGCCATTGGCCGACCTCTCCTCACCCCCCTCAAGGGGGGAGAAAAGCATCTGCCGCGCCTTGTCGATTGCCATGTATTCGAGTTGGCCGCCGCCGATCGTGCCAAAACTTGCCGCGCCCGAGACGAGCATGAAGGCGCCCTTCTCGCGCGGCGTCGAACCTTTTGTCCCGGCCACCTCGACCAGGGCGACCCGGCCGGCGTCGGCAAGAAAGGCTTTCAAGCTTTGCACTTTCGAGGTCATCATTCGCATTCCCTATCGGGAAATATAGAGTTTTCGGCCTGAATTGCACGCTTTCTGGGATTCCAAAGACTGGTCACGTGCTGGTCTTGGCTTCCCTCTTCAGCCGTTCGATCGCCATCAGCACACGCTCCGGCGTCGCCGGTGGATCGAGGCGCGGGCAGATCCGGTGGTCGGCAACGCTCGCCACCGCATCCGACAGAGCATGCAGCACCGACATGCCGAGCGGGAGCGGCGGCTCGCCGACCGCCTTGGAGCGGTGCACCGTCGGCTCGTGCGCCTCAGGCCAGTCGGCCAGCGTCACGTTAAAGATCTTCGGTCGGTCCGAGGCCAAGGGGATTTTGTAGGTCGACGGCGCATGGGTGCGCAGCCGGCCCTTGTCGTCCCACCAAAGTTCCTCCGTCGTCAGCCATCCCATGCCTTGGATGAAGCCGCCCTCGACCTGGCCGAGGTCGATGGCGCGGTTCAGCGAGCGGCCGGTCTCGTGCAGGATGTCGGTGCGCTCGACCATGTATTCGCCGGTCAGCGTGTCGACCGACACTTCCGAGCACGCGGCGCCGTAGGCGAAATAATAGAAGGGGCGACCCTCGCCCTTGTCGCGATCCCAGTGGATTTTCGGCGTCTTGTAGAAGCCCGCCGCCGAAAGCTGGATGCGGGCCATGTAGGCCTGCCTGACGAGATCGGCGAAGGCGATCTCCTGGTTGCCGATGCGCACCCGGTTGGGCAGGAACAGCACCTGGTCGCGCGGCACCTGGTATTTTTCGGCGGCGAAATTGGTCAGCCGCTCTTTGATCTGCCGGGCTGCGTTCTGCGCCGCCATGCCGTTGAGGTCGGAACCTGACGACGCGGCGGTCGCCGAGGTATTCGGCACCTTGCCGGTCGTCGTTGCGGTGATCTTGACCTGGTCGAGGTCGATCTGGAACTCTTCCGCCACAACCTGCGCCACCTTGACGTAGAGGCCCTGCCCCATTTCGGTGCCGCCATGGTTCAGATGCACCGAACCGTCGGTGTAGACATGCACCAGCGCGCCGGCCTGGTTGTAATGCGTAGCGGTGAACGAGATGCCGAATTTGACCGGCGTTAGCGCCAATCCGCGCTTGATGAAGCGGCTGTTGGCGTTGAAGGCTTCAATGGTGCGGCGACGCCGCGCATAGTCGCAACTCGCCTCCAGTTCGGCGACGATGCGGTGGATGATGTTGTCTTCGACCGTCTGGTGATAGGGCGTGACGTTGCGGTCTGAGGTGCCATAAAAGTTCTTCTTGCGGATCTCGAGCGGGTCCTTGCTAACGGCAAAGGCGACCTCGTCGATGACGCGCTCGGCCCCGACCATGCCTTGCGGCCCGCCGAAGCCGCGGAAGGCGGTGTTCGACACGGTGTTGGTGTAGAGCGGTGCCGATTGCGCATGAACCGCCGGCCAGAAATAGGTATTGTCGCAGTGGAACAGCGCGCGATCGGTGACCGGGCCTGAAAGGTCCGCCGAGAAGCCGCAGCGCGCCGCGAACATGAAATCGACGCCGAGAATATTGCCCTCGTCGTCGAAGCCAACCTCGTAATCGACCAGAAAGTCGTGGCGCTTGCCGGTGGCGATCATGTCGTCGTCGCGGTCGGGCCGGATTTTCACCGCGCGGTGGTGTTTTTTCGCAGCAATCGCCGCGAGCGCGGCAAACTGGTTGCCTTGCGTTTCCTTGCCGCCAAAGCCGCCGCCCATACGGCGGATCTCGACCGTGACGGCATGGCTTGGCACGCCGAGCGCATGGCTGACCATGTGCTGGACTTCGCTCGGATGCTGGGTGGAGGAATAAATCGTGACGTCCTGATCCTCGCCGGGAATGGCCATGGCGATCTGGCCTTCGAGATAAAAATGGTCCTGACCGCCGATGCGCATTTTTCCCTTCAGCCGGCGCGGCGCCGCTTTGATCGCAGCCGCTGCATCGCCACGCCTCAGGGTCAGCGGCGGCGTGACCAGCTTGTCCTTGCTGGGATCGAGCACGCCGGCGTCGGTGACGAAAGGCAATTCCTTGTATTCGACCTTGGCCAGCCTTGTGGCGCGGCGCGCCTGCTCGCGCGTTTCGGCGACGACGCAGAAGATCGGCTGGCCAAAGAATTGTACCTTGCCGTCGGCCAGCACCGGCTCGTCGTGACGGCCGGTCGGCGAAATGTCGTTTTCACCCGGCACGTCGCTCGCCGTCAGCACGTCGACGACACCGGGTGCTGCGCGCACCGCCGACAGGTCCATGCTGGTGATGGTGGCGTGCGTGGCCGTCGAAAGCCCGAGGCAGCCATGCAGCGTGCCTGATGATTCCGGCATGTCGTCGATATAGACGGCCGTGCCGCTGACATGCTTGTGCGCAGAATCATGGCGCTGGTCGGCGGCAACGCCACCGGAAATTTTTTGCGCCTTGAGGTTGGGAGCGTGCTTGGTCATCACGCCGCCTCGTGCCGCGAAACCTGGATCGGCGCCTTGGTGCCGCTGGTCTCCGCAAAGAAGCGCAACAGCAGGTTCCGTGCCGCTAGCGCCCGGTATTCGGCGCTCGCCCGCATGTCGGTCAGCGGGGTGAAATCCCTGGCATATTCGGCCATCGCCGCGTCCACTGTCGCCTCGGTCCAGGGCCTGCCGAGCAACGCCTTTTCCACGCTGAAAGCCCGCTTGGGCGTTGCCGCCATGCCGCCATAGGCGATGCGCACCTCCGCCACCGTGCCGTCCTTGGCCAGGGTCAGCAGGAATGCGCCAAGTGCTGCGGTGATGTCCTCGTCACGGCGCTTGGTGATCTTGTAGACCGCAAACTTCGTGCCTTTCGCGGGTACCGGGACATGCACAGCCTCGACGAACTCGCCCGGCTGCCGGTCCTGCTTGCCATAGGCGATGAAGAAATCTTCGAGCGAGATCGTCCGCCGCTTGTTGCCCCGGCGCAGCGTCAGCCGCGCACCGAGTGCAATCAGCGGCGGTGGCGTGTCGCCGATCGGCGAGCCATTGGCGATGTTGCCGCCGATCGTACCCATATTGCGCACCTGATCGCCGCCGATGCGATCGAACAACGTCCCGAGCGCCGGGATGCGTTTCGCCAGCGTCGAAAACGCCTCCGTATAGGTGACACCGGCGCCGATCGAGATGACGTCCTTGTCCTCGGAAATCGCGCAGAGCCCGTCGAGATTGCCGATGAAGATCGCCGGCGAAATCTCGCGCATATGCTTGGTCACCCACAGGCCGACATCGGTCGAACCGGCAACGATGGTGGCGCCCGGCTCCTTGTCCAGCACGGCGGCGAGGTCGTCGGCATCGGCCGGCACGACCAGCCGCTGCTTGCCGGCGCCGATCTCGATGCGCTCGCCGTCTTTCATGGCCGCAAGCTTCTCGGCGATCGCCTTGCGCTCCGCAGCCAGCGGGTCCTTTGCCGCCTTGCCGTAGCTGGAGATGGCACGCGCGGCGCGGACGATCGCCTCGTAGCCGGTGCAGCGGCAGAGATTACCCTGCAGCGCCTTTTCGATGGCCGCATCCGACGGCTCCGGCGACCGCATCCACAGAACGTAAAGCGACATGACGAAGCCCGGCGTGCAGAAGCCGCATTGCGAGCCGTGAAAGTCGACCATGGCCTGCTGCGCCGGATGCAGCCTATCGCCGTCGCCACGCAGATGCTCGATGGTCACGACATGCGTGCCATCGAGCGAACCGAGGAAGCGGATGCAGGCATTGACGCTTTCATAGACCAGCCGGCCGGCTGAGAGCCTTCCAATCAGCACGGTGCAAGCGCCGCAATCGCCTTCGGCGCAGCCTTCCTTGGTGCCTCGCAGCGTGCGCTCGAGCCGCAGCCAGTCTAGCAAGGTCTCCTCAGGCGCGACCCTGGTCAGCGCAACATGCTCGCCATTGAGGATGAAGCGTATCTCATTGCGTGTCTTGAGCCCGGCCATGTGTCAGCTCCCTCGATAAGTCGAATAGCCGTAGGGCGATATAAGCAGCGGCACATGATAGTGCACCAGCTCGGCCATGCCGAAGCGGATCGGCACGCTGTCGAGGAAGGCCGGTTCCGGCAGCCTCAATCCCTGCCGGCGCAGATAGTCGCCGGCCGCGAAGACCAGCTCGTATTCGCCGGTGCGGAATTCCGCGTCGGCAAGCAGCGGCGCGTCACAGCGGCCGTCGGCATTGGTGACCGTCGTCTTCAGATGCGTCCGCATATCGTCGTTGATGCGGTAAAGCTCGATCGACAGACCTGCCGCCGGCCGGCCGGTCGCGGTGTCGAGGACATGGGTCGTCAGACGTCCGCCTTCGGCTTTCGACGTTTCCGCCACTGGCTGCTCCCATTCCCGGTACAGTCGAACATGCCCGGTACAGCCGAACATGTTTGACGAATTGTGCGCCAATTAAAGGCGATGCATAAGTCCCGGTCGAGCGGAGTGCTGCAAAAACACTTTCAAAATTTTCGGGGGAATGCGCAAGCGGCGCTTTCGACTATCCTGATCACACAATCCGGCAGGAGCAACGATGCGGTACGAACGAGACATGCGCGGCTACGGCGCCAATCCGCCGGATCCGAAGTGGCCTGGCGGGGCGCATGTCGCAGTGCAGTTCGTCGTCAATTACGAGGAAGGCGGCGAGAACTGCGTCCTGCATGGCGACAAGGCTTCGGAAGCCTTCCTGTCCGAGATCGTCGGCGCCGCGCCATGGCCCGGGCAGCGCCACCGGAACATGGAATCGATCTACGAATATGGCGCCCGCGCCGGCTTCTGGCGATTGCTGCGCCTGTTCACCGAGGCTGAAGTACCGGTCACCTGCTACGGCGTCGCCACAGCGCTGGCGCGCTCGCCCGACCAGGTCGCAGCGATGCAGGAGGCCGGCTGGGAAATCGCCTCGCACGGGCTGAGATGGATCGACTACCGCGACCATGCGCCGGAGGACGAGCGCCGCGACATGGAAGCGGCGATCCAGCTGCACTACGAGGTCACTGGGGCGCGGCCCGCAGGCTGGTACACCGGCCGCACGTCGATCAACACCGTGCGGCTGGCGGCGGAAGAAGGCGGCTTCGAATATGTGTCGGACACTTATGACGACGAGTTGCCCTACTGGTTCGAGCATGACGGGCCGGACGGGTCGACAAAGCCGCAGCTCATCATCCCGTATACGCTCGATGCCAACGACATGCGCTTCGCCACGCCGCAGGGCTTCAACTCGGGCGACCAGTTCTTCGCCTATCTCAGGGATAGTTTCGACACGCTCTACGCCGAGGGCAAGGCAGGCAGGCCGCGCATGATGAATATCGGCCTGCACTGCCGCCTCGTCGGCCGGCCGGGCCGGGCCGCGGCGCTGAAGCGCTTCGTCGACTACGTCAGATCGCATGACAGGGTCTGGTTGGCGCGGCGCATCGATATCGCCAGGCACTGGCAAGAGACCCATCCCTTCCGGCCGCCGGCGCTGCGCCCGTCGAAAATGGAGTTCGAGGCCTTCGTCCATGCATTCGGTGGCGTGTTCGAGCATTCGCCGTGGATCGCCGAGCGCGCCTTCGAACTGGAACTCGGCCCGGCGCATGACAGTGCCGGCGGCCTCCACAATGCGCTGTGCCGCGTCTTTCGCGGCGCCAGCGAGGCCGAGCGGCTCTCCGTGCTCAACGCTCATCCCGACCTCGCCGGCAAACTGGCGCAGGCCAAGCGGCTGTCGGCGGAATCGACGAGGGAACAGGCTTCCGCCGGGCTCGACGCGCTGACCGACAAGGAGCGCGAGTTGTTCTCCAAACTCAATGCCGCCTACGTCACTTCCTTTGGCTTTCCCTTCATTGTCGCGGTGAAAGGCAAGACCAAGGCGGAAATCCTGGCGGAGTTCGAGGCGCGCAGCGGCAACAGCCACGACGTTGAATTCGACACCGCCTGCAAACAGGTCGAGCGCATCGCACTGCTCCGCCTCAGGGACATGCTTCCACAATAGCCTTGGCTTCCGCGATAGGCTTTGGCTCCGCAATAGGCTTTGAACTCATGGACACGATCAAGATGGCCGACCGATTCTACTACGCGCCGCAGGGCGGCCACCCCGGCCAGAGTGAGCTGCTGACCGGCCGGGCTGTCTTCACCGAGGCCTATGCGGTCATTCCAAGGGGCGTGATGCAGGACATCGTCACCAGCGCCCTGCCATTCTGGGAAAAGACCCGCGTCTGGGTGCTGTCGCGCCCGCTGTCGGGGTTCGCCGAGACGTTTTCGCAATATATCGTCGAGGTCGCGCCCGGCGGCGGCAGCGACCGGCCTGAACCGGATGCCAGCGCCGAAGGCGCCTTGTTCGTGGTTGAGGGCGAGCTGACCGTTTTGCTGGCTGGCGAGAAACATGTCCTGCAGCCGGGTAGCTTTGCTTTCCTGCCGCCGGCCAGCGGATGGACCGTTCGCAACGAGAGCGGTGCTGCTGTCCGCTTCCACTGGATCCGCAAGGCTTACGACGCCGTCGAGGGCATCGATGTCCCGCAAGCCTTCTTCGCCAAGGAACGAGACATCGCGCCCACGCCGATGCCGGGCACCGAAGGCAGATGGGCGACGACGCGCTTCGTCGATCCGGCCGACATGCGCCACGACATGCATGTCACCATCGTCACGCTTGAGCCGGGCGCGGTCATCCCGTTCGCCGAGACTCATGTGATGGAGCACGGGCTCTACGTGCTGGAAGGCAAGGCGGTCTACCGCCTCAACCAGGACTGGGTCGAGGTCGAGGCCGGCGACTATATGTGGCTGCGCGCCTTCTGCCCGCAGGCCTGCTATGCCGGCGGTCCCGGAAAATTCCGCTACCTGCTTTACAAGGACGTCAACCGGCATGCCAAGCTTGGCGGCGCCGGCGTCGCGAGGCGCGCGCCATGACCCGAATCGTCGCCCGGCCGCTGACCCGCGAGACCTTCGCCGAATTCGGCGACGTCATCGATATGGGCGGCGACAATCACTATCCGATCAATGGCGGCAAGGCCGAGCGCTATCACGACCTCGCCACCGCCGAGGCGTTGGGGCCGAATGCGCGCGTGCTGATCTCCATGGTGCGCGGCACGCCTTACGATTTTCCGCTGAAGCTCACCATGGTCGAGCGTCACCCGTTCGGCAGCCAGGCTTTCATCCCGCTGTCGCCACGGCCGTTCCTGGTCGTCGTCTGCCATGATGGCGACGACGGCCCTGGTGAGCCGCACGCCTTCATCACCGCGCCCGGGCAAGGCGTCAACTATCCGCGCAATCGGTGGCACGGCGTGCTGACGCCGATCGGCGAGGCCCAGGACTTTCTCGTCGTCGACCGCGGTGGCGACGGCTCCAATCTCGAAGAGTGCCATTTCTCGCACTCCTACGAGATCGAACTCCCCGACGGGACCGCCTGATGGCCGACGTCTCGCTGATCGATCGCCTGCTCGACGTGATCGAGCACGACATCATACCGAAGACCACCGAAGGCGTCGCCCACGGCAATAAGCTGTTCGGCGCGGCGATCCTGAGAAAGGATGATCGCTCGCTGGTGCTCGCCGAAACCAACAACGAGACGGAAAGTCCGCTCTGGCATGGCGAGGTGCATTGCCTAAAGCGGTTCTATGAAATGCCGAAGGCCGAGCGCGTCGATACCAAGGACGCGATCTTCCTCGCCACGCACGAACCCTGCTCGCTGTGCCTGTCGGCGATCACCTGGACCGGCTTCGATAATTTCTACTATTTGTTCAGCCACGAGGATTCGCGCGACAGCTTTGCCATCCCTCACGACCTGAAGATCCTGAAGGAGGTCTTCACCCTCGACCCCGGTGGCTACAATGCCGAGAACGTCTATTGGAAGAGCTTTTCGATCCGCAAACTGGTGCGGTCGTTGTCCGAGGCCGAGCGCCAGCGGCTGGAAGCGAGAATCGGCAAGATCGCCGAGCGCTACGACGAATTGTCCGGCGCCTATCAGGCGAGCAAGGCCGAAAACGACATTCCGTTGAATTGACGCGGATTGACCAGCCGAATTCGTTGGCTGGCCCACGACGCGGCAGGCTCGGGCTCCATCATGCGGCCAGCCAGGAGCGCCGCATGAAAACCGTCACAGAATTTCCCCGCAAGGTCGTCGAATTTCCTGACATGGGCATCGTCATGCCGGATGGCTGCCGGCTGTCGGCGCGGGTATGGATGCCGGCCGATGCTGCCGACGGTCCGGTGCCGGCGATCCTCGAGCACCTGCCCTACCGCAAGCGCGACGGCACGATCTTTCGCGATCAGCTGACGCATCCCTATTTCGCGGGCCACGGCTACGCATCGATCCGCGTCGACATGCGTGGCAATGGCGATTCCGAAGGGCTGATGGATGACGAATATTCCGAGCAGGAATTGCAGGACGCTTGCGACGTGATTGCCTGGGCGGCGGCCCAGCCCTGGTGCAACGGCAGTGTCGGCATGATGGGCATCTCCTGGGGCGGCTTCAACTGCCTGCAGACGGCTGCCAAGCAGCCGCCGGCGCTAAAGGCAGTCATCAGCCTGTGCTCGACCGTCGACCGCTATGCCGACGACATCCACTACAAGGGCGGCTGCTTGCTGATCGAGAATTTCGGCTGGGCCTCGACCATGCTGTCCTATTCCTCGCGGCCGCCGGATCCGCTGCTGGCCGGCGACGTCAGGTGGCGCGACCTGTGGCTGACCCGGCTGGAGAATCAGCCCTTCCTGGCGCCGCTGTGGCTGAAGCATCAGCACCGCGACGCCTATTGGAGGCGCGGCTCGATCTGCGAGGATTATTCGGCCATCCAAGCTGCGGTGCTGTCGATCGGCGGCTGGCATGACGGCTATCGAAATACCATTTCCCATCTCGCCGCCAATATCGAGGCGCCGGTCAAAGGGATCGTTGGTCCCTGGATCCACAAATACCCTCACTATGCCGCACCCGAACCGCGCATCGGCTTCCTGCAGGAGGCCTTGCGCTGGTGGGACCGCTGGCTGAAGGACATCGACACCGGCGTCGAGGACGACCCGGCCTACCGCGCCTATGTCATGGACAGCGTCCGCCCCGCACGCTGGCATCCGGAGCGGCCGGGCCGCTGGGTCGCGGAACCGGTGTGGCCGTCGTCTGATATCAAGACGCAGGAAGTCGAGCTGATCGCAGAGGGCAGCAAGCCGAGCATAGTGGCTTCACCGCAAAGCTGCGGCCTTGCCGGCGGCGAATATTTTCCCTTCACGTTCGGCCCGGAATTGCCCGGCGAGCAGCGCCCCGACGATGCACTATCGGTGTGTTTCGACCAGCCGGCGCTGACTGAGGCGATCGACATTGTCGGCGCACCGGAAGTGCTGGTCAGGGTTTCGTCCGACCGGCCTCAAGCGAACATCGCCATCCGGCTGTGCGATGTGCATCCCGACGGCGCATCGGAGCTGATCTCCTACGGCGTGCTCAACCTGACGCACCACAACTCGCACGAATTCCCGCAACCGCTGGTGCCGGGCGAAACCGTCAGCGCCCGGGTGGTGCTCGACCAATGCGCCTATCGCGTGCCATCAGGCCATCGCCTGCGTATTGCCGTTTCGAACGCCTACTGGCCGATGATCTGGCCATCTCCGGAACCGGTCCGGCTCGACCTGTCGGCGGCGACGCTGAAATTGCCGCTGCGCCCGCTGGCGCAAGGCGATGAAGTCACGTTCCCCACGCCCGAGGCAGCATCGCCTTGGGCGACCGAAACGATCCGCGCTGCCAATTCCGAACGTCATGTCGATCGCGACGAAAAGACCGGAATTGTCACGCTTTCCATCGTCGACGATTTCGGCGAGGTGCGCGATCTGGAGCATGGCCTCGCCAATGGCAGCATCGCGCGAGAGACATGGGCGATCCATCCCGACAATCCGCTGTCAGCGTCGGGCAAGACGCATTGGACGCAGACGCTGTCGCGAAATGGATGGTCGGTGCGCACCGAAACCTTCGCCGAGATGCGGTCCGACGCGCAAAACTTCATGGTTAACGCCAGAATCGAAGCCTATGAAGGCGAGAAACTGGTTTTCGAGCGCAATTTCGAAGAGAAAATCCCGCGCGCTCTGCTTTGAGCGCTTATGCGGATTGATCCAATTGCGACGTGCGATTTACGCCACGGCATGTCGCATTCGGTCTTGCTTACGGCGTTCCGTTGCGGTCATTATTCTCCTCACAAGAAACGATAAAAAACGACCACAAGGTCGAACCAACAGAGTGAGGAACTCAACATGTCGAACGAACTGGAATTTCTTAGCCGGCGCGTCGCATCCGGCAAACTGAGCCGTCGTGATTTTCTCGGCCGGGCGGCAGCACTCGGCGTCACCGCGACGTTCGCCAACTCGCTGCTTTCAAGCGCGGCGCGCGCCGCGGGTCCGGTCAAGGGCGGCACGCTGAAGGCCGGCCTGGTCGGCGGCGAGTCCACCAACAGCCTCGATCCGGCCCTGTTCATGACCCAGGTGCCGTTCGCCTTCGGCAAGATGTGGGGCGAACTAATCGTCGAGCTCTCCCCGGAAGGCAGTCTCGAGAACCGCATTGCCGAGGAGATCGGCTCGTCGGACGACGCCAAGGTCTGGACGCTGAAGATCCGCGACGGCGTCGAATTCCACAATGGCAAGACGGTGACCGCCGAGGACGTGGCGGCGACGCTCGAACGCCATTCGGACGAGAAGTCGAAGTCGGGCGCGCTCGGCTACATGAAGGGCATCGAGAGCATCAAGGCCAGCGGCAAGGAAGTCGTGCTGACGCTGAAGGAAGCCAATGCCGACCTGCCCTATCTGCTCAGCGACTACCATTTGATCGTCCAGCCCAATGGCGGCAAGGACAAGGCCGATGCCGGCATCTCGGCCGGACCCTACAAGATCACCATCAACGAGCCCGGCGTGCGCCATGGCGGCGAGCGCTTTGCCAATTACTGGCAGGGCGACAAGATGGGCCATGCCGACCAGATCGAGATCATCGTCATCAACGATGCCACTGCGCGCACCTCGGCCCTGCAGGGCGGCCAGGTCAACATGATCAACCGCGTCGAGCCGAAGATCGTCGACCTGATCAAGCGCCTGCCCGGCGTCACCATCCGCAACCATGCGGGGCCGGGTCACTATGTCTTCATCATGCACTGCGACACAGCGCCGTTCGACAATAACGACCTGCGCATGGCGCTGAAGCTGGCGATCGACCGCGAGGAGATGCTCGACAAGGTTCTCAGAGGCTATGGTTCGCTCGGCAACGACTTCCCGATCAATGCGTCCTATCCGCTGTTCACTGAGATCGAACAGCGCAAGTATGATCCCGACAAGGCCAAGTTCCATTTCAAGAAGTCGGGTCACGACGGCGCGGTGCTGCTCAGGACCTCGGACGTCGCCTTCCCCGGCGCCGTCGACGCTTCCCAGCTCTTCCAGCAGAGCGCCGCCAAGGCCGGTATCCAGATCGAGCTCAAGCGTGAACCGGGCGACGGCTACTGGAACGAAGTCTGGAACAAGCAGCCCTTCTGCGCCTCCTACTGGGGCGGCCGCTCGACCCAGGACCAAATGTATTCGACCGCCTATCTGTCGACGGCCGACTGGAACGATACGCGTTTCAAGCGCCCGGATTTCGACAAGATGGTGCTGGCGGCCCGCGCCGAACTCGACGAGACCAAGCGCAAGGCGATGTACCACGACATGGCTGTCCTTGTGCGCGACGAGGGCGGCCTGATCCTGCCGATGTTCAATCAGTTCATCGACGCGACGGGCGCCAAGGTCGCCGGCTGGGTCGACGATCCGCATCAGGAGCTGATGAACGGCTACGCACTGGCAAAGTGCTGGCTCGAAGCCTGAGCCCGGCCTTGCGGATATGTCCTCACCCATCGTGAAACTGGTGGCCCAGCGCATTGCGCTGGGCATCCTCTTGCTGTTGGCCGTATCGGTCCTGATCTTCGCCGGAACCCAGATCCTGCCCGGCGATGTCGCGCAAGCCATCCTCGGGCAGTCGGCGACACCGGAGTCGCTCGCCAATCTGCGCGAGCAGCTCGGCCTCAACGATCCGGCCTTTATCCGCTATTTCCGCTGGCTCGGCGGCGTCGTGACCGGCGATCTCGGCACCGCCATGTCGAGCGGGCAGGATATTGCGGCGTCGATCAAGGGGCGGTTGTGGAACACGCTGTTCCTCGCCTTCTGGGCGGCGGTCGTGGCCGTGCCGCTGGCGATCGTCCTCGGCCTGATCGCAGTGCGTTACCGCAATGGCTGGGTCGACAAGCTGATCTCCGGACTGGCGCTTGCCTCGACCTCGTTTCCCGAATTCTTCATCGGCTACGTGCTCGTCTATTTCTTCGCCGTGAAATACCAGATCTTCCCCGGCATCTCGACAGTCTATGACGGAATGCCTTTCGGCGAGCGCATGCAGGCGATCATGCTGCCGGCGGCGGCACTGACGCTGGTGGTGCTCGCCCACATGATGCGCATGACGCGCGCCGCTATCCTCAATGTCATGCAATCGGCGTATGTGGAAACCGCCGAGCTCAAGGGGCTTTCGGCATTCGCCGTCATCCGCAGGCATGCCTTTCCCAATGCGATTGCGCCGATCATCAACGTCGTCATGCTCAACCTCGCCTATCTGATCGTCGGCGTCGTCGTGGTCGAAGTGATCTTCGTCTATCCGGGCATGGGCCAATATCTCGTCGACCACGTCACCAAGCGCGACGTGCCGGTGGTGCAGGCGGTCGGCCTGATCTTCGCCGCTGTCTACATCAGCTTGAACATCATTGCGGACATAGCGGCGATCGTCGCCAATCCGCGTCTCAGACATCCGAAATAGGGGAGCGGGCATGCTCGACATAAAACGCATCCCCATCCCCGCGCTGATCGGCCTGGTGCTGACGGCGCTGTTCGTGCTGGCAGCGATCTTCGCGCCCTGGATCGCGCCGTACGGCAATGGGGAGATCGTCGGCGATGTCTGGGGACCGATGTCGGCGACACATTGGCTGGGCACCGACAATCTCGGCCGCGACCTTCTTTCGCGCATGATCTATGGCGCCCGCGTCACGCTGTTCATCGCGGTGCTGGCCACCGCGCTGTCCTTCTCGCTCGGCGCAATCCTTGGCTTCTCGGCGGCGGTTTTCGGCGGCTGGTTCGATACGCTTATGTCGCGCCTTGTCGATCTCCTGATGTCGATCCCGACGCTGATCATGGGCCTCGTCGTGCTGTCGGTGCTGCCAACCAATCTGGTGACGCTGATCCTGGTCATGGGCATTCTCGACTCGACCCGCGTCTATCGCCTGTCGCGGGCGGTCGCCGTCGACATAAACGTCATGGATTTCGTCGAGGCGGCCAAGCTGCGCGGCGAAGGCAGCATGTGGATCATCTTCCGCGAGATCCTGCCCAATGCGTTGTCGCCGCTGGTTTCGGAACTCGGCCTGCGCTTCATCTATGCGGTGCTGTTCCTGTCGACGTTGTCCTTCCTCGGACTTGGCGTGCAGCCGCCTAGCGCCGATTGGGGCGGCATGGTCAAGGAAAACAAGGACGGCATCGTCTTCGGCATAGCGGCGGCACTCATCCCTGCGGCGGCGATCGCGATGCTGGCGATTTCCGTCAACCTCGTCGCCGACTGGGTGCTCAACCGCACGACAAGCCTGAAGGGAGGGCGCGGATAATGGCTGACCAGCGAGCAAAGTCCGTGCTGCTCGACATCCGCAATCTGCGCATCGAGGCCACGGTGTTCCCGCCGGGCGAGCCGCCGAAGAACATCGTGCTGGTCCATGATGTGTCGCTGACGCTCGAGAAGGGCAAGGTGCTCGGCCTGATCGGCGAGTCCGGCGCCGGCAAGTCGACCATCGGCCTGGCGTCGATGGGCTATGGCCGCGGCGGCGTGCGCATCACCGGCGGCGAGGTCATTCTGAACGGCCGCGACATCCTCAAGGGCGGCAAGGAGGGCTTTCGCAAGCTGCGCGGCCGCGAGGTGTGCTATGTCGCGCAATCGGCTGCCGCCGCCTTCAACCCGGCGCACAGACTGATGGACCAAGTGGTCGAGGCGACGCTGCTGCATGGCACGGCGACACGGGCCGCGGCCGAAAAACGCGCCGTCGCGCTGTTCAAGAAGCTCAGCCTGCCGAACCCCGAAAGCATCGGCGAGCGCTTTCCGCACCAGGTGTCCGGCGGCCAGCTGCAGCGCGTGATGACGGCGATGGCGCTGTGCTCCGAGCCCGACCTGATTGTCTTCGACGAACCAACCACGGCGCTCGACGTGACGACGCAGATCGACGTGCTGGCGGCGATCAAGGACGCCATCCGCGACACCCATGTCGCGGCGCTCTACATCACTCACGACCTTGCCGTCGTCGCGCAGGTCTCGGACGAGATCATGGTGCTGCGCCATGGCCGGCTGGTCGAATGGGGCGGCACCCGCCAGATCATCAAGGAGCCGCGCCAGGAATACACCAATGCGCTGGTCTCGGTGCATGAGATCGAGCACCAGGAGCAGAAGCCCGGCACGACGCCGTTCCTGTCGGTCAAGAACATCACCGCTGCCTATGGTCGCAGCCATATCAAGGTGCTGAAGAACGTCTCGGTCGACATCTATCCGGGCCAGACGCTGGCCGTGGTCGGCGAGTCCGGGTCGGGCAAGTCGACACTGGCGCGCGCCATCACCGGCCTCCTGCCACCCGAAGAGGGCACCGTCACCTTCGATGGACGTCCGCTCGCCAACCGGCTCGCCGACCGGCCCAAGGAGGATCTGCGCCAGTTGCAGATGATCTATCAGATGGCCGACGTGGCGATGAACCCGCGCCAGACCGTCGGCACCATCATTGGCCGGCCGCTCGAATTCTATTTCGGTCTGCGTGGAAGGCAACGTGACGCCCGCGTCGCCGAGCTGCTCGACAAGATCGAAATGGGCAAGGGTTTCATCGACCGCTACCCGGCCGAGCTTTCCGGCGGCCAGAAGCAGCGCGTCTGCATCGCCCGCTCGCTTGCGGCCAAGCCGAAGCTGATCATCTGCGACGAGGTGACCTCGGCGCTCGACCCGCTGGTGGCCAATGGCATTCTGAAGCTGCTGCTCGAGCTGCAGAAAGAGGAAAACGTCGCCTATCTGTTCATCACCCACGACCTCGCTACGGTGAAGTCGATCGCCGATTCGATCGCGGTGATGTATCGCGGCGAGGTGGTGCGCTACGGCGCGAAAAGCCAGGTGCTGGCGCCGCCGTTCGATGCCTACACCGACCTTCTCTTGTCCTCAGTCCCCGAAATGGAAATCGGCTGGCTGGAAAAGGCGATCAAGGGACGGCGCATGGCCAGCGCGGGCAATTAGACACCCCCGTGGCGCTGACGACAAAACTTCTGCTGATCATCCTCGACGGCGTGCCTTACCGCAACTGGCGCCGGCTGATGGGCAATCTCGAAGGCTGGGTGCAATCGGGCGAAGCGCGCATCTGGAAGATGCGTTCCGTGCTGCCGTCGACCTCGGCCTGCTGCTATGCCTCGATCCACACCGGCGTGGCGCCGCAGGTGCATGGTATCCTGACCAACGAGAACCGGTTTCGCGTCGAGCAACCGGATATCTTCTCCGAGGTCAGCAAGGCCGGTGGCAAGACCGGCGCGGTCACCCATTCCTACTGGTCCGAATTCTTCCGGGCCTATCCTTTCGATCTGGTCGAGGATATGGAATTCGACGAGCCGGGCGGGCCGATCACGTATGGCCGTTTCCACACGATGACCGGCTACAACGCCCGCAACCAGATGACGCCGAGCGACATCGACCTGTTCGCGACGCTGACCATGCTGACCAGGCGCCACGGCATCGACTACGGCATCCTGCATACCTGCACACTGGACTCGATGGGCCACCGCTTCGGCCACGACTGCCACGAGATGGACCATGCCGTTTATGCGATGGACGGCATGCTGGCCACCTTCCTGCCGCGCTGGCGGGACGCCGGCTACGAGGTGATCGTCACCGCCGATCACGGCCAGACCGATCGCGGCCATCATGGCGGCCATGACGACGATATGCAGGATTTTGCTCTGTATTATTTCGGACAGGGCAAGGGTCCGGAGGCCGATACGCTGCTCGACCAGCTGCAGCTTGCGCCGACGGTGCTTGCGCGCCTTGGCGTGCCGGTGCCCGCGACAATGAAGGCCAAGCCGTTCCTCGACTGATGCGCGTCTCCACTTCTCCCCCTTGTGCGAGAAGGAATTTGCGCGCCTTTGGCAACGTTGCCGCTCTTCGGCTAGGCTCCGGAAAAATCCTGGGCGGAAGTGGTGAACCGTTTTGCCCTGATCAGCGCAGACAGAAGCGCCACGGCCGTGAATTTCGGCCCCAAGGGCAGGGACAAAGATTTCGACTACGGCCTGCTGGTCACCAAGGCGGCCGAGGCTGCGATGGTATAGCTCTGGCGCTTTGGGGTTGTGTTGATTCAGGTCAGGTCGAGCCGAAACCAGTGCGCTAGGCCCGGGCTCCGGCGACCGATCCCCGTACCACCAGATCGACCGGCCAGACTTCGCCGCGGGCGCCCTCCTCCAATCCGGAAATCCGCGCCGCCAGCCGCTCGGCGACGCGCGCGCCGGCCAAACGGATCGACGAACGCGTCGTCGACAACGGCACCGAAAAATTTTCCGGCTTCAGCCAGGGGAAGACGTCGTCATGGGCGATCAGCGACAGGTCGCCGGGGATGGTCAGGCCGAGATCGCGCGCCGCCCGCACGACGCCGAGCGCCATGATCAGGCTGGAGCAGGCGATCGCGGTCGGCGCATCGCTGCGCTCGAGCAGCCGTCTGGCGGCGCGGTAGCCGTTCTCCTCGGTCATGGCGAGGGAACAGACATGGCCTTCGCCTAGGGCCAGACCGCTCGCCGCCAGCGCCCGGCGCACGCCACGCTCGCGGTGAATGGCGAAGGTCTCGCGGTCGTCGCCGTTGATCAGCGCCAGCCGCCGGTGACCGAGCTGGACGAGCAGCCGAGCCGCCTCGTGGAAGGCGCCCTCATTGTCGATGTCGGTGTAGGGGTAGTCGAAATCGAGCCCTTCGCTGCGGCCATGGACGATGAAGGGGATGCCGAGCGTGCTGACCAGCGCCACCCGCCGGTCGGCCGGCCTCGGCGATGAGATGTAGACGGCGTCGACCTGCCGGTTGGCGACGATGCGCCGGTAGGTCGTCTCCTCGTCGTCGGCATCGGCCGGGGACAGCACCAGGTCGAGTTCGTGCAAACGGGCGTAGTCGCCGAGACCGGACAGGAATTCGACGAAATGCGGGTCCATGTCGACGGTCGTCCCGGTCGGCAAGACATAACCGATCATCCCGGTCTTGCCGGTCGCCAGCCGGCGCGCGCTCGGGTTGGGGCGGTAGCCGTGGCGCTTGGCGGCGTCGATCACCCGCCGGCGCGTTTCCTCGTTGACTTCCGGGTAGCCGTTGAGCGCACGGCTCACCGTTGTCTGCGAAAGCGCCAGCATCTGGGAAAGCTGTTTGAGGTTCACCGGAGGCCTCCAAGCCTCAAAGCGCTTTTAACTATGGATTGTCGGCCCCGCCACGGCAGCGCTGCTGCATTTAAGATCATAAGCACTGTTTCTGACCGGTTTGAAGCAAAATTTGCTGCTGCTGCGCCAAAAAAGCCTACTGCATCGCATTTAGTTGCTCCTTATGTCGGCAGAATTAAATCGATTAGCCTATCTCCCTCTTGACTCCTGATCCATTCAGTGGCGTGATCGGAAAGACCCAAAGCGCTTTGGAAGACTCTTCGAAAGGTTGCGGTTCCTTTCCGACTGAGTCACAGTCCTGCGGCGTCGGCGGACGGAATGGAGGTTCCGTCCGGTGTTTGTCACCACTGGGAGGGAATACCTATGACGAAAATGCTTCTGCTGAGCGCCGCTTTTGTCACGCTCGCCTTGGGGGCACCGGCGCAAGCCGAACTGAAGTTCAAGCCGGGTGAAGACCCCCGTTTCAACTGGGCAAACTACGAAGAGCTCAAGAAGGTTGACCTCAAGGGCGAGACGCTATCGATCTTCGGGCCATGGCGCGGCGAGGACGAGGGCCTTGTGCGCACCGTTCTCGACTATTTCTCGGAGGCCACCGGCGCTGAGATCAAATACTCGTCGTCGGAAAATTACGAGCAGCAGATCGTCATCGACACGCAGGCCGGCAGCCCGCCCAACATCGCGGTGCTGCCGCAGCCGGGCCTAATCCAGGATCTGGCGTCCAAGGGCCTGCTGACGCCGCTCGGCGACGACACCGCCAACTGGATCAAGGACAATTACGGCGCCGGCCAGTCATGGGTCGACCTCGGCACCTTCAACGACAAGGACGGCAAGCCGGGCTTCTTCGCCTTCCCCTACAAGGCCGACGTGAAATCGCTGGTCTGGTACTCGCCGGACAATTTCGAGGAAGCAGATTACGAGGTGCCGAGGACGCAGGAAGAGCTCGCCGAGCTTGAAAAGAAGATCATCGCCGACGGCGGCACGCCATGGTGCATCGGGCTCGGTTCGGGCGGCGCCACCGGCTGGCCGGCGACCGACTGGGTCGAGGACATCATGCTGCGCACGCAGACGCCCGAGACCTACGACAAGTGGGTGAAGAACGAGATCCCATTCAACGATCCCGCGGTGGTCAACGCCATCGACATTTTCGGCAAGATCGCGACCGATGACAAGATGGTCGACGGCGGCGCCAAGGCGGTGGCGGCGACCGACTTCCGCGACAGCCCGAAAGGCCTGTTCTCGGTGCCGCCGAAATGCTATTTGCACCATCAGGCGTCGTTCATCCCGACCTTCTTCCCGGAAGGCACTGAGATCGGCCAGGACGCCGATTTCTTCTACTTCCCACCTTATGCTTCCAAGCCCGACCTCGGCACCCCGGTGCTCGGCGCCGGCACGCTGGCCATGATCACCAAGGATAGCAAGAGTGCCCGCGCGTTCATCGAATTCCTGAAGATGCCGCTCGCCCATGAGATCTGGATGGCCCAGGGCGGTTTCGTGACGCCGTTCAAGTCGGTCAACAAGGAGGCCTATGCCAGCGACGCGCTGAAGAAGCAGGGCGAAATCCTTGCCGAAGCCTCGACCTTCCGCTTCGACGGGTCCGACCTGATGCCGGGCAAGATCGGCGCCGGCGCCTTCTGGACCGGCATGATCGATCTCGTCGGCGGCAAGTCCGCCCAGGATGTCGCCACTGACATCCAGAAGAGCTGGGACGCGATCAAGTAGGCGGTCCCGGCTGACGTGCGGACTGCCGATCCTGAATGGATCCGGGGCTCAGTGGCCCGGATCCGACCGGCGGCCCGCGCCGCAGCAATCTTTGTTTATGAGCACATTCCGGCATGACGCGCGACCAGCAAGACTAGAACCCCGCCTTGCATCCGGTCGCGTTCCAAACAACTGAATCGGCGCATGATCCGGTCGCCAAAGCCATTCTCGACTGGCGGATCATGCGCAGAGGGAGGGACCCGTGGCGGCTCAGATTTTCTCGGCCATATTCGTCATCATCGTCGGCGTCGGCGGCTGCGTCGCCTATTTCTGGGGCGCCAACAAGCTGGTGGACATCATCTTCCCGTCGCGCGGCGTTGCAGGTGCTGCGGCCATCGACAATCTGCGCCGGCAGGGGATGATCCGGCCGTGGCTGTTCGTCGGCCCGGCCATGATCATCCTCACCATCTACCTGATCTACCCGGTCGTGGAGACGCTCAGGCTGTCGTTCCTCGATCGCGGTGGCGCCAACTTCGTCGGCTTCGCCAATTATGAATGGGCGTTCGGCGACCGCGAGTTCCGCACCTCCATCCTCAACAACATCATGTGGCTTGCGGTCGTGCCTGCCGCCTGCACTTTCCTCGGGCTGATCATCGCCGTCCTCACCGACAAGATCTGGTGGGGCACCATCGCCAAGAGCCTCATCTTCCTGCCGT
Source organism: Mesorhizobium sp. f-mel (assembly GCF_053850215.1). Taxonomy (NCBI): domain Bacteria; kingdom Pseudomonadati; phylum Pseudomonadota; class Alphaproteobacteria; order Hyphomicrobiales; family Phyllobacteriaceae; genus Mesorhizobium; species Mesorhizobium sp. f-mel. Next base: position 68,977 of record NZ_JBSPTO010000014.1, read on the forward strand.
TGGCCATCTCGTTTGTCGGCGCCAGCGTCATCTGGAAATTCATCTACGAGTATCGTGGTGCTGGCCAGACGCAGATCGGCCTGCTCAACGCCATCATCCAGTATTTCGGCGGCCAGCCGCAGGTCTGGATATCGCTGCCGTTCTGGAACAATTTCTTCCTGATGATCATCCTGATCTGGATCCAGACCGGCTTTGCCATGGTCATCCTGTCCTCGGCCTTGCGAGGTATTCCCGAAGAGACGCTGGAAGCGGCCGTCATCGACGGCGCCAATCCGTTCCAGATCTTCTGGAAGATCATGGTGCCGCAGATCTGGGGCACGATCGCCGTCGTCTGGACCACCATCACCATCCTGGTGCTGAAGGTGTTCGACATCGTGCTGACCATGACCAACGGCCAATGGAACAGCCAGGTGCTGGCCAATCTGATGTTCGACTGGATGTTCCGCGGCGGCGGCGATTTCGGCCGCGGCGCGACCATTGCCATCATCATCATGATCGCGGTCATTCCGATCATGGTCTGGAACATCCGCCAGGCGAACAAAGAGACGGGGGGACATTGAGATGACTGTCTCGACCGGAAAGTCCTTTGCCAGCCGTTTCGGCGTCCATATCGCTGTCTTCATCTTCGTCGCGATCTGGACCGTGCCGACGCTCGGCATTCTCGTCTCGTCGCTGCGCGACAAGGATCAGATCATCGCCTCGGGCTGGTGGAACTCGTTTGCCAGTTCCACCCAGACGGAAGCGGGCCGGCTGCCACCCGCCTCGGCGCAAGTCGAGAAGGACGGCAAGTTCGTCCTCGAGGGCAACATCTTCGGCGACGATCCGGCCCGCGACATCAGCGCCTTCGGCGTCAAGTCGTCGGCACCGACGCAATATCCCGCCGGCACGACAGCCGATCTCGGCGACGGCGAGACCTTGCAGCTCAACGCCGACGGCAGTTTCGTTATGACCTCGACCAAGCCCTTCGAGGGTGAACGCGGCCAGCGCGTCTACTACGCCTCGTCGGCGCCACCGAAATTCACCACCGACAATTACAATACGGTGCTGTTCTCGGAGGGCATCGGCCGCTCCTTCATGAATTCGCTGACCGTCACCATTCCGGCGACGGTCATCCCGATCCTGATCGCGGCGTTCGCCGCCTATGCGCTGGCCTGGATGCGCTTTCCCGGCCGGGCGTTGCTCATCGCGGTGATCATCGGGCTCTTGGTCGTGCCGCTGCAGATGTCGCTGATCCCGCTGCTAAAACTCTACAATGGCGTCGGCAGCTTCTTCGGCGTGCCGTCGAAAACCTATCTCGGCATCTGGCTGGCGCATACCGGCTTCGGCCTGCCCTTCGCCATCTATCTCCTCAGAAGCTACATTGCCGGCCTGCCGCGCGAAATCATGGAGTCGGCGCGCATCGACGGCGCCAGCGATTTCGAGATCTTCGTCAAGATCGTGCTGCCGCTGTCGTTCCCGGTGCTGGCCTCCTTCGCCATCTTCCAGTTCCTGTGGGTGTGGAACGATCTGCTGGTCGCGATGGTTTTCCTCGGCACCGAAGGCGACCAGATCGTGCTGACCGCCAAGCTCAACGCGTTGCTCGGCTCGCGCGGCGGCGACTGGGAGATCCTGACGACATCGGCTTTCATCACCATTGTCGTGCCGCTGATCGTGTTTTTTTCGCTGCAGCGCTATTTCGTCCGCGGGCTGCTCGCCGGCTCGGTCAAAGGGGGTTGAGATCATGCAAGCCGCTGTGAAAGCAACGTTGAGCCCCGACCTCGCTGTCGACCGCGACTGGTGGCGAGGTGCCGTGATCTACCAGATCTATCCGCGCAGCTATCAGGACTCGAACGGCGACGGCATCGGCGACCTCAGGGGTATCATCCGCAGGCTGCCCTATATCGCGGCGCTCGGCGTCGATGCCATCTGGATCTCGCCGTTCTTCAAGTCGCCGATGAAGGATTTCGGCTACGACGTATCAGACTATTGCGACGTCGATCCGATGTTCGGCACGCTGGCCGATTTCGATGCCCTGACCGCCGAGGCGCACAGGCTCGGGCTCAAGGTGATGATCGACGAGGTGCTGTCGCATACCGCCGACATCCATCCGTGGTTTAGGGAAAGCCGCTCGAGCCGCACCAACCCGAAGGCGGACTGGTATGTCTGGGCCGACGCCAAGCCCGACGGCACGCCACCCAACAACTGGCTGTCGATCTTCGGCGGCTCGGCCTGGCAGTGGGACACCAGCCGCCAGCAATATTACCTGCATAATTTCCTGGCCGAGCAGCCCGATCTCAACTTCCACAGCCGCGCGGTCCAGGATGCGCTGCTCGATGTCACCCGCTTCTGGCTGGAGCGCGGCGTCGACGGCTTCCGCCTCGACACAATCAATTTCTACTTCCACAGCCAGGGCCTGGAGGACAATCCGCCGCTGCCGCCCGAAGAGCGCAACGACCAGACCGCTCCTTCCGTCAACCCTTACAACTACCAGGACCATCTCTACGACAAGAGCCGCCCCGAAAATCTCGGCTTCCTCGAACGCTTCCGCGCGCTGCTCGACGAATATCCGGCGACGGCGGCGGTCGGCGAAGTCGGCGATTCGCAGCGCGGGCTCGAGGTGGTGGCGGCCTATACCGCCGGCAGCAAGCGCGTGCACATGTGCTATTCGTTCGACTTCCTGGCGCCCGAAAAGATCAGCGCGGCAAAGGTGCGTTCGGTGCTGGAAGCCTTCGGCAAGGTTGCCAGCGACGGCTGGTCGTGCTGGGCCTTCTCCAACCATGACGTGATGCGCACTGCCTCGCGCTGGGCGGTGGGCGAGGCCGACCAGACCGCTTATCTCAAGGTGATCTCGGCGCTGCTGATGTCACTGCGCGGTTCGGTCTGCATCTATCAGGGCGAGGAACTTGGCCTTGGCGAAGCGGAATTGCAATTCGAGGACCTGCAGGACCCCTACGGCATCCGCTTCTGGCCGGAGTTCAAGGGCCGCGACGGCTGCCGCACGCCGATGGTCTGGAATGGCGCGGACGGCAATGGCGGCTTCTCCAAGGCGAGGCCGTGGCTGCCCGTGCCCGCCAAGCACCTTTCGCAAGCGGTCGATGTGCAGCAGGGCGACGACAGCTCGCTGCTCGAACACTACCGGCGCTTTCTCGCTTTCCGCCGTTTGCGTCCGGCGCTGGCCAAGGGCGAAATAGACTTCATCGAAAGCCAGGGCGATACGGTCGCCTTCACGCGCTGCGAGGGCAACGAGCAGATCGTCTGCGCCTTCAATCTCGGCAGCCGACCGGCCGAAATCGATGTCGGCGGACGCTCGCTGCAGCCCTTGCCGGGGCACGGGTTTTCGGGACAGACTGGCGTCGGCTCTATCCGCCTCGGTGGCTACGGCGCCTGGTTCGGGCGTGTCAACTGAATTTGCAATTCACTGGAGGGAATCATGGCCGATGTCACGCTAAGGCAAGTGAAGAAATCATACGGCAATCTTAACATTCTCCACGGCATCGACCTCGACATAAAGTCGGGCGAGTTCATCGTCTTCGTCGGCCCTTCCGGCTGTGGCAAGTCGACCTTGCTGCGGTCCATCGCCGGGCTTGAGGAAATCACCTCCGGGGAGCTCAGGATCGACGGCGAGGTGGTCAACGACGTGCCGCCGTCGAAGCGGGGCATCGCCATGGTGTTCCAGTCCTATGCGCTCTATCCGCACATGACCGTCTACGACAACATGGCGTTCTCCATGAAGATCGGCAAGGAGAGCAAGGCAGAGATCGACAAGCGAGTGCGCCAGGCCGCGGAAATCCTGCAGCTGACAAAATATCTCGACCGCCTGCCCAAGGCGATGTCGGGCGGCCAGCGCCAGCGCGTCGCCATCGGCCGCGCCATCGTGCGCAACCCGAAGGTTTTCCTGTTCGACGAGCCGCTGTCGAACCTCGACGCGGCACTGCGCGTCGCCACCCGCATCGAGATCGCCAAGCTCAAGGAGTCGATGCCGGCTACAACGATGATCTACGTCACCCACGACCAGGTCGAGGCGATGACGCTGGCGGACCGCATCGTGGTCCTCAAGGAGGGCCATATCGAGCAGGTCGGCACGCCGATGGATCTCTACAAGAAACCCGGCAATCTGTTCGTTGCCCAGTTCATCGGCTCGCCGGCAATGAACATCCTGCCGGCGACGATCGACAAATCAGGCGACCCGACCGTCGTCAGTCATGTCGGCGGGCGCAAGGCGACGGTGCCGATCGCCACGCCAGCGTCAGTGAAGGGCGCTTCGGTGAGCTTCGGCGTGCGGCCTGAGGATCTGATGATCGCCACCGGGACGGATTATCTTTTCGAGGGAACGGTGGACTATGTCGAGCAACTCGGCGAGGTTCAGCTCGTCTATGTCGACATCGGCCGCTCCGAACTGCCGCTGGTGACCAAGCTGCCCGGCAATGTCGAGGTCAAGCGGGGTGCTGCGCTGCGGTTGAATGCCGATGCCGGCGACCTGCATATTTTCGATGCCGACGGACATTCCTTCACACTCCACAAAGCGGAAGCAAAGGCAGCCTGAGGCCGGCGGCCTAACTGCTGGATACAGGCAGTTTGGCGAAGGCAAAAAACAAGAGCGGCGGGCAAAGCCCGCCGCTCTTGTGCGTTCAGGTCGCTGTTAGCGGCCGAACAGGTTGCGGTCGCTGCCGTGGACAGGCTTCTCGTCAGCCGGAACCGGATTTTGCGCCGGGGCCGAATTCTGGATCGAAGCCGTGTACGAGCTGTCGACCGCTACGGCCGGTTGGTTGGCGCCGTTCGATCCATAATTGTCGCTACCGGCAAATGCGCTGCCGGCGACGGCCAGAACGGCGGCGGTCGCAAGAAGGATCTTCGTCATTTCAGTACTCCTGGATTTTTCGTGTTCCACCAGCGCGGCGGGCAAATGCCGCCGCTGCTGTTGGGATCGACACTAGTTGTTGCCGAAGAGGTTACGGTCGCTGCCGTGGACGGGCTTCTCGTCAGCCGGAAGCGGCTTCTGCGCCGAAGCCGAATTCTGAATCGAAGCCGTGTACGAGCTGTTGTCGACCGCAGCGGCCGGCTGGTTGGCGCCGTTCGATCCAAAATTGTCGCTGCCGGCAAAAGCGCTGCCGGAGACGGCCAGAATGGCGGCGGCGGCAAGAATGATCTTCTTCATTTCTAGTACTCCTGAATTGTCGTATCCCCTCAGCGCGGCGGCCGCGGTCTTTATGAAAGACAACGCCGCTCTGCTGTTTGGGATCAGCTGTTAATTGTTGCCGAAAAGGTTGCGGTCGGCGCCCTGGACAACGGGCTTTTCAGCGTGAGCCGGCTTCTGAATGGAAGCCGTATACGAGCTGTTGTCGACCGCAGCGGCCGGCTGGTTGGCGCCGTTGGACCCATAATGGTCGCTGCCAGCAAAGGCGCTGCCGGTGATGGCCAGAACGGCGACGGCAGTAAGAGCAATCTTTTTCATTTTTGGTACTCCAGTATCTTAATTTTCCGTCCGTCTAGCGGCGTGTCTTGGGAGGAATTCGCGTCGGACAGCCCCGATGTGGGAAGGTTGTTCGGCGGATTCCAATCACTAAGTTGTTCCGTGTGGACCAAGAATCTACACCTTGAAATTGTACCAGATGCTTCCAGTAGGGTTATTTTATTTTTTGTTTCAGAGGTTTATGCCAAAGGCGCCATTCGACCATTTGACGAATTGCCCGACCTGCGTTCACAGCGTCATGCACGCATTGTCAACAGAAACGAACCGTTCGGTTCGATTTTAGATGCGGCTTAAAAGCCGGTGCTGAGTTGTTGTCGAATCGTTAACCATTTAGGCGCCCTGCAATGGTTAAATCCGGCGTGCCTTCAGAACCGGCAGCGCTCGCAGCCGGGTGCAAATTCATCCCCCTCAAATCCCGGCCCACAGGGTTTCGCCGCCGTGTCGCGCCGCATGGATACGATGTCGCTTTCATGCCGACAGTCAGCCATCCGTCATGATTAGATCACGCCAACTCAGGTGCCGCTTGGTGACGACGAAGCGGAGAATTGGGAAGCCGGTCAGAACCCGGCGCTGCCCCCGCAACGGTGGTGGAGTTCAAGTCGCAACGGGAGACCACTGGGCCACAAGCCTGGGAAGGTGTCGCGATGAGTCCGCAAGGACACTCCAGAGCCCGGAAACCAGCCCGAGATTTCTAGACACGACTGATCGCGGTGGGCGGTCAAGAGGTGGATGATGCATGTCTGGCCTGTCCGCCGGCCTGCGAGCGATCCTTCCTCCATCACCACCAGTTCAGTCTTTGGAGCGACGTGCGTCCATTTGGACGCACAAAACACGCTCGAAGACTTTGAATTGCGCATCGTGCTTTCCGAAATCGATTCCGATTTCGGGCCGATGCGACGGTTATAAGGAACAGGACATGGATGCGCGCAACGACATGCTGAGGCTCTTGCACGGCCGCAGGGCAGGCTATTCGCTCGAGCAGCCCTTCTATACTGATGCCGATTTCTTCAAGCTCGACATGGAGCTGATCTGGTATCGCGACTGGCTGTTCATCGGCCACGATTGCGAGTTGCCGAAGCCGGGCAGCTACATCACTGCCCAGGTCGGCGACTATCCGGTCGTGCTGGTCCGCGACCAGCAAGGCAGGATCAATGCCTTCCACAATTCCTGCCGGCATCGCGGGAGCCGCGTCTGCAACGCCGACAGAGGCACGGCGGCGAAGCTTGTCTGCCCCTATCACCAGTGGACCTACGAGCTGGATGGCCGGCTTTTGTTCGCAAGGCAGATGGCGGACGGCTTCGACAAGAGCCAGTTCAGCCTGAAGCCGGTGGCTTGCGAAAGCGTTGGCGGCTACATCTTCATCTGCCTGGCCAAGAAGCCCGCCGATTTCGCGCCGATGCGCGCCATGATCGAGCCTTACCTCCTGCCGCACCGGCTGCGCGACGCAAAAATCGCCTTCGAATCGACCATCGTCGAGAAGGGCAACTGGAAGCTCGTCTGGGAAAACAACCGCGAGTGCTACCATTGCGCCGGCAACCATCCGGAACTGTGCAAGACATTCCCGGAAGCGCCGACCGTGACTGGCGTGCAGGGCGCCGATAGCGATCCGGAGATGCTCATGCACTGGGCGAAATGCGAGGCGGCGGGCTTGCCGAGCAGGTTCCGCATCGATCCGGCCGGGCAGTATCGTGCCACCCGCGCGCCGCTGCTGCGCGATGCCGTCAGCTACACGATGACGGGAAGACGCGCGGTGAAGAAGAACCTTTCCGACAGCGTTTCGACCGAGCGCATCGGCTCGCTGCTGCTCTATCACTATCCGACGACCTGGAACCACATCCTCGGCGACCATGCCGTCACCTTCCGCGTGCTGCCGATCAGCGCCACGGAAACGGCCGTCACCACCAAATGGCTCGTCCACAAGGACGCGGTCGAAGGCGTCGATTACGATCTCGCCGAACTCACCCGTGTCTGGACCGAGACCAACGATCAGGACCGCCGCATCGTCGAGGAAAACGCCTTCGGCATCCTGTCGCCGGCCTATGAGCCCGGCCCCTATTCTGAACTGCATGAGGGCGGCGTCATCCAGTTCGTCGAATGGTACGCCTCCTTCATCGGGCCGCGCCTTGCCGAGGACGGCCGGCCGGCGTTGCGCAGCGTCGCCTGAGAAAGGTCAAGGGTATGAACTCGATGACGGATCTCGGGCTCTACCGCCATCTCGACGAGATGGCGCCTTGGAACGACAGGCTTCAGGTGCTGGAAGTGATCGGCGTCAGCGACGAGGCGCCTGACGTGAAGACCTTCACCTTCCGCTCCGACAACCAGACCTGGTTCCGCTACAGACCGGGGCAGTTCGTGACGCTGGAACTGCCGACCACTGACGGCCCGCTGATGCGGACCTATACGCTGTCGTCCTCGCCGTCGCGGCCGTTCTCGATCGCGGTGACGGTGAAAGCGCAGGCCGGCAGCCTCGGCACACGCTGGATGTTCGACAATCTAAAACCCGGCGTTCACGTGAAAGCCTATGGGCCGACCGGCGACTTTTCGCTGCACAGCCACCCCGCGGCCAAGTATCTGTTCATTTCGGCCGGCTCCGGCGTGACGCCGATGATGTCAATGCTGCGCTGGCTGAACGACTGCGCGCCATGGACAGATGTCGGCTTCGTCAACTGCGCACGAAAGCCCGAGGAGATCATCTTCCGCAAGGAGCTCGAACTGCTCGGCAGCCGCATGCCGGGCCTAACGCTTGGCTTCATGATCGAGGAGCGCTCCAGCCGCGAGGGCTGGTTCGGCCATATGGGCCGGATCGACGCGATACGGCTGCCGCTGCTGGCGCCCGATTTTCGCGAGCGCGAAATTTTCTGCTGTGGTCCCGACCCGTTCATGCGCGCCGTGCGGCAGATGCTTGAGGCGGCCGGATTCGATATGGCCAACTATCATCAGGAGAGCTTTGCGGCCCCAGTGGTGGAGGAAATACTGGCCCCGTTCACATCACCGGCAAAGGGTGGGCCGGCAAAGGGTGGGCCGGCAGAGGGCGGGGTCGAGACACCTGCCGAGGCCGCAACGCCGATCCGCTTTTCGCTTTCGGATGTCGATGCCGACTGCGTTGCCGGCCAGACCGTGCTGCAGACGGCGCGCGCTTCGGGCGTGCGCATCCCAGCGGCTTGCGAGTTCGGCCTGTGTGGAACCTGCAAGGTGAAAAAGGTCTCGGGCACAGTCGAGATGAGCCACAATGGCGGCATCCTCGATCACGAGATCGACGACGGCTTCATCCTTGCCTGCTGTTCGAAGCCACTGACGGCGCTCGAAATCGACGCCTGACCGGCGAGGCCGCTAAAGCGCGTCGCGTTTGGCCGGCCTTATGCGACGCGCTTACGTTGTCGTTTTCTATGCATGTCATTATCGCAAAACCGCTGCATACTTTTGCGCGACATGCATCAAACCCCGTAGCGCTCGGTGCGGATGAGGCCTGCCGGAACGCCGGCATCGATCAGCGCCTGAGCGGCGGCCGACACGAAGGCATTCGAGCCGCAGACAAAGGCGGACCTTGGCGGCGCGGGCAGCCGCACCATCGATTGCTCTATCATCGCGGCATCGACCCGCCGCGAATAGTCCGCCGGGCGCCGGGCGGCCTCGCGGGTCAGCGTCAGCACCAGATCGAAGCCGTCGCGACGATCGTCGAGGCCGATCAGCTCGTCGCGAAAGATCACCTCGTCCCAGACCCGTGCGGAAAACACCAGTGCCACGGGCACCGCCGATCTGCGCGCCGCGCGATGGCGGATCATCGCCATCAGCGGAACCACGCCGGACCCGCCGCCGACCAGCAGAAGCGGACCGCCGTCGCCGTCGTACCAGACGAAGTGGCCGCCGAGCGGTCCGCGCAATTCGACCTCGTCGCCAACAGCCGCGATATCGTGGAAGAACGGCGAGACCTCGCCATCATCGAGCCTTTCGATCGCCAGTTCGATCATCTCGCCGGCTTCCGGCCCCGAGGCGATCGAGTAGGAGCGACGCGCCTGATAGCCATCCGGCGCCGTCAGCCTGACATCGACATGCTGCCCGGCACGATAGGCGAAGGGCCGCGACGGCTCGAGGAAAAAGCTGGTGACGCGCGGCGTGCGCTTTTCGATGCGTCGGATGGTGACGGTCTGCCAGGGCGACTGCGCCGCCGGCCCGTCGCTCATGGATCGCCCGTATAGCGCTGCTCGCGCCACGGGTCGCCATAGATGTGATAGCCGCGCAACTCCCAGAACCCGGGCTCGTCGCGCTCGGTGAACTGCAGCCCGTTCAGCCATTTGGCCGATTTCCAGAAATAGAGATGCGGAACCAGCAGCCGCGCCGGGCCGCCATGGTCCGGCGTGATCGGCTTGCCTTCGTAAAGCAGCGCCACCATCGCCTTGCCGGCGGTGAGATCCTTCGTCGGCACGTTGGTGGTGTAGCCGTCGAAGGACAGCGCCAGAGTGAAGGGGCTCAGTGGCTCAATGCCGGCATCCGCCAGAATATCGTCGACCAGCACGCCCTGCCACGCTGTGTCGAACTTGGTCCATGCGGTCACGCAATGGATGTCGCGGGTCATCTTGGTCAACGGCAGCGCGTTGAACTCTGTCCAACTCCACTTCTTGACCGGCCGCGGCCCGTGCTTGAGCGTGAACGACCAGTCCTCGGTGCGCACGCGCGGCGTCGGCCCGGCCGACAGCACCGGGAACCCTTGCTCGAGATACTGCCCCGGCGGAATGCGCGCATCCGCATCCGTCGGGGGCTTTCGTCCTGAAGAGAAGCCGCGGGTGACCATGGAAACATCCGTGTGCATCAGGCCATCTGTCGGCCTTCACCAGTCTTCTCGAAGATGCTCTGGCGGGCAACCAGAATCTTGGCCGCGACCTCGCGGCAATGCGCCGCCTCAGCCATTAGCGAAGGGCACGGCGACGAACATCTGCGCGTCGCCGCGTTCGACGAGCAGGAGCACGGACTTTTTGCCAGCCTTTCCGGCCTGCGCGATCGCCTGGTCTGCCTGCCTGGCGTCCCGCACCGGCGCCTGATTGACGGCGACGATGATGTCGCCCGGCTGGATACCGGAAGCCGAGGCCGCCTTGTCGGGATTGACGCTCTCGACCAGCGCGCCGCGCTGGTTGGGCGCCAGGTTCATCGCCTGTCGGACATCCGGGGTGACGTCCATCAGACCGAGGCCGATCGCAGGAGCACGAAGGCCCGGCTGTGCGGACGGTGCCTCTGGTCCGCCGCCCACCGATGCCGGCTGCACATCGTCTCCGTTGCGCCCGACATCGACGGAAATTTCGACATTCTTCCCTTTGCGCCAGACATCGAGCGTTTCCGTGGCCCCCGGCGAGACGTCGGCAACGGCACGCGACAGGTCCTTGGGATCCTTTATCTGCTGACCGGCGAAGCTGGTGACGACGTCGCCGGTCTCGATGCCGGCTTTTGCTGCCGGCGAGCCGTCAGTGACCGCGGAAACCAGCGCACCGCTGGGCTGATCGAGGCCGACGGCGCTCGCCACATCAGGCGTCACCGGCTGGATCTGGACGCCGAGATAGCCGTATTGAATGGAGCCACCCTTCATCAGCTTGGCGACCACTTTTTGCGCCTGGTCCGACGGGATGGCGAAGCCGACGCCGACGCTGCCGCCATTCGGCGAAAAGATCGCCGTGTTGATGCCGACGACGTTGCCGCTCACATCCATCAGCGGACCGCCTGAATTGCCGTGGTTGATCGGTGCGTCGATCTGAATGAAATCGTCAAACGGCCCGCTGTGCAGATCGCGGCCGCGCGCCGAGACGATGCCGGATGTAACCGTGGTGCCGAGGCCGAACGGGTTGCCGAAAGCGAGCACCTGGTCGCCCGGCATGAGCTTGTCGGAGTCGCCCCATTTGACGGTCGGCAAAGTCTTGTCGGATTTGATCTTGAGGACGGCGAGGTCGTTCTTGGCGTCGCGACCAACCAGCTCGGCGGGAAGTTCGGTGCCGTCGTCGAGAGTGACCTTGATCGACGTAGCGCCGTCGATGACGTGATTGTTGGTGACGATGGTGCCATCGGCGGCGACGATGAAGCCGGAACCCAGCGCCTCTGAGCGGGGCTCCTGCTGCGGCGGCGGTGTCCTGGGGCCGGGCAGTCCCTGGTCGCCGAAGAACTGGCGGAAATAGTCGTCGAAGGGTGAGTTGTCGCCGAACGGAGCAGCGTCGCTCATGGTCTCCGACTGTGCCTTCATGACAGTGGTGATCGTCACCACTGCCGGTTTGTCGGCCGCCACGATCGGGGCAAACGATCCATTCGGCACCGTCATCCCGGTGACGGGAGGGGTCACTGTTTCTGCCAGAGCGCCATTCAGTCTGGGGGCGAGGGGCACGATGAAAGGGCTGACAATCAGTGCGGCGCCCAGCAAGGCGGCGACGCGATGTCTGCGAAGAATGTGGATGGGTGACATGGCCGTTGTCCGGGCGAGAAATTGGTCGGGCACCGTGGCGTTCCGGTTGGGGAATCGCCCATTCGGCGTGTCGAGGGTCGTCTTGCCTGTCTCGCCTGGCAGGCAGCCGACCGGATCGACAGCCCCCGCATCTAGGGCGGCGATTGCGGTTACCAGATGATATTACGAAGATTTAATTTATCGGGTCGGTGTCGCCCGCTCGCCAGATGCATGGCTGGAGTCGAACCCTTGATGAAGAGGAATAGCGCCGACCTGAAACAACAAACCCGCCTTGCAGCGGGTTGTTGGCGCGATCAGCACCATGCGGAAATGGATAACATAGTTGCCGGCACAAAGCAAGAACAAATTGCCGACAGGGATCACGAGCTCGCATGTCTTCCCGGCTCTGTCCTGCCGGCCATCGAAGCCTCTTATGCGCCGATCCCGTCTGTCCGCCTGAGATAGCCGTTGGCGATCTCGCGCATCCGTTTGGCGTCGAAGCTCGGGCCGTGGCCGCCATGACCGATGCGGATCGGCAGATCGAGCAGCCGCTGCATTGTCCGGCGATAGGCTGATCGGTCGGAGTCCGGCAGGTCGTCGATCAGCATCGCGTCGTAGATGGCGTCGCCGGCGAAGAACAGGCCGTCGGCCTCGTCGAACAACGCGATCGAATCGGGCGAATGGCCGGGCAGATGCAGCACGCGGAACAGCCGGTCACCGAGATCGACCGTGTCGCCCTCGTCAAGTGTTCGCATCAGCGGCGCCGGCGGAATCTTGTAATCGGCGGCCTTCCAGCCGGGCGCCGGCAGCTTCGAGACGGCGCCGTCGAGATCGTGGAACATGTGCGCGTAGGTGACGGCGTCATCCATGCTGTTGAAATACGCGGCGCTGTGTCTCGGCCCGGCCCGCAGCGGGAATTCGTGCAGCGAGCCGACATGGTCGAGATGGATATGGGTGGCGACGACGAGCAGCGGCTTGCCCGCCGGCGTGTCGATCTCCGGCGCCAGCGGGCGGATGCCCATGCCGGTGTCGACAAGCAGGTCGACGTCGCGGCCGCGAAGATGCCAGATGTTGGCGCGCACGAAATCATGCACGAACGGCTCGGTCAGCATGGTTGTAACGGCGTCGACCTTCGTTTTGCTGAACCAGTCAAGCATCACAAGATTTCCGGCATCAGAAGAGGGCCGGCATCAGACGAACGGTTTTCCAACCTTGTATTTTTCTGGAACCAGTCGCTTCAGATAGGCCATGCCTGCATCGGAGAGTTGGTTGACCTCCGGCAGCATGAAATCGTCGGGCATGTGGCGGGTCTTGCCGGCAACGTTTTTCAGCGGCACCTTCTTCAGCACGGTTTTCTCGCCGTCATATTGCAGCGCCACCGAGCCGCCGCCCTGTTCGGCGACAGCGACGGCAAAAACGCCGGCATCGAAAGCTTCCTGCGCATCGACGGCGTTGATGGCGCCGACATAGCCGCGCGGCATGTAGCCGAGCGCATCGACACGCGCCCGCTTGCCCGGCAATCCTTCGGCTAGCGCGCGCTCGAGGGCGGCCGGCAGGTCGCTGCCCGACAGCTTGACGTTGCCATGCGCATCGCGCTCCAGTTTCTCCGGCGGGACAAGGCTTTCGACCAGTGCCTTGCCGTCGGCGGTGCTGACGCCTTCGGACACGGCAACGATGCAGCGCTTGTGGCGGTCGAGCGTGGCGCGCACGTCGTCGATGAAGGCCGCAGCCGAGAACGGCCGCTCCGGCACATAGACGAGATGCGGGCCGCTGTCGGGGTCAAGCTGCCATGCGGCAGCGGCGGCGGTGAGGAAGCCGGCATGCCGCCCCATGACGATGCCGACATAGATACCCGGCAGAGCACGGAAGTCGAGGTCGACCGAGAGGAAGGCGCCGGCGACGAACTCGGCTGCCGAAATGAAGCCGGGCGTGTGGTCGTTCTCCTCGAGATCGTTGTCGATGGTTTTCGGCGCATGGACGAAAGCCATCTTGCCGCCGGCTGCATCGGTCAGGATCTGCTGCGTGCCCGACGTGTCGTTGCCGCCGATATAGATGAACGCGTCGGCGCCGGCCTTCTTCAGACCGTTGAGGATGATCTCGCAATAGGCGTCATCCGGCTTGTCGCGCGTCGAGCCAAGCGCGGCGCTCGGCGTTGCCGCAATCAGCCGCAGCCGATCCTCTGGAATCGCTGAGAGATCGATATAGTTGCCGTCACGAATGCCGCGCACGCCATGGATCGAGCCCAGGACCTTAGCGCCGGGATGCCGCTTGCGGATTTCGAGCGCAGCGCCCACCATCGTCTGGTTGATGACGGCGGTCGGACCGCCGCCTTGCGCGATCACAAAAGTTCCGGACATGCTTCACGTCTCCCGAGCAGTGGCTTTGCAGGCACATTCGCCTGTCTTGCGAGATCACGCAACGGGAGAGTCGAGCGGCCGCGCCGGCCACGCTATCGGATCACACGACGACCGGGAGGGTCAGACGACGACGACCGGGTTCTTCCTGGAGACGCGGCTGTAGAGGTCGATGATGTCCTGGTTGATCAGGCGAACGCAGCCCGACGACATCGCCTGGCCGATGCTCCACCATTCGGGCGAACCATGGATGCGGTAGCCGGTGTCGTGGCCGTTCTGGTAGATGTACAGCGCGCGCGCGCCGAGCGGGTTGTCGAGGCCGCCGGGTTGCCCGGCCTGCCATTTCACCAGTTCCGGCTTGCGGGCGATCATCTCGGCCGGCGGCGTCCAGGTCGGCCATTCCTTGCCGTACTGAATGTTGGCGCGGCCGGACCAGCGGAAGCCTTCCTTGCCGATGCCGACGCCGTAGCGGATCGCGTCACCGCCGGGCTGCACCAGGTAGAGCAGCCGCTCCTGCGAATGGACGACGATGGTGCCGGGCTGCTCGCCGGTCGGGTCGACGACGATCTGGCGACGGAACTCCGGCTTGACTTTGAGGTAGGGCACTTCCGGCAGCGTGAAGCCGCCGTCGGTGACAGAGGCATACATCACATCGGGACTGGTGATGTTCTTGTCGACGCTGATGCTCGGGCGGATGGGGGTGATCGCGCCGGTGGTGACGCCGTCGAGTTGCAGCGCCGACAAATCGAGCGTCTGGCTGCAGCCGGCGACGCCGAGCAGCGCCAGCGCACCGGCGCCGGACAACACTGCGCGGCGGGAAAGCTGGAGTTCGGAAATTTCGATTTCGATTTCGTCGCCATTGTACGGCGGCGTCAGACCTTGCGGCAACTCACGCATCTTCCCAAACCCTACGCTGTCGCCGGGAAACACGGTCCGGCCGGATAGAGTGTATTTTCACCAATCATGGTTGAAAAAGCGTGAAGACGTCTTACCCTGCCTTAACCTCCCGGCCGAGCCGTCGCGCCGCACATTTTCGATGCTGCCCCTTTACATCTTTGCCAGCCCAAGGATTTATCCTTTTCTTTGAGCTCAAGGAGACGAACATGTCTTTCGAAAACTGGGCCGCCTTTGCCGCCGCCTCGACGATCCTTCTTGTCATTCCCGGCCCGACCATCCTTCTGGTCGTGTCCTATGCCCTCGGCCAGGGCTGGCGCACCGCGCTGCCGATGGCGGTCGGCGTGGCGCTCGGCGACTTCACGGCGATGACGCTGTCGATGCTGGGCATCGGCGCGCTGCTGGCGGCGTCGGCCACCGTATTCACGCTGCTGAAGGTGATCGGCGCCGGTTATCTGATCTATCTCGGCGTAAAGCTGTTTCGCGCCGGTGGCACGCTCAAGGCCGAGCCGCGCCTAGACGCGGTGTCGTCGGCCAAGATGATGGCGCATGCCTGGCTGGTCACCGCGCTCAACCCGAAAAGCATCACCTTCTTCGTCGCCTTCCTGCCGCAGTTCCTCGACCGGCATGCCGACTTCTGGACGCAGATGCTGATCTTCGAAACGACCTTCCTGGCGCTCGCCTTCGCCAATGCCTTCGGCTACGCGTTAATCGCGGCAAGGGCGCGCAACGTCGTGCGTAATCCCCTGGCGATCCGCATCTTCAACCGCACCGGCGGCACGCTGCTGGTCGGCGCCGGCATCGCCACGGTGGCGATGCGCTCGGGCAATTGAATGACATGGCAGTCAGGGATGCATTCGGCCTGACATTTTCGGGTGCGACCGAGGCCGGGTTCTCGTCCTACAGCCAGGCTGTCCGCGAACTGCAATGCTTCATCGGCGATCCGGTCGGCTCGGTCGATCGCGCCATCGCCGAGGATCCCGGCTTCGTCATGGCGCATGTGTTCAAGGGCTATCTCTTCGGCCTCGCCACCGAGCGTGAGGCGACAGCCGTGGCCAGGACTTGCTATGAGGCGTCGCTGCCGCTTGCGGCGACGCCGCGTGAGCAGGCGCATGTCGCTGCGCTCGGCCGTCTT
Source organism: Mesorhizobium sp. f-mel (assembly GCF_053850215.1). Lineage (NCBI taxonomy): Bacteria > Pseudomonadati > Pseudomonadota > Alphaproteobacteria > Hyphomicrobiales > Phyllobacteriaceae > Mesorhizobium > Mesorhizobium sp. f-mel. The sequence goes on from NZ_JBSPTO010000014.1 coordinate 85,224, forward strand.
GCCGCAGGAGGCTGGCATGAAGCCGCCCGTCTGCTCGAGGATATCGCCATCGAGTTTCCGCTCGATGCGCTGGCGCTGCAGACCGGGCACCAGATCGATTTCTTCACCGGCAATGCCCGCATGCTGCGCGACCGCATCGGCCGCGCGCTGCCGTCGTGGCAAAGCGGCATGCCGGGATACCACGCCATACTTGGGATGCAGGCGTTCGGGCTGGAGGAAATGGGCGACTATGCGCGCGCCGAAAAGCTTGGCCGCATGGCAGTCGACATCGAGCCGCGCGACGGCTGGGCACAGCACGCCGTCGCCCACGTCATGGAAATGCAGAGCCGGCAAAAGGACGGCATCGCTTGGATGCGAGCCAACCCCGAAGCTTGGACGAAGGAAAGCTTCCTGCAAGTGCACAATTGGTGGCATCTGGCGCTGTTTCACTACGATCTCGGCGAGACCGAACAGGTGCTGGCGCTCTATGACGGGCCGATCTACGGCGAGCGCTCGACGCTGGCGCTCAACATGGTCGACGCTTCGGCGATCCTGTGGCGGCTGCATCTCGGCGGCGTCGATGTCGGCCCCCGCTGGGCGGCGCTCGCCGCCAACTGGACCAAGGCCAGCGCCGGCAACTATGCCTTCAACGATGCCCACGCGATGATGGCCTTCGTCGGCGCCGGCCAAGAAGCGCCGGTTCGCGCCTTGCTCGAGGCGCAGAGCGAGGCCATGCGCGGCAACGACGACAACGCCGCCTTCACCCGCGATGTCGGCCATCCCTTGACGCTCGCCATCAAGGCATTCGGCGACGGCAATTATGCCGAGACGCTACGCCTGATCCGGCCAATCCGGGCGATCGCCCACCGGTTCGGGGGCAGCCACGCGCAACGCGACGTCATCGACCTGACGCTGATCGAAGCGGCGTTGCGTTCCGGCGATCATGCGCTGGCAACGGCGCTTGCCGCGGAACGCGCGCTGGCACGGCCGGACAGTCCGCTGTCGACGCTGTTCTCGCGGCGCGCGGCCGATTTGTCGGAGAATTGACCGGAGGCGGATCTTGTCTTAAAAACTGCCAAGTCAGATTTTTTCGCGGTCCGAAAAAATTAATGACATTGGGAGGATACCATGTATCTCGGCCTCGATCTGGGCACGTCGGGCGTCAAGGCGCTTTTGATCGATGCCGGGCAGACTGTCATCGGCTCCGGCCATGCTTCACTCGACGTGTCGCGGCCGCATCCCGGCTGGTCGGAGCAGAACCCCGCCGACTGGATCCGCGCCTGCGAGGAAGCAATTGCCGAGCTCAACGCCTCGTATCCAGGACAACTCGCCGCCGTGAAGGGCATCGGCCTTTCCGGCCAGATGCACGGCGCCACCTTGCTCGACGCCGGCGACCAGGTGCTGCGCCCCTGCATCCTGTGGAACGATACGCGCAGCCATGCCGAGGCGGCCAAGCTCGACGCCGACCCGCGCTTTCGCAATCTGACCGGCAACATTGTCTTCCCCGGTTTCACCGCGCCAAAGCTGGTCTGGGTGAAAAACAACGAGCCGGATGTTTTCGCCAAAGTGGCAAAGGTCTTGCTACCGAAGGATTTCCTGCGGCTCTGGCTCACCGGCGAACATATTTCGGAGATGTCGGACTCGGCAGGCACGTCCTGGCTCGATGTCGGCAAGCGAGGCTGGTCATCCGACCTGCTTTCCGCCACGTCGCTCGACGAGAAGCAGATGCCGTCACTGGTCGAAGGCACTGAGAAGGCCGGCGCCCTGCGCAGCGAACTGGCCTCGAAATGGGGAATGCAGGCCGGCATCCCGATCGCCGGCGGCGCCGGCGACAATGCGGCGTCGGCCTGCGGCATGGGCACGGTCGCAGCCGGCCAGGCCTTCGTCTCGCTTGGCACGTCAGGCGTGCTGTTTGCCGCCAACGCTGCCTATCTGCCAAACCCGGAAAGCGCGGTGCATACGTTCTGCCACGCGCTGCCCGACACCTGGCACCAGATGGGCGTCATCCTGTCGGCAACCGATTCGCTCAACTGGCTGTCGGAGATATCAGGGAAAGGCGCCGGCGAGCTGACCGCCGAACTCGGCGATACGCTGAGGGCGCCGACCGGCGTGTCCTTCCTGCCCTATCTCTCCGGCGAGCGTACGCCGCACAATGACTCGGCCATCCGCGGCGCGTTCACCGGGCTTGCGCATGAATCGAGCCGCGCTGTGCTGACCCAGGCGGTAGTCGAAGGTGTGGCTTTCGCCTTCCGCGACAGTCTCGAGGCCTTGGCCACGGCCGGCACGACGCTGACGCGGGTGACGGCGATCGGCGGCGGCTCGCGCTCGCGCTATTGGCTGAAGGCAATCGCCACCGCGCTCGGCCTGCCCGTCGACATCCCGGCCGATGGCGATTTCGGCGCTGCCTTCGGTGCGGCGCGACTCGGCATGATCGCCGCGACGGGCGCCGATCCGCTCAGAGTGTGCACGGCGCCGGCCACCGATGCCACCATCGAGCCGGTCGCCGCACTAAGCAATGCCTATGCGGATGCCTATCAGCGCTACCGCTTGCTTTACCCAGCCATCAAGGCCGCCACGGCGTGAGTGGTTTCCCACCCCCGCCGAGGCCTGAGATGACCTCACTGTGCCGGAACCTTGTCGAGAAAGCCGGTGACGCTCTTCAGGCGGCCATTCTCGATGACGCCGATGTCGGTGCCTTCGATGATGGAATCCGTGCCTTCCGGCCCGAGATCCCACGAGAAGCGGATCGTGTCGCCAAATCCGTCCGGCTTGCCCTTCAGCGAAAACCGGAAGCCGGCAAAACGCTGCTGGACGCCTTCGATCAGTGCGGCGACGCCGTCATGGCCGTCGCCCTGCATGATCGGATCGCGGTAGCTGACGTCCTCGGTGAAGGCCGCCTTGAGCAAGGCTTGCCGGCGCACGGCGTCGCTCTCGTTCCAGGCAGTGATGTAGTTTTCGGCGATCGTGTTGAGGTCGGTCATGGTCTGTCTCCTTTGTTGAGGGGCTTTGACATGACCGTTTTCATCCAACGCCAACGCGAAACCAATTACGCCTGAGGTAATCAGGACAGAACCATGCGAGAGGACAGACAATCATGACCAGCGGCTTTTTCGGCGACATCCAGAAGATCAAATATGAGGGGCCGGATTCGACCAATCCGCTGGCCTACCGGTTCTACAATCCCGACGAAATTGTCGCCGGCAAGCGGCTGGAAGACCATCTGCGCTTTGCCGTCGCCTACTGGCATTCGTTCGCCTGGCCGGGCGGCGATCCGTTCGGCGGCCAGACCTTTGAGCGGCCATGGTTCGCCAAGGCCGGCGGCACCGACACGATGGAGCTGGCCAAGCTCAAGGCCGATGTCGCCTTCGACATGTTTGCGCTGCTCGGTGCCCCCTACTTCTGCTTCCACGATGCCGATGTGCGGCCGGAAGGAAAAGATTTTTCCGAAAGTGCCGCGCGCCTCGATGAGATCGCCGATTACTTTGCGTCGAAGATGAAGCAGACTGGGGTCAAGCTGCTTTGGGGCACGGCCAACCTGTTCTCCAACCGCCGCTTCATGTCGGGTGCCGCCACCAATCCCGATCCGGATGTCTTTGCCTATGCGGCAGCGACGGTGAAACACTGCATCGATGTCACCAAGCGGCTGAAGGGCGAGAACTATGTGCTGTGGGGCGGCCGCGAGGGCTATGAGACGCTGCTCAACACCGACCTTGCCCGCGAACAGGAACAGGCCGGCCGCTTCCTCAACCTGGTCGTCGATTACAAGCACCGCATCGGCTTCAAGGGCACCATTCTGATCGAGCCGAAGCCGCAGGAGCCGACAAAACACCAGTACGACTATGACGTTGCCACGGTCTACGGCTTCCTGAAACGCTTCGGGCTGGAGAAGGAGGTCAAGCTCAACATCGAGCAGGGCCATGCCATCCTGGCCGGCCATTCCTTCGAGCATGAACTGGCGTTGGCCAGTGCGCTCGGCATCTTCGGCTCGATCGACATGAACCGCAACGACTACCAGTCGGGCTGGGACACCGACCAGTTCCCCAACAATGTGCCGGAGATGGCGCTGGCCTATTACCAGGTCCTGCAGGCTGGCGGCTTCAAGTCCGGCGGCACCAATTTCGACGCCAAGTTGCGGCGCCAGTCGCTCGACCCGCAGGATCTGCTGATTGGCCATATCGGCGGCATGGATTGCTGTGCACGCGGCCTCAAGGCTGCGGCGCGCATGGTCGAGGACAAGGCGCTGTCGGGATCGCTGGCCGAGCGCTATGCCGGCTGGAACTCGGCTGAGGCCAAGGCGATGCTTGCCGGCAAGAGGACGCTGGAGGAGATCACCGAACGCGTCGTCAAGAACAAGATCGAGCCGCAGCCGAGATCCGGCCGCCAGGAACTGCTCGAGAATATCGTCAACCGGTATGTCTGAGGTGTCGCACCGGCGGGTCTCTTGACCGACCCGCCGTCCGGAACAGCTTTGCGCGGGGACGGAACTGACGACAAGGTTTTGCCTCGCACCGCCCCTCAATCGCCTCGCTCTTGCCTTCAAACAGCCGTCACGAATCTCGTATATGTGGTCCGTGGCGGGAACAGAAAGAAGGAGGCGAAACGATATGCAGCACGAACGCGAAATCGACGCCCTGCTCTCATCTGGCGAGGCCGGATCGATCATCGACCGGCTGATGGCGCTGCCGCATCCGAAGCACGGTGCGCGCAGTGCAAACGAATGGGATCGCGCGGTCGCCAGCCGCTTTGAGACCCATCTTGCGAGACAGATGCGCTCGCACATCGACGGCAAAAGCGACCGCCAGAACGCTGCCTAATCCCGACTACCCCTTACGCAGCCTGACCGGCGCTTCGCCGAAAGCCCTTGAAAACGCCCTGGAAAATGCCGCGGCGGACGAGAATCCTGTTCGCCCGGCAATATCGGCCATGGGCACCCGCGTGTCGATCACCAGCCGGCGCGCGGCACCCAGCCGCAGCCTGAGATAATAGGCGCCCGGCGTCTCGCCGATCGACTTGCGAAAGATGCTCTCCAGCGTTCGCGCCGTCACCCCGGCGCGCTTTGCCACCGCGGCAATGGTCAAGGGCTGGTCGACATGGGCTTCCATCAGCCGGATGGCTTGCGCCAGCCTGGGATCGTAGCCGTCGAGTCGGCCGAGCGAGACAAGCGGCTGCGCGTCGGTCGCGGCGCGCGCCTGATCGTAGATGAAGACACTTGCCACATCGAGCGCGACAGCCATGCCGAGCCGCGTGCGGATCAGATGCAGCATCAGGTCGAAGGTCGGCGAAGCGCCGCCCGAGGTGAAGACCGGCCCGTCGATGACATAGCGGTCGGGGCGCACATCGACGCCTGGAAAGGCCGACGAAAAATCTTCCATGTCCTCCCAATGCGTGGTGGCGCTGCGTCCTTCCAGCAGGCCGGCGCGCGCCACCAGCCAGGTGCCGGCTTCGACACCGCCGCAGGCGCGTGCGGCGCGCCCCGCCCGGCGCAGGCCGGCAAGCAGAGCCGATGTGGCATAGTTCTGCGTACCGAAACCGGCGATGACGACAAGCATATCGGTTATATCCGCCGCATCGAAGCGGCCACTGACCGCAACCGGCAGGCCGCATGTGGTGACCGGCGCTTCGCCGGTCACCGAAACCAGCCTGAAATCGAACAGCGTCTCGCCGGCAATACGGTTGGCGGCGCGCAGCGGATCGACCGCCGATGCCACGCACATGATCGACGACCCGGAAAATATCAGAAGCGTTACCTTGAGCTTCGAGCGTTCGGCGCGAAAGATCGAAGGCTTTTCGTTTTTCATCATGCGATCTTCGTAAAACGCAAAACAGTTTCCGGCAAGTCAGGCATTGTTGCCGTCTGTTCGATCAGGCCCATGTTTGATTGGGCCGTCTGTGCTGGTTGGGAGGAAAGTCCATGCCGCTAACGATGAACCGTGAGGTTTTCATTACCTGTGCCGTGACCGGGTCCGGCAGCTCGCAGGACCGTAGCCGGCATGTGCCCCGTTCGCCCAAGCAGATTGCCGATTCGGCCATCGATGCGGCAAAAGCGGGTGCGGCGATCGTCCACTGCCATGTGCGCGACCCCGAAACCGGCAAGCCACGGCGCGACGTGCAGCTCTATCGCGAAGTAACCGAGCGCATCCGTGCTGCAGATGTCGACGTGGTGCTGAACCTGACCGCCGGCATGGGCGGCGACATGGTGTTCGGTTCGCCGGAGAATCCGCTACCGCTCAACGAGAAAGGCACCGATATGGGCGGCGCGACCAACCGCGTGGAGCATGTGCGCCAATGCCTGCCGGAAATCTGCACGCTCGACTGCGGGACGATGAATTTCGCCGAAGCCGACTATGTCATGACCAATACACCCGGCATGCTGCGCGCCATGGGCGGCATGATGACGGCGCTCGGCGTCAAGCCGGAGATCGAGGCCTTCGACACCGGGCATCTCTGGTTTGCCAAGCAGCTCGTCGAGGAAAAGGTGCTGGATCCGGATGCTCTCGTGCAATTGTGCATGGGCGTGCCATGGGGCGCTCCCGATGATCTCAACACCTTCATGGCGATGGTCAACAATGTGCCGTCGAGCTGGAATTGGTCGGCCTTCTCCATTGGCCGCAACCAGATGGCCTATGCCGCCGCCGCGGTGCTGGCCGGCGGCAATGTCCGCGTCGGGCTCGAGGACAATCTCTGGCTCGACAAAGGCGTGCTGGCGACCAACGCGCAGCTGGTCGAGCGGGCGGTCAGCATCGTGTCGAACATGGGCGCAAGGGTCATCGGCCCGGACGAGGTGCGCAAGAAGCTCAATCTGACGAAGCGCGCGCCGCTTTGAACAGGGAATTGGCAGGGAGGAGCCGCGGATGAAGACCGTGAAATTCACCGCCATGAAGGACGGCGACCGCGACGATTACGCCTTCCTCACCGAGCACGAGATCGACTATGCAGCGAAGACCGGCGAACGGCTGCTTGACGCGCTTGTCCAACTCGACGAGGGCCTGTCCGGCTACAAGATCACCCGGCTCGGCCATTCGCTGCAGGCGGCGACGCGCGCATGGCGCGACGGCGCCGACACCGACTGGATCGCCTGCGCGCTGCTGCACGACATCGGCGATATCTTCGCACCCTACAATCACGACGAATATGCAGCTTCGATCCTAAAACCCTTCGTGCGCGAGCAGTGCACCTGGGTGGTGGAAAAGCACGGTGACTTCCAGCGCCTCTATTACGCCCACCATCTCGGCGGCAATCCCCATGCCCGCGACCGTTTCGCCGGCCATCCTTATTTCGACGATTGCGACCAGTTCTGCGAGCGCTGGGACCAGTCGAGCTTCGATCCGGATTACGAGACGCTGCCGATCGATTTCTTCCGGCCCATCGTGCTCGAAGTGTTTGCCCGCAGGGCCTATGACCCCACCGTGATCCGCGCCGGCGAGCGCGTGCCCCTGATCGATTCCAAAGTAGCCAGGACAAGAACCGGAGCCTCCGCATGAGCATCATCACCAAGGCAGCTGCAATCGGCGGCGGCGTCATCGGCGCCGGCTGGGTAGCGCGGCTGCTCTTGAATGGCATCGACGTGTCGATTTTCGATCCCGACCCGGAAGCTTCGCGCAAGGTCGGCGAAGTGATGAAAGGCGCGCGCCGCGCCTACAAACAGATGCTGCCCGACGGCCTCCCAAAAGAGGGCAAACTGACCTTTGCCAAGACCATCGCCGATGCCGTCGCCGATGCCGATTTCATCCAGGAAAGCGTACCGGAACGGCTCGAACTGAAACACCGCGTCCTGGCCGAGATCGACCTTTATGCGCCGGCCAACGCCATCGTCGGCTCCTCGACCTCCGGCATCAAGCCGACCGACATGCAGGTGGCGATGAAGAAGCATCCGGAGCGGCTGGTCGTCGGCCATCCGTTCAACCCGGTCTACCTCCTGCCGCTGGTCGAGATCGTCGGCGGCGAACAGACCTTTCCCGAGGCGATCGAAGTCGCCAAGGAGATGTACGCCTCGATCGGCATGAAGCCGGTGGTGATCCGCAAGGAGATCGAGGCTTTCGTCGGCGACCGCCTGCTGGAGGCGGCATGGCGCGAGGCGCTGTGGCTGATCAAGGACGGCATCTGCACGGTCGAGGAACTCGACGACATCATGCGCTATGGCTTCGGCCTGCGCTGGGCGCAGATGGGCATGTTCCAGGTCTATCGCGTCGCCGGCGGCGAGGCCGGCATGCGCCATTTCATGGCGCAGTTCGGGCCGTGCCTGAAATGGCCATGGACCAAGCTGATGGATGTGCCGGAGTTCAACGACGAACTGGTCGACCTGATCGCCACCCAGTCGGACGACCAGGCGCATGGCCTGTCGATCCGTGAGCTGGAAAAGATCCGCGACGACAATCTGGTGGCCATCATGGAGGCGCTGTCGAAGCAGAACAAAGGCAAGGGCTGGGGCGCCGGCGCCTTGCACAAGGACTATACCAAGCAGCTCGCCAAGCTTGCGGCGAAGAAGCCCACCGCTTCCAAGGCGGCCGAAAAAGCCAAGGCTGAAAAGCCGAAGAAAAAGAAGAAAGGCTAATACTATGGAATTTGGCCTCTCCGAAGAACAGAAACTGATCGTCGAGACGACGCGCGCCTTCGTCGAGAATGAGCTCTACCCGCATGAGCGCGAAGTCGAGCGCACCGGCGTTCTGCGCCGTGAGCTGATCGAGGAGATCAAGGCCAAGGCAATCGAAGCCGGGCTCTATGCCGCCAACATGCCGACGGAAGTCGGCGGCGCCGGGCTCGACACGGTGACCTGGCTGCTTTACGAAAAAGAGCTCGGCCGTGCCAATTACGCGCTGCATTGGACCTGCGTGGCGCGGCCTTCCAACATCCTGTTGGCCGGCACGCCGGAGCAGCGCGAGAAATACCTTTATCCCTGCATTCGCGGCGAGAAATGGGACTGCCTGGCGATGACCGAGCCGGGTGCCGGCTCCGACGTGCGCGGCATGAAGGCGACCGCCGTGCAGGACGGCGACGACTGGGTGCTGAACGGCACCAAGCATTTCATCAGCCATGCCGACCTTGCCGATTTTGCCATCGTCTTCATGGCCTCGGGCGAAGAGGAGACGCCGCGCGGCAAACGCAAGAAGATCACCGCCTTTTTCGTCGACAAGGGCACCAAGGGTTTCACGGTGCGCGACGGCTATCGCAACGTCTCGCATCGCGGCTACACTAACGCCATCCTCGAATTCGACGATTGCCGCTTGCCCGGAGCCCAAGTGCTCGGCGAGGTCCACAAGGGCTTCGACGTCGCCAATTCATGGCTTGGCGCAACCCGCCTGCAGGTCGGCGCCACCTGTCTCGGCCGGGCCGAGCGGGCGCTTGGCCATGCCGTCGAATACGCCGCGCAGCGCCAGCAATTCGGCCAGCAGATCGGCAAGTTCCAGGGCGTGTCGTTCAAGCTCGCCGACATGGCGACCGAACTGAAGGCGGCCGACCTGATGGTGTTCGAAGCCGGCTGGAAGTACGATCAGGGCACCGTCACTGATCAGGACATGGCCATGGCCAAGTTGAAGGCCACCGAAATGCTCGCCTTCGTCGCCGATGAAGCAATCCAGATCCATGGCGGCATGGGGCTGATGGACGACCTGCCGCTGGAGCGCATCTGGCGCGACGCCCGCGTCGAGCGCATCTGGGAAGGCACCTCGGAAATCCAGCGCCACATTATCTCGCGGGCGCTGCTGCGCCCGTTCGGGGGCTGATCGATGCACAAACTTGAGCGCCTTTTGCGCCCGCGAACGATTGCCGTCTTCGGCGGCGCGCAGGCTGCCGCGGTCGTCGCGCAGTCGATCAAGATGGGCTTTGCCGGCGAGATCTGGCCGGTGCACCCGACCAAGGAGGAGGTCGCCGGCCGCAAGGCCTATCGCTCGGCGGCCGACCTGCCTGCAGCGCCGGACGCTGCCTTTGTCGGCGTCAACCGGCATTTGACCATCGAAGTGGTCAAGGCGTTGGCCGAGCGCGGTGCCGGCGGCGCCGTCTGCTTTGCCGCCGGCTTTCTCGAAACCGAGGCCTATGACGAGGACGGCGAGCGGCTGCAGGCCGAACTAGTCGCAGCGGCCGGCCAGATGCCGATCATCGGGCCGAACTGCTACGGCCTGATCAATTATGCCGACGGCGCGCTTTTATGGCCCGACCAGCATGGCGGCATCAGGCTGGCCGAGGGTGGCCGCGGGGTCGCCATCATCACCCAATCGTCGAACATCGCCATCAACATGACTATGCAGAAGCGCGGCCTGCCGATCGCCTTTCTGATGACCGCCGGCAACCAGGCACAGACCGGCCTTTCCGAAATGGCGCTCGGCCTGATCGAGGACGATCGCGTCACTTCGCTCGGTCTGCATATCGAGGCCTTCGATTCAGTAGCCGGCTTCGAAAGGCTGGCCGCGCGGGCGCGAGAGCTGAAGAAACCGATCATCGCCATGAAGGTCGGCCGCTCCGAGCAGGCGCGGCAAGCGACCGTCTCGCATACCGCGTCGCTGGCCGGCTCGGACGCTGCCTCGGGCGCCTTCCTGAAGCGGCTCGGCATCGCCCGCGTCGATTCCATCCCTGCCTTCATCGAGGCGCTCAAGCTGCTGCACGTCACCGGTCCCCTGCCCGGCTACCGGCTGTCGTCGATGAGCTGTTCGGGCGGCGAAGCGTCTGTCATGGCCGACAGCGCAGAAGGCCGCTGGGTGAATTTCCCGGCGCTGACCGACACGCATCGCGCCCACGTCAAATCGACGCTCGGGCCGCTGGTTGCGGTGGCCAACCCGCTCGACTACCACACCTTCATCTGGAACAACGAGCCGGCGATGACCGCCACCTTCACCGCCATGGTGTCGGGCGGCTTCGACCTCAACATGCTGGTGCTCGATTTCCCGCGCCCCGACCGCTGCTCCGATACCGACTGGTGGACGACGCTGCGCGCCTTCGAATCGGCGCTGACGTCCAACAAGGCGCAGGGCGCGATCGTCTCCTCGCTGCCGGAGAACCTGCCCGAGGAATACACCGCCGGGCTGATGGCACGCGGCATGGTGCCGTTGTTCGGCATTTCCGAGGCAATGGACGCCGCCCAGGCGGCCGCCTTCATCGGCTGGGCCTGGCGCGAGCCGCAGGCGCAGCCGATCGACACCTCCGCGTCAGGTGCGCCGGCCAGCGACCATGTCACGCCTGACGAGGCCGAGGCGAAAGCGCGGCTGATCGAGGCCGGGCTTCCCGTGCCGAGGGGCGAACGCGCCGGCAATGCGGTCGAGGCGGTGATCTCATCGATGGCGCTCGGTTTTCCGGTTGCGCTGAAGGCTTTGGGCGTCACTCACAAATCCGAGCTCGGCGCGGTGCGGCTTAACCTCAGGGATGCCGAATCCGTCAGCACCGCCGCCCATGATCTCTATGCGCTCGGCACCGGCCTCTATGTCGAGCGCATGGTGCGCGACGGCGTCGCCGAACTGCTCGTCGGCTTCACCCGCGACCCGATGTTCGGCGCGGTTATGACGCTCGGCACCGGTGGTGTGCTGGTCGAACTGCTGCGCGACAGCGTCACGCTGATGCTGCCGGCGACACGCGACGACATCGAGGCGGCATTGCGCGGGCTCAAATTGTTCCCGCTGCTCGAAGGCTATCGCGGCCGCCCCAAGGCCGATGTCGCGGCCGCCATCGATGCGATATCAGGCATCGCCGCCTTCGTGCAGGAAAATGCCGGCGAGATCGAGGAACTCGACATCAATCCGCTGATCGTCTGCGCCGAGGGCAAGGGCGCCTGGATCGCCGACGCGCTGCTGGTGCTTGGAAAGAAAAAGAATGTCTGACGTTATCACCACCCGCCGCGAGGGCACCATCCTCGAAGTCACGCTCGACCGGCCCAAGGCCAATGCCATCGACCTGAAGACCTCGCGGCTGATGGGCGAAACGTTCAAGGCGTTCCGCGACGATCCGGGTCTGCGGGTCGCCATTGTCAAGACCGCCGGCGACAAGTTCTTCTGCGCCGGCTGGGACCTCAAGGCCGCGGCCGGCGGCGATGCGGTCGACGGCGACTATGGCGTTGGCGGGTTCGGCGGGCTGCAGGAATTGCGCGACCTCAACAAGCCGGTCATCGCCTGCGTCAAGGGCATGGCGGTCGGCGGCGGTTTCGAGCTGGCGCTATCCTGCGACCTCATCTACGCGTCGGATCATTCCTCCTTTGCGCTGCCCGAAATCCGTGCCGGCACTTTGGCTGACGCAGCGACGATCAAGCTGCCGAAGCGCATTCCCTATCACGTCGCCATGGATCTTTTGCTGACCGGCCGCTGGATGGATGTCGCCGAGGCGCATCGCTGGGGCCTGGTCAACGAGGTGCTGCCCAAGGACAGACTCGAAGACCGCGTCTGGGAGATCGCCCGGCTGCTGGCCGACGGTCCGCCGCTGGTCTTTGCCGCGATCAAGGAGACGGCGCGGATCGCCGAATCGCTCACCTTCCAGGACGCGATGAACCGGGTGACGCGCCGCCAATTGCCGACGGTTGACGCACTGTACGGCTCGGAGGACAATCTCGAGGGTTTTCGCGCCTTTGCCGAAAAGCGAGACCCGGTGTGGAAGGGAAAATGATCCTGCGGAGATGATGGCTTTTCTTCCCACCCCCCTCTGGCCTGCCGGGCATCTCCCCCTCAAGGGGGGAGATTGGCAGCTTCGGCCCATTCACCCTTCCTACCGCGCTGGAGATTGGCGAAAGCCGATGCGACATCCGATCTCCCCCCTTGAGGGGGAGATGGCCGGCAGGACAGAGGGGGGGTGCCCAGGCGGATTCGTTACGATCCGTTCAGTTCCCATGACCGACTACAAAAAGCTGATCGACGCCGAGACCTGGGCCTTCATCGAGCGGACCAATTCCTATTATCCACCGGATACGATCGACTACACGATCGACCAGCAGCGCGAAATCTACGGCCGCATGTGCCGCGAGTTCTCTGCCGGCTATCCGCAAGGGGTTACTGCGGAAACCACCGCCATTGTCACGCCCTCGCATCCGATCCCGATCCGCATCTATCGCACCCCAGCGCCGGAAGCGGCGGCGATGGTGCTTTATTTCCACGGCGGCGGTTTTATTCTCGGCGGGCTCGACAGCCATGACGACGTCTGCGCCGAGCTTTGCGCCCGCACCGGCTATGAAGTGGTTTCGGTCGACTACCGGCTGGCGCCGGAACATCTTCATCCGGCCGCCTTCGACGATGCCATCAGCGCCTTCGAATGGGCGGCGACGATTTACAAGCGTCCGATCCTGCTTTGCGGCGACAGCGCCGGCGGCAATCTCGCCGCCGCGCTCAGCCACGCAACACGCGGCCATGCGCGAAGGCCGATCGGCCAGGTACTGATCTATCCCGGCCTTGGCGGCGACCGCTCGCAAGGTTCTTACGTGACCCATGCCGAGGCGCCGATGCTGACAGTGCGCGACCTCGATTTCTACACGAATATCAGGATCGGCGGCGAAGACCGCACCGGCGATCTCACGCTGTCGCCGCTGGCCGACGCCGATTTTGCCAATCTGCCGCCGACCGTGGTGATCACAGCTCAATGCGACCCGTTGTCGTCAGACGGCGAGGCCTATCGCGACCGCATCGTCGCGGCCGACGGCCACGCCTTCTGGTTCGAAGAGCCGGGGCTGGTACATGGTTATCTCAGAGCCCGGCATACGGTCGGCCGCGCGCGCTCGAGCTTTACCCGGATCGTCGACGCGGTAGCGGTTCTGGGACGTGGCGAGTGGATCTGGTAAGGGGTCTAGCCCACCCCGCGTGACGCCGCGCGGCCGGCGCTGCGGCCCGGAAAAGATGCAGCCGCCGAGAAACGTGCCTTCCAGTGCCGCGTAACCGTGCATGCCACCGCCGCCGAAACCGGCGGCTTCGCCGACCGCGTACAATCCCTCGACCGGCTGGCCATTGGCGTCCAGCACGCGGCTGTCGAGATCGGTCTGTAAGCCGCCCAGCGTCTTGCGCGTCAGGATGTTGAGCCTGACCGCGATCAGCGGCCCATTGGCAGGATCGAGCATCTTGTGCGGCTTAGCCGTGCGGATTAGCTTGTCGCCGAGATAGGCCCGCGCCCCACGCAGCGCGGTGATCTGCATGTCCTTGGAGAACGGATTGTCGAGCTGCCGGTCACGGGCGCGGATTTCGCGCTCGATCTGCCCTAGGTCAAGCAGCGGCTCGCCGCCGGCAAGTGCGTTCATCCGGGCGACCAGCGCCGGCAAATCAGGCTCGACGATGAAATCCTCGCCCTTCTCCATGAACGCCTTCACCGGACCGGGAACGCCTGATGTGGCGCGGCCGAGCACCTGGCGCCAGCTTTTTCCGGTGAGGTCGGGGTTCTGTTCGGAGCCCGACAGCGCGAACTCCTTCTGGATGATCTTTTTGGTCAGGATGAACCATGAATAGTCGAAGCCGGTGCTCATGATGTGGCTGAGCGTGGCCAGCGTGTCGAAGCCGGGATAGAGCGGCACCGGCAGCCGCTTGCCGCGCGCATCGAGCCACAGCGACGACGGGCCGGGCAGGATGCGGATGGCATGATCGGTCCACAGCGGCGCCCAGTTCCTAATGCCTTCGACATAGTGCCACATGCGGTCGCGGTTGATGACCCTGCCGCCGGCCTGTTCGGTGATCGCCAGCATGCGGCCGTCGACATGGTCGGGAACGCCGGAGATCATGCGCCTGGGCGGCGTGCCCAGCCGCTGCGGCCAGTTCTTCCGGACAAGCTCGGGATTGCCGCCGATGCCGCCGGAAGCGACGATGACCGCTTGCGCCTTGAGCTCGAAATCGCCTGATATGTCGCGTGAGCTCTTGCGGCCGCGCTCGACATCGCTCGGCTCAAGCATGTCGCCACGCATGCCGTTTACGACCGTGCCCGTCCGGGTCAGTTCGTTGACCCGGTGGCGGAATTTGAAGCGGATCAGCCCGCTTTTCTCGGCCTCGCGCACGCGCTGGACGAACGGGGCGAGCACGCCGGGCCCGGTGCCCCAGGTGACGTGGAAGCGCGGCACCGAATTGCCGTGGCCGACGGCATTGCCGCCACCGCGCTCGGCCCAGCCGACCACCGGAAAGAATTTCATGCCGCGCTGCATGAGCCATGAGCGCTTCTCGCCGGCGGCGAAGCCGACATAGGCTTCGGCCCAGCGGCGCGGCCAGAGATCTTCCGGGCGGTCGAAGGCGGCGGTGCCCAGCCAGTCCTCGAGCGCCAGATCATGCGAATCGCGGATGCGCATGCGCCGCTGTTCGGGCGAATCGACGAGGAAGATGCCGCCAAGCGACCAGAACGCCTGGCCGCCGAGCGACTGGCCCGGCTCCTGGTCGCGACGACGATCTTCTTGCCGGCCTCGGCCAGTTCCGCCGCGGCGACGAGGCCGGCAAAGCCGGGCGCCGACAATGATCACATCGGCATCGTCAGCCATTCTCTCCTCCCCCGGCTCTCCTCCCGGCTTTGACGGATCGTCAGACCGTCTCCCAGCCTTCCTTCTCGCCGGCGCGGAAGATGGCGTCCATGACCTTCTGGTTGAGCACCGACTCTTCCAGCGTAAAGACGCGGTCGGTGCCGCCCTGTGCCGCCCGCGCGAAGGCCTCGACCTCCAGCCGGTATTGCTGCATGCCGGGGAAGCGGAACACTTGCGCCTCGCTGTGGTTCTGGTTGTGCAGCTCGATGCGATGATGGTCGTAGATGCCGGCGTTGAACGGCGAAAGCACCTCGATGAAGCCCTTCTCGCCGTGGAATACCATCACCTGCCGCGCCGCCATCTGCGTCGACAGGTAGAACGACAGTTCGAAGTCGCCGAAATCGGCGCGGATCGAGGAGTAGATGTCGGTGCCGAACGTCTTGTCGCGCTCGATCGTCGCCTGGACGCGCAGCGGCTCCTTGCCCGTCGAAAAACGAGTCGATACCGTCGGGTAAACGCCGATGTCGGGCAGCGCGCCGCCGCCGAGATCGAGCTGGTTGCGCATGTTCTTGGGATCGACATTGTAGTAGGAGAACGCGCCCTGCACATGGCGCAGCCGGCCGATGGCGCCGTTGGCGATCAGCTCGCGCACCTTGATCCATTGCAGGTGGTAAACGACCATGAAGGCTTCGCAGACGAGCACGTTCTTGGCGTCGCGCAGCTTGATCAGCGGCGGAATCTCCTTGGCATCGAGCGCCAGCGGCTTTTCGACCAGAACATGCTTGCCGGCCTCGATCGCCTTGGCGGTCCATTCGACATGCTGCGCGGTCGGCAGCGGGATGTAGACGCCGTCGACGTCCTTGGATGCGAGCAGCTCGTCATAGGAACCGAAGGCATGGGGCGCGCCGAAACGATCGGCCAGGGCACGGGCCCTCGAAATGTCGCGGCTGGCGATCGCGGACAGCACGCCGTTCTCCGCCTCGACTATTGCGGGCAAAAGATGCTCGCGGCCGATCTTGGCCGTCGACAAAACACCCCATCGGAACATCAGGCTTCTCCATCCTTAAATTGCAGACGTCGAGGTTTGCCTGAAATCGGCGGAAAAGCCAATGCGAAGCATGGCAGGAGCAAGGCGATCGTGTGCGGCTTGTTCGGGTGCCGGCGCTGCCCTCCGCAGAGCTTGGGTTCCTCGTGCCACGAAGTGGGGAGAGGAACTCAGGTCCTGCAAAGGCTATCCCCTTCTACCTGTAAGCGTCATGTCGAAGTCGACGACGTTCGAATAGATCGGCGTGCCGACATCCATGCCGTAGCGCGACCGCAGCACCTTGCCGGTGACATGGAATTTTATCGTGCCTGCCTTGAGGCCGGCGAGCTCGGCGGTGAACTTTTCCGGAAAAGTCTTGCCGCGCGCCGTCAGCCGGCCGGTGACAAGGGCTGACGTGTCGCCGGTGCGTTTCACGCTGGTCGAGCGGAACTGGATTTCCGGATTGTTGGCTGCGTCGAACACCGCGTCGGAGCGAAGGAAGGCGTCGACGCGGCGCTGGCCGGTGCCGACGCTTTCGGGAAAGATCGTGATATTGACCTGGGAGCGCCCGATATTGCTGTTGTCGATGCGGATGCTGCCCTTGAAGCGGGCGAAGGCGCCGGCGAGCCCGCCGCCGCCGGCCTTGCCGACGGAGAAACGGATGCTCGAACCGGCCGGGCTGATCGTGTAGCTGCCGGCAGCGTCGCTGAGCGCCACCGCCGCGAAAACAGGCACGGCAAGGCAAGCGGCGACCGCCGCAAATCCGAAGATGCGCGCAACCATGGGCGTGATCCTTTTTGGAGGCAACGCTTTTTAGCGCCCTCGCCCCACCAACGAATGAGCCTCCCACTCTATTCCACGTTGTGATTTGACGAAGGCGTGATCATGCGCGTCAGCACCGTGTCCTTCAGCCAAAAATGATGGCGCAACGCCGCGGCGAAATGCAGGGCGACAAGTCCGATGCCGGCATAGGCGAGATACCAATGCGCCGACGTCCAGAAGCTTTCCGCCGGGTCCGATTCCGCGAGTGGCAGGTCCGGCATGACGAACAGGTTGAACGGCACGCTCGGGATCTCCAGCATCGACACCGACACCAGCGCCCAGCCGGACAGGGGCAGCGCGAGCTGAAACGCGTAGAGCGCGAAATGGACGAGCGGCGCTGTCCGGCGCTCGAAGCGTCCGACCGAGCGTGGCAGCGCCGGCACCGCATTGCCGAGCCGCCAGGCAATGCGCAGGATCACCAGGCCGAGCAGCAGGAAACCGAAAGATTTGTGCAGTTGGATCAGCTCGAAGGCGGTGCGCTGGCTGGATACCCGCATCATGACTAAGCCGAGCGCGAACTGGCCGATGAAGATCGCGGCGATCAGCCAATGGAGGACGATCGCCGAGCAGCCATAGCGGGTCGTAGTGTTTGTGATCCATGCCGGCATTGTCGGTGAACGAATGCCGGGGCCGCGTTCTTCCACCTCCCCCTGGTGGGGAGGGTCGCGCAGCAAATGCCGCCAGGCGGCTTTTGCGAAGCGGGGTGGGGGTTCTCGTAGGGCGCTACCCCCACCCCGTCTCGCAGCCTCCGCTTTGCTCCGACTGCGAGCCGACCCTCCCCACAAGGGGGAGGGTGGCCTACCCGCTCATCTTGAAGAAATCGACAAAGGCCCTGAGCGACGGCCGCATCTGGCGGCGGCTCGGATAGTAGACGAAGAAACCGTCGAAGGGCGGGCACCAGTCCTCCAGCACGCGAATGAGCTTGCCGTCGGCAATGCCATCGCGAACATAATCCTCGAACACGAAGGCAAGGCCGGCGCCGTCGATCGCCGCATTGGCGATCAGATGGTCCTCGTCGAGGATCAGCGGCCCTTGCACCGCCAGCTCGATCTCCTCGCCGTCCTTCTCGAATTCCCAGCGGTAGAGGATGCCGCTGGAAAAGCGGAAGCGGATGCAACGGTGACCGGCAAGATCGTGCGGATGGTGTGGTCTGGGCATGGTCGCGAAATAGGATGGCGCGCCGACGACGGCGCCGCGAAGGTTTGGCCCGATGCGCACCGCGATCATGTCGCGCTGCAGGCTCTCGCCGAGCCGGACGCCGGCGTCGAAGCCGCCTTCGACCACGTCGGTGAAGCGATCTTCAATGACGATCTCCAGCACGATGTCGGGATAGGCCGATGCAAAGGCGCCGAGCCGCGGCGTCAGCGCCAGGTGGGCTGCGGTGCGCGGCACGGTCAGCCTGAGATTGCCGGCCGGCCGGTCGCGCGCCTCGACCGCCGATTCCAGGGCGAGGTCGATTTCGGACAACGCCGGCCTCAGCCGCTCGAGCAGCTGTGCGCCTTCCTCGGTCGGGGCGACGCTGCGCGTGCTGCGCGCCAGGAGCCGCACGCCAAGACGCGCTTCCAGGCTGGAAACCGCATGGCTGACTGCGGAGGGCGCAATGGCCAGTTCCCTGGCCGCGCCACGAAAGCTGCCGCACTGGGCGACGGTTGCCAACACTGCAAGCTGTGAGAGGTGAGTTCGGTTCATTGATCTGTTTTTTAGAACAGCCCGTGCGAATGAGAGCCGATTATCGAACGCGGTGCAAGACGCTATTTCCGTCGCATCACAACAAGGAGACGCATAATGCAAACCCGCAAGCTTGGAAATGAACTTGACGTCTATCCGGTCGGCCTCGGCTGCATGGGGATGAGCTTCGTCTATGGCGGCCAGGCGGAGGCCGACGCGATCGCCACGCTGCGCCGCGCCGTCGATATTGGGGTCAATTTCTTCGACACAGCCGAGGTGTATGGCCCCTACGAGAACGAGATCCTGCTCGGCAAGGCGTTAAAGCCGGTGCGCGATCAGGTGACGATCGCGACAAAATTCGGCTTCAAGATCCTGGAAGAAGGCAATGGCGTCGAGCGCATGGCAGGCGTTGACAGCCGTCCCGAACACGTCAAGGCGGTCGCCGAAGCCTCATTGAAGCGGCTAGGCACCGAGGTGATCGATCTGTACTACCAGCATCGCGTCGATCCCACTGTCCCGATCGAGGATACGGTCGGCGCCATGGCCGAGCTGGTGCGCGAAGGCAAGGTGCGCGCGCTCGGCCTGTCGGAAGCGAGTGCCGCGACCATTCGCCGGGCGCATGCCGTGCATCCGATATCAGCCGTGCAGAGCGAATATTCGCTGTGGAGCCGCGATCCGGAACAAGAGGTGTTTGCCGTCTGCCGCGAGCTCGACATCGGCTTTGTCCCCTACAGCCCGCTCGGCCGCGGCCTGCTGACCGGCACGATCGCCAAGCCAGAGGTTCTCGGCGCCGACGATTGGCGCCGTGGATTGCCGCGCTTCCAAGCCGACGCCATGGCGGCCAATGCGGCGGTCATTGCAACGCTGGAAACAATGGCGGCGGAGAAGGGCGTGGCGCCGGCGCAACTGGCGCTGGCCTGGGTGCTGCATCAGGGCAATTTCATCGTGCCGATCCCCGGCGCCCGCAAGATCCGCCATCTCGAGCAGAACGCGGCAGCGGCACAGATCGCGCTGAGCGAGGCGGAAGTGGCGGCGATCGGCGACGCGCTGTCGCCGGAAAAAGTCGTCGGAAAGCGCTATACCGAAGAAATGCTGGCGCTGGTCAACGGCTAGACACCGGCCGAATGAAAATTAGAAGGGGCGCTCCAGCGCCCCTTCTTTGTTTCCAAATCCGATTTTATGCCCGCAGCACTCCGCCGGTCTGCTTGTTCACATTCTCGACGATGCGCTTTGCCAGCGTCTCGAAATCCTCGTCGGTCAGCGTCTTATCGACCGGCTGGATCGACACTTCGATGGCGATCGATTTCTTGGCCGCGCCGAGCGATGCCCCTTCGAACACGTCGAAGACCGAGACATTGGTGATCAGCTTCCTGTCGGCGGCAAGGGCGGCGCGGGTCAGCGTGCCGGCTTCGACCGCTTTGTCGACGACGAAGGCGAAATCACGCTTGACCGCCTGGAAGGCAGACAGTTCCAGCTTCGGTTTCGTCCGCGTCGGCTTGGCCTTCGGCTCGGGTACGGCGTCGACGAAGACCTCGAAGCCGCAGAGCGGCCCGGAGACGTCCAGTTCCTCCAGCGTCTTAGGATGGAATTCGCCGAACGTTCCCAAGATGACTTTAGGTCCGAGCTTGATCGTGCCGGAACGGCCGGGATGATACCAGGCCGGGCCGCCGGCCTCGATCTGCAGCCGCTCGACCGGCGCGCCGCAGGCTTCGAGTGCTGCGATCGCGTCGGCCTTGGCGTCGAAAACGCCGACCGGACCGGCATTGCCGGCCCAATGACGGCCGGAGCCTTCGAGCTTGGCCGTGCCGCGCCGAACGCCGGCGGCGACGCGTCGCTGCTGGTCGGCCGCATCGCCCTCATAGGTGCCCGATACTTCGAACAGCGCGACATCGCCGATGCCCTTGTCGGCATTGCGCTGGGCAGCGGCGATCAGGCCCGGCAGCAGCGACGGCCGCATGTCGGACATGTCGGCGGCGATCGGATTGGCGAGCTTGAGTGCTGTCTCGCCGCCGCCGAACAGTTCGGCATGTTTTGCCGGAATGAACGACCAGGTGACCGCCTCCATCATGCCGCGCACCGCCAGCGCCCGCTTGGCGGCGCGGGTGCGGATCTGCAGCGTGGTCAGGATCTTGGCATTGACGGCATCATGCGCGCCGAGCGGCTGCGGCGCGATATTGTCGATGCCGTGGATGCGCATGACTTCCTCGACGAGGTCGGCCTTGCCGTCGACATCCGGCCGCCAGGATGGCACGGCGACATTGATGACATCACCCACGCCTTCCGGTTTGAAGCCGAGGCGCGAAAGGATGGCGAGACTCCCGTCCCTGGGCACCTCGATGCCGGTCAGCCGCTTCACTTCCGACAACGGGAAGGAAACGATCTTCTCGACATGGCCGGCATAGCCGACGACTTCGGTTTCGGTCGGCGTCCCGCCGCAGAAATCCAGCACCAGCTTGGTGGCCAGTTCCACCCCGGGCACCATGAATTCAGGGTCGACGCCGCGCTCGAACCGGTAACGCGCATCGCTGATGATACCGAGCGTGCGGCCGGTGCGCGCCGTGGTGATCGGATCCCAAAGTGCGGATTCGATCAGCACGTCGGTGGTGTTCGCGTCGCAGCCGGAATGCTCGCCCCCCATGATGCCGGCGATCGATTCGACGCCGTCCTCGTCTGCTATGACGCACATGTCAGGCGTCAGCGTGTATTCGCGCCCGTCGAGGGCGAGTACCTTTTCGCCATCGCTGGCCCGCCGCACGGTGAGGTTGCCGGCGACCTTGTTGGCGTCGAACACATGCAGAGGCCGGCCGCGGTCGAAGGTGACGTAGTTGGTGATGTCGACCAGCGCGCTGATCGGTCTCAGCCCAATGGCGATCAGCCGCTGCTGCAGCCATTTCGGCGACGGGCCGTTTTTCACGCCGCGCACCAGCCTGAGCGCGAAACCCGGGCAGAGCTCCGGTGCTTCGATCTTCACCTTGACCGGGCACATGCCGTCGCCGGCATGCGGCATGATCGCGCCGCCGACGAGGCGGCCGAGTCCGCTCGCCGCCAGATCGCGGGCGATGCCATAGACGCTGGTCGCGTCCGGACGGTTCGGCGTCAAATTGATCTCTATGACCGGATCGTCGAGATGGGCGTAGGCGGCGTAGCTGGTGCCAACAGGCGCGTCGGCGGGCAGGTCGATGATGCCGTCATGCTCTTCGGAAAGCTCCAGCTCGCGCTCGGAGCACATCATGCCATGACTTTCGACACCCCTGATCTTGCCGACCGCCAGCGTCACGTCGATCCCGGGAATATAGGTGCCGGGTGCTGCAAAGGCGCCGATCAGGCCAGCGCGGGCGTTGGGCGCACCGCAGACGACCTGCACCGGGGCCTTGCCGTCGCCGGTATCGACCGTCAGCACGCGCAGCCGGTCGGCGTCGGGATGCTGCACCGCCGTCAGCACCTTGGCGATGACGAACGGCTTCAGGCTCGACCTGTCGTCGACATGCTCGACTTCGAGGCCGATCGAGGTCAACCGCTCGACGATCTCGGCCAGCGAGGCGTCGGTCTCGAGATGATCCTTGAGCCAGGAGAGGGTGAGTTTCATGACTGTGTTCCGTCTGATGGTCTGGGCACGCTGGTCTTCAAATGGCGCGGCAAGTCGTCCGGCATGTGCAGGAAGGGCAGTTGCTCGCGCACATGGGCATGGTGCGTCGGTTTGAAATAGGCCGGCATGTCCATGGCGCCGAGCACGAAATAGATATGGTCGGCCAGCCGCTCGTCGACATAGGCGATCGGCGAGCCGCAGACGCCGCAAAAGGAGCGCGTCACCGACCCGTTCTCGAACATCTTCAGCGCCTTGCCCGTGAAGGCGACCTGCTCGGTCATGAAGCCGACGAAAGCCGACACCGGCGCGCCGCTGGCCCGCCGGCAATCGCCGCAATGGCAATAGCTGACATGGTGCGGTTCGGCCGAAGCCTCGAACCGCACGGCGCCGCAACGGCAGCCGCCGGTGTGGGCCGCTGTCATGCGCTCAAGCCCCCGAATAGCGTCGGCATGTCGAGCGGCCGGAAGCCGTAATGCGACAGCCAGCGCACATCGGCGTCGAAGAAGGCGCGCAGGTCCGGCATGCCGTATTTCAGCATTGCGATGCGGTCGATGCCCATGCCCCAGGCAAAGCCCTGATACTCGTCGGGATCGAGCCCGCCGTAGCGGAGCACGTTGGGGTGGACCATGCCGCAGCCGAGGATCTCCATCCAGTCGGAGCCTTCGCCGAAGCGCACCTCGCCCGGCCGCGAACGGTCGCACTGGATGTCCACCTCCATGCTGGGTTCGGTGAACGGGAAGAAGGACGGCCGGAAGCGCATCTTGACCTGCGGCACCTCGAAGAAGGCCTTGCAGAACTCCTCCAGCACCCATTTCATGTTGGCGACATTGGCCGTCTTGTCGATCACCAGTCCCTCGACCTGATGGAACATCGGCGAATGGGTGGCATCGGAGTCCTGCCGGTAGGTTTTTCCGGGGATGACGATGCGGATCGGCGGCTTCTGCACCTCCATGGTGCGGATCTGCACCGGAGAGGTGTGGGTGCGTAAAAGCTTGCGCTCGCCCTTCTCGTCCGGCTGGAAGAAGAAGGTGTCGTGCATCTCGCGCGCCGGATGGCCTTCGGGGAAATTCAGCGCGGTGAAATTGTAATAGTCGGTCTCGATATCGGGGCCTTCGGCGATGGCAAAGCCGAGGTCGCCGAAGATCGCGGCAATCTCGTCGCTGACCTGGCTAATCGGATGGATGCGGCCGCGCTCGGCCGGCGATTGCCGCACCGGCAATGTGACGTCGACCTTTTCCGCCGCAAGCCGTGCCGCGATCGCCACGCCCTTCAGCTCGGCGCGGCGCGTGGTGAGCGCCTCGGTGATGCGGTTCTTGAGGCCGTTGATAGCCGGGCCTTTTATCTGGCGCTCTTCTGCGCTCATCGAGCCGAGCGTCTTCAGCATTTCTGAGACCGAGCCCTTCTTGCCGAGCGCTGAAACACGCACGGCTTCGATCGCGGCCTCGTCGGCGGCCGACGCGATGTCGTTCATCAGGGAATTTTCGAGGGTTTCCATGTCACTCATGTTTCAGGCCCGATTGGAGGCAAAGAAAAACCCGCGCCAGCCCTGCCAGCGCGGGTTTCCCAAATCAAGTGTCGAAGTGCTTGGGAAGGCGCTGGTTAGGCTACAGCGCTTTCAAAAGCGTTCGGCGTGGTGTTCTTGAGGTATTCGAGGGCGACCTTGGCCTTGGCCACAAGTGCGGCAAATGCCTGCGGCTCGTGGATGGCCATGTCCGACAGGATCTTGCGATCGATCTCGATGCCGGCCTTGTTGAGACCGTCGATGAAGCGGCCATAGGTCAGGCCATGCTCGTGGGTAGCGGCATTGATGCGCTGGATCCAGAGAGCGCGGAACGAACGCTTGCGGTTCTTGCGGTCGCGGTAGGCGTACTGCAGCGACTTTTCCACCGCCTGCTTGGCGATGCGAATCGTGTTCTTGCGGCGGCCATAAAAACCCTTGGCGGCTTTCAGGACCTTCTTGTGCTTGGCGTGCGAAGTGACGCCTCTTTTTACGCGTGCCATGTCATGATCTCCTTACAACGTTGTCCAGACCGAATGCCTTAGAGGCCGTTCGGCAGAAAATTCTTGATGACCTTCTTGCCATCCGGTTCAGCCAGAACCATCGTGCCGCGGGCATTTCGAATGAACTTGTTGGAACGCTTGATCATGCCGTGACGCTTGCCGGCCGCAGCCGACAGGACTTTACCCGTACCTGTGATCTTGAACCGCTTCTTGGCGGCTGACTTGGTCTTCATCTTGGGCATTTTGCTACTCCGTTTATGTGCGCATCATCGCGCTTTTTGTTCGCTTCAGGCCGACCAAAGCCCGAAAAGCAAATGAAACCGCCACGGCATGCCCTGCCGGGCGGTTTTTGGGAACGGCGGTGCTATACGTCAAAGCGGGCCGGCGCGCAACACCCTGTGCCTATGGGAAACGGAACAGCACCGGCAGTATGCCCGATTGCTGGGCGCTGTCGATCGATTCGAAAAACGGCAGAGCAACGAGGAATACCAGTCCGTCCAGCAGCGTCGTCCGCAGCAGGCGCGGCTTGAAGCTGCCGGTGTCGCCTTCCTGATACAGCGAAAGCTTCGGAAAGAAGCGCGGCACCCGCGCCATATACGCCTGGAATGGAGGACCGAAGGCCTCCTTCAGGAACTTCTCTTCGCGCAGGATGACGACATGAAAGGCGGCGGCGCAAATCACCGCGAAGCCGATCGCCGCAGTGATCGAGCCCATCTGCGCGCCGACGCCGGCGGCAGCTATCGAGGAGAAGACATAGAGCGGATTGCGGGTGATCGAATAGGGTCCGCCCGTAACCACCTCGGAGGATTTGCGTCCGCCGATATAGAGCGTTGACCACAAGCGCCCGACAATGCCGAGAAAGATCAGCAGGACGCCGACCATTTCGATCGTTTCGTGCGGCACGCTTTCGGGAGGAAAAGCAGACTGGCCAAACAGCAGCGCTGCGAACATGACGACCACGAGGGCGGCAAGCACCATTCTTCGTGCGTGCTGATACCTGCCCAGCGCACGCTTGGCCTGCGCTTGTTCGGCCCGCGCCGATTGCACTTCATTAAGCATGTCGGGAATCCGATCGTCGAGGAACTTCGCCAGCGATCGCAGCGCCTGGCCAAGAAAACAGGCGCCCCCGCCGATCGCGGGACGCCTTTGCAGGATGATTCAGGCGTATTTAATGCATGTCGCCTCTTTTGCCATCATCCGCAACTAATACAGCCAGAAGAGGACGGGAATTACACCGCTTTCCTGTCCGGACTCGATGAGTTCGAAAAACGGTATGGAAGCCAGCAACATCAAGCCGTCGCGCAGCGTGTGATTGAAGATGCGCGGTGTGAAGGTGACCTCGGCCTGATCGCGAAAAAGCAGCGGATTGGGAAAAAACCGCGGCACCCGTGCGATGTAGTCCTTGTACGGCGCCCCGAGTACGGTCGTCAAATGCCGTTCCTCGCGCAGCGTGACGATGTAGAACGCGGCCGCGCACAAAACCGCCGACGCCACCGAGACGATCACGCTGCCGGTCTGGGCGCCGATGCCGGCGGCCGCTACGGTGGAGAAAAAATACAGCGGGTTGCGCATCACCGAATATGGCCCGGTGGCAACCACTTCGGCCGACTTGCGGCCGCCGATATAGAGGATCGACCAGAGCCGGCCGCCGATCCCGATCAGTATCAGGGCGATCCCGTACTGCCCCTCTATGCGTTCGTGGCCTAGTTCATCGTGCGTGGAGCCGCCGAAGATCAGCAAAGCGCAAAAAGCACCGATCAGCAGCGCCAGCAGGACGCGCCGGCGCCGCTGATAGCGGCCCATTTCGTCAAACGACTGTTCAATCGGAGAACGTGCCGCAGCGGCCATGGGACAATCCTTTCGCCGCGAGGACCGGCAACCCGAATCCTTGTCGATGCAAGTTGCGGAGAAATCATGGCGAAGACAACACAAAACAAAAGGCCGCCGAAGCGGCCTTTGCTTTCGACGGGATCGCCTAGCGGGGCGCCAGCACCATCATCATCTGGCGGCCTTCGAGTTTCGGTTCGGCTTCGACCTTGGCGATGGGCGCCACTTCCTCACGAACTTTATTCAGAAGCTGCATGCCGAGTTCCATATGCGCCATCTCGCGGCCGCGAAAGCGCAATGTCAGCTTGACCTTGTCACCTTCCTCGAAAAACCGCCGGACCGCTTTCATCTTGGTCTCGTAGTCATGACTGTCGATGTTCGGGCGCATCTTGATCTCCTTGATCTCGATGACCTTCTGGTTCTTGCGCGCCTCGGCCGCCTTCTTCTGGTTGGCGTATTTCAATTTGCCGAGATCGAGAATTTTTACGACGGGCGGCACTGCGTTGGGCGATATCTCGACCAGATCGAGCCCAGCCTCTTCGGCGAGCAGCAATGCGTCATTGATGGAGACATCGCCATGGTTGTGGCCTTCGGCGTCGATAAGTTGGACCCGGGGAACCCGGATGTCACGGTTGGAGCGCGGGCCCTCCTTGGTGGGCGCCGTTGCTTTGAAAGGTCTGCGAATGGTCGTGGTCTCCTTGAGCCGTTTCGTTCAGGATTTTCAATTCAGATTGCGAACGCGCCAATGTGGTGAGCGCGCGGCCGGAGTCAATAGCACAGCGTTCACATGAAATCACCTGTTCCCTGACTTCTGCCTGTACCAAACGAAGAAACTTGCCGAGCACTTTTCGTTGAACCGCCAGCTGTGTCAAAAGACTTTCGTGAGGAGTTCGCCGTGACCGCACCGGTTTTTCTCGATGTCGACGGAATCAGCATCGCTGTCAGGCGCGCTGGGGGTGCCGCGCCAGGCATTGTCTGGCTCGGCGGCTACAAGTCGGACATGCTGGGCACCAAAGCCGAGAAGCTGGCGGAATGGGCGAGCGGGCAAGGCCGGGCATTCCTGCGCCACGACTATTCCGGTCATGGCGAATCGGGCGGCGCCTTTGCCGACGGCACCGTCTCGAAATGGCTTTCGCAAAGCCTCGCTGTCTTCCGCCATTTCACGCAAGGCAGGCAAATCCTGGTCGGCTCGTCGATGGGCGCATGGATCGCGCTGCGCATGATCCAGGAATTGCGCCAAGAATTGCACAAGGAAGGCGAGAACCGCATCGCCGGCCTGGTGCTGCTGGCGCCGGCGCCGGATTTCACCGCAGAGCTGGTTGAGCCGGCGCTGACGAAAGCGCAGAAGCGCGATCTTGCCAAGAAGGGCTTTTTCGCGGAGCCGTCGGACTATTCGGCCGAGCCTTACATTTACACCCGAGCGCTGATCGAGGACGGCCGCAACAACCTGACAATGAACGGGCCGATCGACACCCATTGCCCCGTCCACATTTTGCAAGGGTTGGCCGATGCCGACGTGCCGCCGAGCCATGCGCTGAAACTGGTCGGCCTGCTACCGGCCGACGACGTCACGCTGTCGCTGATCCCCGACGGCGACCACCGCCTGTCGCGGCCTCAGGATCTCGACATGCTGGTGCGGGCGGTCGACGCCATGGTGCGGCAGGCAGGCTAGGGACATGCGCATTTCCATTCCGGTATCCGCCTTCGTCGCGGCGATTGTCGGCTTCGGCGGCACGCTGGCCATCGTCATCGCCGCCGCCAAGGCGGTCGGCGCGACGCAGGTCGAAACCGCGAGCTGGGTGACGGCGATCTGCCTCGCCATGGCGATCGAGAGCCTGTGGCTGTCATGGCGCACCAGGATGCCGGTCATCGCCGCTTGGTCGACGCCGGGGGTGGCGCTGATCGCGGCATCGAGCGGCTTTTCGATCGGCGAAGCCGTCGGCGCCTTCATCGTCACCGGGATTTTGCTGATTGCCACCGGCCTGTTCAGGCCTCTGACCAAGCTGATCGCCAGGATACCGGCCTCGGTCGCGTCGGGGATGCTGGCCGGCATCGTCGTCACCTTCGCCATCAATGCGGTGAAGGCTATTCCCGTCGACCCGTGGCTGATCCTGCCGCTGATCGCCGCCTTCTTTGTCATCCGCCTGTTCAATCCGGCGCTCTCGGTGCTGGCGGTGCTGGTCGGCGGCGGCGCTGCCGCCTTCCTCACCGGCCGGGTCGGTGGCCTGCCGACCCCGGAACTTTCGACGTTGACGCTGATTGCGCCGCAGTTCACCCTCACCGCGATCATTGGCCTGGCGCTGCCGCTTTATCTCGTCACCATGGCCTCGCAGAACCTGTCCGGCCTCGCCGTGCTGAGGGCCGCAGGCTATCACCCGGAACCTGGCCCGCTGATCGGCGTCACCGGCCTGCTTTCGCTGCTGTCGGCGCCGTTCGGGGCCTCGACCACCAATCTGGCGGCGATCTCGGCGGCGATCTGCACCGGCCCCGATGTGCATCCCGATCCGGGCGAGCGCTGGAAGACCGGCCCCTTCTACGCGCTTGCCTATCTCGTCTTCGCCATTTTCGGCGCCTCGCTGGTGGCGATCTTCGCCGTGCTGCCGCAGAGCCTGATCGTGCTGGTGGCCGGGCTGGCGCTGATGGCGCCGCTCACCAACGCACTGTCCATTGCCTTGAAGGAGGAGAGCGAACGCATGGCCGCCACCGTCACCTTTGCCGTCACTGCCTCGGGGCTGACGCTTTTCGGCGTCGGCGCGGCATTCTGGGGGCTGATCGCCGGTTTGGTCGTGCTTTTCCTCGAAACCCTCAAAAAGCGATAATCATTTCAGCCGCTTGTCCGGTTTTGGCCGGCACTGTCTTGAATCGCCGTTTTTCCCATCCCATTTCGATTCCACGCAGCCGGGATTGGCTGTCTCCAACTGAAGGATTGGGAGAAAATGAACACATCTGCATTGATCCGTCCGGCCTGGACGCCGGCGACCATCGCACTGATGGTGATCGGCTTCATGGTGTTCTGGCCGCTCGGCCTCGCCATGCTCGCCTACATCATCTGGGGCGACCGGCTTGACGGCTTCAAGCGCGACGTCAACCGCGCGACCGACGGCATCTTCGCCGGCTGCCGCCGCGGTTCCGACAGAGCGGCGCGCTGGGGCCACGGCTCCGCCCGCACCGGCAACGTCGCTTTCGACGACTGGCGCGAAAAAGAACTCGAGCGGCTCAAAGAAGAGCGCCGCAAGCTCGACGAGATGCTGAGCGAGTTCGACGAATATGCCAGGGAATTGCGTCGCGCCAAGGACCAGGAAGAGTTCGATCGCTTCATGGCGAACCGCAACAAGCCGACATCTCCTACAACTGGTGGATCGACCGGCGCGACGGGGACTGGCAACGGTGGCAAATCCACGCCAGGGCTACTGGACGAGTAACGCACTTGCCCCGATAAATAATCAAAAACGGCGTCGCGTCAGCGGCGCCGTTTCTTTTATGTTCTATTCGTTTTCCTCGAATCACGTATCGTCCCGCCATGTCATTCGGCTTCTTCCGCAACCTGACCAAACCCAGGGCCGCCCCCGTCGTGGAGCGGGAGCATTGTGTTGCCGGCCGCACGCTGCCGCTCAAGATCGTCGAGAGCGACCGGGCACGGCGCCTGACGCTGCGCATCGATTCCGGCGGCCGTGGTCTGCGCATCACCGTGCCGCCGGGCCTGCGGCGGGGCGAGGTGGAAAAATTTCTCGATCGCCATCAGGACTGGCTGGAGCAGCGGCTGGCCAAGGTGCCCAACCGGCCGCAGGTGCGGCCGGGCATCAAGATACCGGTGCGCGGCGTGCCGCATCGCATCGTTCATGAGCCTTCGAAACGCGGGACCGTCACGCTGTCGCGCGACGAACGCGGTCCGCTGATGATCGTGCATGGCGATCGTGTGCACCTGCCGCGCCGCATCGCCGATTTTCTCAAGCGCGAAGCCAAGCGCGAAATCGAGGCGCTGGTGGTCAAGCATACCGGGGCGGTCGGCAAGCGCGCCAAGGCAGTCCGCTTCAAGGACACGTCGAGCCGCTGGGGATCGTGCACGTCGGACGGCAACCTGTCGTTCTCCTGGCGCATCATGATGGCGCCGCGACCGGTCATAAACTACCTCGTCGCGCATGAGGTGGCGCATCTCAAGGAGATGAACCACGGCCCAAAATTCTGGAAATTGTGCGAGCAGCTCTGCCCCGACACCGAGCGCTGCAAGGATTGGCTCAAGCGCAATGGCGGCGCGCTGCAAGCGATCATGTTCGAGTAAATCGCCTGATCAGTCGTCGTTGGCAGCGTTGAGCTCTTCAGGACGCAAGCCCTCGTCGGTATGGCGCGGCCATGGCAAGAAATTCTTCTCGAAGGCATCGTTGCTGAAATAGTCGAGCGCGCGGTGTGCCTCGGCGCCGTTGAAAGCGGCCTTGTCCATCAGATGCGCGATGACCTCGCGGGCTTGCGCGAGCTTTTGCCTGAGTTGGGCGACGGTTTGGTCTGCCATGCTTGTTTGCTCCCGCCTGTGCTGTCTGAAGTAAGGTAGCGCGTTCCGCATTCTTATCTAGATAGGTAGCGCGTTCCGCGCTGGCGGCAAACAGGATGCTTTTTCTCGACTCTTTCGCCGTTTCGTGCCAATCCCCGCGTCATGGCGCTTGACATCAAGATATGCGGATTGAAGACCGACAAGGCGTTGGCCGCGGCATTGGCCGGCGGCGCCAGCCATGTCGGCTTTATTTTCTTTGCCAAAAGCCCGCGCTTTGTCGAGCCGGCGGAAGCCGGCCGCTTGCGCGAAGCGGCAATCGGCAAGGCCAAGGCGGTTGCCGTAACGGTCGACGCCGGCGATGCGTTTTTGGATGAAATCGTCGAAAAAATGCGCCCGGACATGCTGCAGCTGCATGGATCGGAGACGCCGGAGCGGGTGGCCAAGATCAAGGCCCGCTATGGCCTGCCGGTGATGAAGGCGCTGCCGGTCAGCGAAACTGCCGACCTGGAGCGGATAAGACCCCTCGTCGGCATTGCCGACCGTTTCCTGTTCGACGCCAAGCCGCCGAAGGGTTCGGAACTGCCGGGCGGCAACGGCATTGCCTTCGACTGGCGCCTTCTGGCCGGCCTTGACGCAGGCGTCGATTACATGCTTTCCGGTGGACTCAACGCCGCCAATATCGGCGATGCCCTTCGGCTTGCCAACCCGCCCGGACTAGACATTTCCTCGGGCGTGGAAAGCGCACCGGGCGTCAAGGATCCGGCGCTGATCGAACAGTTTTTCCGGGCCGTCAGGGCAGCACGCGACAACCGCGCCGCCTGACCGTGCTTCAAACCACAAGCTAGGAGATCGGCGATGAACAGGCCGGCGACACCCAATTCCTTCCGCACCGGACCCGACGAGCAGGGCATGTTCGGCATCTTCGGCGGTCGTTTCGTTGCCGAAACGTTGATGCCGCTGATCCTCGACCTGGAGCGGCACTGGAACGAGGTTAAGGACGACCCGGATTTCAAGGCCGAGCTGACGGACCTTTCGACCCACTATGCCGGGCGGCCCTCGAAGCTTTATTTCGCCGAAGGCCTGACCAGACATCTTCGCGAGGTTTCCTCGGCGAAGGGCCTGGGTGGCGGCGCGAAGGTCTACTTCAAGCGCGAGGATTTGAACCACACCGGCTCGCACAAGATCAACAACTGCCTCGGCCAGATTCTGCTGGCCAAGCGCATGGGCAAGAAGCGTATCATCGCCGAGACCGGCGCCGGCCAGCATGGCGTGGCGTCGGCCACCGTTGCGGCGCGTTTCGGCTTTCCGTGTGTCGTCTACATGGGCGCTACCGACGTCGCCCGGCAAAGCCCGAACGTCTTCCGCATGAAGCTGCTCGGCGCCGAGGTGCGGCCGGTGACCGCCGGCCACGGCACGCTCAAGGACGCCATGAACGAAGCTCTCCGGGATTGGGTGACCAATGTCGAGGACACCTATTACCTGATCGGCACCGCCGCCGGCCCGCACCCCTATCCGGAGCTGGTGCGCGACTTCCAGTCGGTGATCGGCACCGAGGCGCGCGCCCAGATCCTGGAGCAGGAAGGCCGGCTGCCGGACACGATCATAGCCGCCGTCGGCGGCGGCTCGAACGCCATCGGCTTGTTCCATCCCTTCCTCGACGACAAAGAGGTTCGCATCATCGGCATCGAGGCCGGCGGCCGCGGCCTCGAGGGCATCGAGCATTGCGCCTCGATGAGCGCCGGCGCGCCCGGCGTGCTGCACGGCAACCGCACCTACCTCCTGCAGAACGCCGACGGGCAGATCATGGACGGGCATTCGATCTCGGCCGGCCTCGATTATCCGGGCGTCGGACCGGAGCATTCCTGGCTGCGCGACAGTGGCCGCGTCGACTATGTGCCGATCCTCGATGACGAGGCGCTGGAGGCGTTCCAGCTGACGACACGTGTCGAAGGCATCATCCCGGCGCTCGAATCCGCCCATGCCATCGCGCATGCCGTGAAGATCGTACCCGCCATGGACAAGGACCAGATCGTCATCGTCAATTTGTCCGGCCGCGGCGACAAGGACGTGCATACGGTGGCCAATATGCTGGGCATGGAGATCTGATCATGACCACCCGCATCGACCGCCGCATGGCCAAGCTGAAGGCCGAGGGCCGCCCGGCGCTCGTCACCTATTTCATGAGCGGCGACCCGGACTACGACACCGCCTTGTCGATCATGAAGGCACTGCCCAAGGCAGGCGCCGACATCATCGAAATGGGCATGCCGTTTTCCGATCCGATGGCTGACGGCCCGGCGATCCAGGCCGCCGGCCTGCGCGCGCTGAAAGGCGGCCAGACCCTGGTCAAGACGTTGAAGATGGCGTCGGAATTCCGTGCCGCCGACAATGAAACGCCGATCGTATTGATGGGCTACTACAATCCGATCTACATCCACGGCGTCGACCGCTTTCTCAGGGATGCGCTGGCCAGCGGCATAGACGGGCTGATCGTCGTCGACCTGCCGCCGGAGATGGACGAGGAATTGTGCATTCCGGCGCTCAAGGCCGGCATCAATTTCATCCGGCTGGCGACGCCGACCACCGACGACAAGCGCCTGCCCAAGGTGCTGCAGAACACCTCCGGCTTCGTTTATTACGTGTCGATGACCGGCATCACCGGCTCGGCACTTGCCGACACCGGCAAGGTGGCGGCGGCGGTCACGCGCATCAAGGGGCATACCGACCTGCCGGTCTGCGTCGGCTTCGGCGTAAAGACCGCCGAGCAGGCACGCATCATCGGGGCGTCGGCCGACGGCGTCGTCGTCGGCACCGCGATCGTCAATGCGGTCGCCAATGTTCTGGGGCCGAAGGGCGAAAAGACCGCCGATCCGGCCGAGGCGGTCGCCACGCTGGTCAGCGGGCTTTCGCAAGGCGTGCGTACCGCTCGCCTTGCTGCCGCCGAATAGTCTTGATCTTCTGGTTGACCATGATCTCCACCGAAAACCGGTTGCCCCTTTTTGAGACCATGGTCTAACTCTTCGTCAGGACAGGAGCCGAAGCGATGAACTGGATCACCAACTACGTTCGCCCGAAGATCAATTCGATGCTCGGCCGACGCACCGACATGCCTGAGAACCTCTGGATCAAGGATCCGGAGACCGGCGAGATGGTCTTCCACAAGGACCTGGAGCAGAACCAGTTCGTCATCCCGTCCTCCGGCCATCACATGAAGATCTCGGCCAAGGAGCGGCTGAGATTCTTCTTCGACGACGGCAAGTACGAGATGCTCGAAAACCCCAAGGTGGTGCAGGATCCACTGAAATTCCGCGACGAGAAGCGCTACACCGACCGGCTGAAAGAGGCCAAGACCAAGACCGGGCTGGAGGACGCCATCATCAATGCGCTGGGGACCGTCGAGGGCCTGCCGGTGGTGGTGACCGTGCAGGACTTCGCCTTCATGGGCGGCTCGCTCGGCATGGCAGCCGGCGATGCCATCGTTCGTGGCTTTGAGGTCGCTGTGCAACGCAAGCGGCCGCTGATCCTGTTTGCGGCCTCCGGCGGCGCCCGCATGCAGGAAGGCATCCTGTCGCTGATGCAATTGCCGAGAACCACGATCGGCGTCGATCGGCTGAAGGAAGCCGGTCTTCCCTATATTGTCGTCCTGACCAACCCGACCACCGGCGGCGTCACCGCCTCTTACGCCATGCTGGGCGACGTGCACATCGCCGAGCCCGGCGCGCTGATCGGTTTTGCCGGGCCGCGCGTCATCGAGCAGACCATCAGGGAAAAACTGCCCGACGGCTTCCAGCGCGCCGAGTATCTGATGGAGCACGGCATGGTCGACATGGTGGTGTCGCGGCTGGAGATGCGCCAGACGATCGCGCGGCTCCTGAAAATGCTGCTCAAGCTGCCGGAAGAAGAAAAGCCGCTGGAACCGGAAATTCTGCCGCCGGTGGCGCTCCCGGCGGAAGCACGCCCGCAAGCCTGACGCGACATCCGTCGTCGCGAACCGCGATTGCGCGCCATCTGTGGCGCTGTAGCATCTTGATTCGCGCATGATCCTTTCCGAAAATCGATTTCGATTTTCGGGGTCATGCGCTAGGATTCTCCCATGACCACGCTTGCCGCCGACCGCGAAATCGAAAGCCTGATGTCGCTTCATCCGAAGGGCTTCGATCTTTCGCTCGACCGCATTTCGCGGCTGCTGGGGCGGCTGGGCAATCCGCAGGATCATCTGCCGCCGGTCATCCACATCGCCGGCACCAACGGCAAGGGCTCCTGCGCCGCGTTTTCGCGGGCGCTGCTGGAAGCATCCGGCCACCGCGTCCATGTCCACACATCGCCGCATCTGGTGAACTGGCATGAGCGCTACCGGCTGGCCGCCGACGGCGGCGGCAGGCTGGTCGAGGATAAGGTCTTCGCCGACGCCATCGCCCGCGTCGCCAAAGCCAATGAAGGCCAGAAGATCACCGTCTTCGAAATCCTCACCGCCGTCACCTTCCTGCTGTTTTCCGAATATCCGGCAGATGCCGTCATCATCGAGGTCGGCCTTGGCGGCCGCTTCGATGCCACCAATGTCATCAGCGAGCCGGCGGTGTCGGTGATCATGCCGGTCTCGCTCGACCACGAATCCTTTCTCGGCGACCGTGTCGAACTGATCGCCGCCGAAAAAGCCGGCATCATCAAGGGCGGTTGCCCGGTGGTCATCGGCGCGCAGGAAAGCGAAACGGCGCTGCAGGTGCTTATCGAAACCGCCGAGCGGCTCGACTGTCCCGCCTTCGTCTATGGCCAGGATTTCCTCGCCTTCGAGGAAAACGGCCGGATGGTCTATCAGGACGAAGACGGGCTGATGGACCTGTCGCCGCCGCGGCTGCCAGGGCGCCACCAGTTCGCCAACGCGGCGGCGGCGATTGCGGCGGTCAAGGCGGCGGGCTTCGAGATCAGCCATCGCGTTGCCGACAAGGCGATGGCCAATGTCACCTGGCCGGGGCGGATGCAGAAATTGCCGCAAGGCAGGTTGACGGAACTGGCGCCGAAGGGCGCCGACATCTGGCTCGACGGCGGCCACAATCCGGGCGCCGGCGTGGTCGTCGCCGAAGCACTTGCCGAGCAGGAGGAAAAGAACCCGCGGCCGCTGTTCCTGATTTCCGGCATGATCAACACCAAAGACCAGAGCGGCTATTTCAGCGCCTTCAAGGGGCTGGTGCGGCATGTCTACACGGTGCCGGTGAGCCTCAGCGAGGCCAGCGTGCCGAATGACGAACTGGCGATCCGCGCCGTCGAGGCCGGCCTGTCGGCCGAACCGGTGAGCTCCGTCGCCAATGCCCTGATGCTGCTGCGCGACACATGGGACGGACCGCCGCCGCGCATCCTGATCAGCGGCTCGCTCTATCTGGCCGGCGCGGTGCTGGCCGAAAACGGCACACCGCCGACCTGATCTATCCTGCCGGACCTCCGGTACCAAGAGGCCAGAACAATTCCAGGAAAAGTGTGTCGCGGTTTCCGTCCGGAATTGCGTAAAACAAATACTTAGAGCGGTTCGGTGGTTCTATCGAAAGCTGAACGCTCTCGAACGCGGGAGCGATTGCCAAGTCATTGCGCTTCTCTCGACAGTCTGCCTTCGTCGTTGATCGGCGCGAGCCGCCACGGAGGATCATCGCCATTTCCATAGAACGAGGTTGAGATCCGTCTCGACAGCGCCGGCCGCAAAGCTGCGAACAAGCATGGCTGGATAGCCCTTCGCGATCAATCGGCGCGTCAAAGCCTGCGTTCTTGATTCTCCGCTTGCCTGCATCTGATCCCGCCATGCGCTGTCGGCAAGATGTTGCGAGGGCCTGCTCCCGCGTTACTTCAGCTCGATCTCGATGAAGGCATACTCGCCCTCATTGGCATTGATGACGTCATGCTCCACGCCCTCCTTGCGGAAATAGGGCGCCCCCTTCTTCATTTCGGCGAAGGATTCGCCGTCCTTGGTCAGGAGCTTGAGCTTGCCGTCCATCAGCGGCACGATCACGTAATCATGGCCATGACGATGCCAGCCGGTGTTGTCGCCCGGCGCGAAGCGGTATTCGGTGACGATAACGCGCTCATTGTCGATGAAGACGGTGGCCTTGGCGGATCCGGTCATGTCGTTCTCCTGCTTTAAGCCAGACAAGAACATGGGGCCGCAAGTGGCGAGTGCCAGGGCGGACCAGCGCATGACCCAGAAAATCGGATTCGATTTCCGGGAGGGTCGGATCAGGCGAGATTGCCGTTGATCCAGTGCGACAGCGCCGTCTTCGGTGCGGCGCCGACCTTCATGTCGGCCATTTCGCCGCCCTTGAAAATCATCAGCGTCGGGATCGAGCGCACGCCGAACTGCGCCGCAAGCTCGGGATTCTCGTCAATGTTGAGCTTGGCGATCTTGACCTTGCTGCCGAGTTCAATGGCAATGTCTTCCAGCGCCGGCGCGATCATCTTGCAGGGGCCGCACCACTCCGCCCAGAAATCGACGACGACCGGCTCCTTGGCGTCAAGCACATCGGTCTGGAAATTGCTCTTGTCGACCTTGACGGTGGCCATGCGAAAATCCTTTCGTGAGTTATTGTCGCACCAAATGTGGTGGTGATCGCGCCCTTCTTCAAGCAGCTGTTGTGTCACGCTCCCGTGAGTCGGGCAAGAGCGTCGTCCATGACCGCCGGCGGCAGCTCGATCAATCGCGGCGCTTCAGTGAACAGCAGCGCCGCCGAGACCTCATGCTCGGGATAAAGCGGCTGGAGCAGCGCGCGATAGAGCGCGAGTTGCAGGACATAGGCCGATGGAACGTCCGCCAAGGCTGCAGGCGCCGGCCTATTGGTCTTGTAGTCGACGATCGACACCCTGCCTGGCGTGACCGCCAGCCGGTCGATCTTGCCGGAGATCGAGCGCAGCTTGCCCTTGACCTCGAGGCTGCCCATGACCGCGACTTCAGCGCGTGAATTGGGCGCAAACAGCTGATCGAAACGGCTGTCGGCGAGAATCGTCGCCACCGAGGCCAAGGCCTTGTCGCGCTCGGTTTCTGGCCACTGCGCGCCGGCGCGCTTGAGATAGCGTTCCGCGGCATCGCGGCGTTCGGCCTCCGCAATGCCCGGCAGCATCTGCAGCAACTTGTGCAGCGCGAATCCGCGCATCACGGCAAAGCCAGGCTCCGCCTCGGTGTCCAGCACCGGCGAGCCGGTGTCGATCACCGCTTGCTTGGCCTCGTCGATCAGCGCCGAGGCGCCGGACGGCGACAGCGGCCGCGGCAGATCCTCGAAGGGAGGCAAAGGCTGGAACAGGCTCTTCGGCAACGGCTCGAACTGTGTCGTCTGCCGCGCCTCTTCGGCAGCCGCATGTCCGACCGGCGGCAATTTTGTCACGTGAAACCGATGCACGGTCTCGCCGGTGGCGGGGTGCTGCCGCTCAGCACTTTCGGGGGCGCCGACCAGCGCGCGGCTGACGATCGAATGCCAGGTGCCGGCGTTTGGTGCCCGCTTGCCGTGATAGCCGCAGACGATCAGCCGGTCCTCGGCCCGGGTCATGCCGACATAGAGCAGCCGGCGGTATTCGTCGTCTGCCAGCTCGCGAGCGCGGACCGAAGCGGCCCGCGAAAATCCATTGGCGACATCGCTGGCCGAGCGCCAGAGATAGCCCTTGCCGTCCCAATGGTCGCCCGAGCCTTCGAACG
Organism: Mesorhizobium sp. f-mel; assembly: GCF_053850215.1. Taxonomy (NCBI): domain Bacteria; kingdom Pseudomonadati; phylum Pseudomonadota; class Alphaproteobacteria; order Hyphomicrobiales; family Phyllobacteriaceae; genus Mesorhizobium; species Mesorhizobium sp. f-mel. The sequence continues at coordinate 123,665 of NZ_JBSPTO010000014.1, forward strand.
GCATCAGTCGCGGCAGATGCTGGTCGCTGAACGGGGCGGAACCGCCATCGACCAGGAACACGACAGGCGCCTCCAGGCCCTTGGCGGCATGCACGGTCATGACGCGAACCTCGTCGCGGGTCTGGTCCATTTCACGCTTGATCTCGGGGCCGGCATTTTCCAGCGTCGACAGGAAGGATTCCAGTCCCGGCAGGCCGGTCCGTTCCTCGGCTAGGCAGAAGCTCAGGAACTCGTCGAGAATGTCGCCGGCCTCCGGCCCGAGCCGCGCGATCATCTTCTTGCGCAGGCCGTCGCGGGCGAGAGCCCCGGCATAGAATTCGAACACCGGCTTGAATGCGGCTTCATCGGACCAAGTCTCGAGTTGGGCAGCGATTGCGGCCAAGGCAGCGCTTTCACCGGCATGCTGCCTGAGCGAGGCGATCAACGAGAGGCCGGACGGCCGCTCGCCGGCAAGCGCGAAAAGCGTCTCTTCCGAAACATCGAAAATCGGGCTGCGCAGCACGGCTGCAAGCGACAGATCGTCCTCAGGCTGGACGAGAAAGTGGCCGAGTGCGATCAGGTCCTTTACCGCAATATGGCCGGGCAGGCTGAGCCGGTCGGCGCCGGCGACAGGGATGTCGCGGCGCTTCAGTGCGCGCGTCAGCGCATGGACGAAGCGATCGCGCTTGCGCACCAGCACCAGCACGTCGCCTGGCCGAAGCTTCTTGCCGCGGCCTTCGATGATTTCGCCGGCGCCGATCCAGCCGGCAATGGTCGCCGCGACGTTTTCGGCAACACGCACCGCCGGCGCATGGGCGTGGTCGACGGCTTGCGTCCAGTCGTCGGGCTCGTCAACGACGTCGGCACCGATCGACGGCCAGACCTCGACATAGCCCGGCGCATCGGTGCGGATCGCCTTGTGGTTCAGCGGGTCGGGATCGTGGCTGATGCCGCGCCGCACGACCGGGTCGGCAAAGACACGGTCCACCGCCGCAAGCACGTCGTCGGTCGAGCGGAACGACCAGGTCAGCTTGAGATCGGCGAAGGCCGCGTTGGCGTCGCGCACCTTTCCGGCAAACAGCAGCCTTGAGTCGGCGAAGGAGTCGGGCGCCGCACCTTGAAAGGAATAGATCGACTGTTTTTCGTCGCCGACGGCAAAGACCGTGCGGTGAACCGTGTCGCGCGCGCCGAGCCCTGCAAAGAATTCCTCGGCCAGCCGCTTCACCACCTCCCATTGGTCGGGACTGGTGTCCTGCGCCTCGTCGAGCAGGATATGGTCGATGCCTTGGTCGAGCTTGTATTGAACCCATGGACCGGCATCGGGCCGCGCCAGGAGATTGACCGTTCGGGTGATGAGGTCGTTGAAGTCGAGGAAGCCGCGCGCGCGCTTCAAATGCTCGTAGCGGGTGATCAGCCAGTCGGCGATGGTCAGCGCGGCACATGTGCCCTCGACCATCCTGAACAAGGCCAGCCGGTCGGAGATTTCGAGGATGGCATCGGCCGCCGAGAGATAGCGCTCGGCAAGATTCGGCAATCGGTCGAGCAACGCCTTCTTGAACGTCTTTGCCGGCTCATAAGGCTCGCCATCCGCCCGCAGGAAGGCTTTTGCCAGCAATTGCAGCCGGCGAACCGGATTATCCTCGGCGAAGGCTAGATGGGCGTAGGGCAGCAAATTGTTCAGCACGATGCGGGCATCGGCGGCTTCGGCAGCGCGGGCAAAGGTGACGAAATAGTCCGGCAGGAAGCCCGGCAGCGGCCAGACGGACGCCGCCAGGCCTTCGGCGGTCTGGCCGGCGCGAAACCTAAACTCGTCGAACAGCGCCCGGAAGCTATCACCGCCGGCAGCGCTGATGAAGGCGCGCAAGCCGTCGCGCTTGCGCACAATCTCGGCCAGCAAGGCGTCGAGCCCATGTTCGCCGCCGCGTTCCAGAATGGTGGCCAAAGCCTCGGCCAGCCCCGCATCGCCGGCGGCAGTGCCCGAGATCATGTCGCGGCGGGCGGCGGCGAAGAGCGACGCCTCCATCTGCGGATCAAGCATTTCGAAATGGGCCGGTATGTTGGCCTCCAGCGGAAACTGGTGCAGCACCGATTCGCAGAAGGCGTGGATGGTCTGGATCTTCAGCCCGCCCGGCGTCTCGAGCGCCTCGGCGAACAGCCGGCGCGCGCGGCGCATGGTTTCGCGATCGGCCTGGCGACCGTCCAGCGCTTCAACCCTTGCCGCCAGTTCGACGTCGCCAAGTGCCGTCCATTCCGACAGCGTCGAAAACACCCGGTTCGACATATTGGCGGCTGCGGCGCGGGTGTAGGTCAGGCACAGGATCTTCGACGGATCGGTGCCGCGCAGCAAGAGCCGGATGACCCGCTGGGCCAGCACATGGGTCTTGCCGGATCCGGCATTGGCCGAAACCCAGGCGGAATTTTGCGGGTCGGAGGCGCTGGCCTGGCTGGCGGCGGTATCGGTCGGGATTGGATAGGCCTTCTTCATGCCTCCCCTCCCTCGTCGTCGGCGTCGCCGCCGGCGGACCATTCGAGCACGCGGGCGAGATGATCGTAGTCGCCATCGGTCTCGCCCTCGCGGAACGGCAGCGCGCGCGACAGATAGCCTGTCGTCGGGTCGGCATAGTGGATCAGCAGTTTTTCGAGCCGTGCCCAGGCCTCCTCGGCGAGATCGGCGGCGGTTCGCGGCTTGCGGTTGTATTCGAGGATGGATTCCTCGAACACCTCGCCGTTCGGTTTCAGCCTGATGAAGGCTAGCTGCGACGGCTCGCGCGCACCGAGTCCCTTGAAGGCTCCGCGTCTGAGCAGCGCGCCTTCGAGCGCCAATTGCGGCGAAAGCAGCGTATGGGCCTGCGCCTTGGATGGCGAGGAGCCGGTCTTGTAGTCCAGGATGTCGGCCATGCCGCCGGCCAGGAGATCGACACGATCGGCGTAGCCGGACAGCGTCACGCCCGACTGGCCGACGCCGGTTTTCTCGGCGCGCTCTTCGGCATGTCGCATTGTCACGGCGAAGGCGCGGCCGCGTTCCCATTCGATGATGCCGGCGGCGAGCTTTTCGAAGCGCGGCCACCACACCGCCTCGACATCGGGAGGAAGGGCCGCCTCGGCAAAGCATGCGCGGCCGGCAGCGATGAGACCGTCCGCCGCCTCCGGCACAAGCGGATCGGCCACGGTGCGCGAAAAAAGATGCAGGATGGCGTGAAACAGCGTGCCGCGTTCGGCAGCGCCCGGATCGCGGATGACAGGATCGAGCGGCATCAGGCCGAGGATCCGCCTGGCATAGACCGCATAAGGGTCGCGGCGCAGCGTCTCGATCTCGGTGACCGAGAAATGTTGCGGCCGCACAGCCTGCGGCGGCTTCGGCTGCGGTCGCGGCGCGAAATCTCTCCTTTCGCCGGCATCGAGCGCACGGGCCCAGGACAGAAATTCATCACCACGCCGACGAAGCACCGCCGCGTGGTCCTTACCTATGAACGTCAGGAGGCGCTGCAGCCAGCGCGATGGCACCGCCGGCGCGTCGCCGGAGCGGGCGGAGCGCGCCAACACCACTTTCTTCGCTCCCATCGCCATCTGGAAGTCATGGGCAGCCAGGCCGATGCGCCGTTCGGGCGGTTCGAGATCGATGCCGGTCTTCATCAGTCGCGACATGAAGCGGTCGCCCTCCGGCTTGCGCGGCCATACGCCTTCGTTAAGCCCGCCGACGACCAGCGTGTCGACGCTCTGCAACCGGCCTTCCAGCGCACCCCAGATGGCGATGTTCCTGTCGGTCCCTTGAGCCGGCTTGACGGTTTCGGGCGCGATTAGCGCCTCCATCACGTCGGGCCATTCGTCCGCCGCGAAGGAGAGCGACGCCGAGGCGGCGATCAGCCCGCGCAAGAGCTCGGCGAGCTTTTCGCCGGCATCGCCGGCATAGAGCTCGCTTAGGCTGCCATCCGCGGTGCGGCCAAGACTTTCGAGCGCGACGACGCTGGCCCGGGTCAATTCGGCAAGACCGGCTTCGGCTTGACTGCGAAAGGCGGTCAGCGGCGCCAGAGCATCGGCAAGGCGAACGAGCAATTCGCGGGCGCGCTCGATGTTTCGCACAGTCAGGCGGGAAAACCAGAAGGGCGGCCGGGTGCTGCCCAGGCCGGTGAGGCGGGCCTCGAATAGCGCCGGCAGCGAGGCGACGTCGGGGCGGCCGGTGCCGCCGCGCAGCGCCACCAGTTCGACGATCTCCGCCGCGTGACGGGCGCTTGTGCGTTTCAGGCCGAGGCCAAGCAGCGGGTGCTTGAGCAGCGACAGCAGAGCGACCGGGTCGCCGGGCCGGAACGCGGCCTGAAGCGCCAGCCTGAGCAGGCCGGCGGCTGGCGTGTTGATGAGCGGGGTGCCGCCCGAATCGTCGGCGACGACACCAAACCGCAAAAGCTCGACTGAGACACGCCGCGCCAAAGCGCGGTCGCCGGTGACGAGTGCGGCGCGCTGGCCGGGCTGTTCGACGGCGCGTTTGAGCGCGACGGCGATAGCCACCGCTTCGTCGCGCTCGCCGGCGGCTTCGAGTAGCGTCACGTCGGCGAAGGCCTCGGTGATATCGCCGGCCGTAAAGCGGGCGCGCGTCTCGGCCCACAGCTCGGTGGTCTCGGCCGGCCGCAGCGCCTCGCCGACAAGTGCGGCGCGCAGCGCGAGCGGCCTTTCGGCAACGGCGATCTCCCCGACATCGCCGCGTAGCACGCCGATCTTGCCGATCAGTTTTGCCAGGCCGTATTGCGGGTGGCCAAGCAAGGCCGGCCGGGCGCCAGGTGCGGCGATCGCCGCGAAAGACGGCTCATCCAGCATCAGGTCGAGGCCGGGCAGCACGACGGCGCCGCTGGGCAGGCCGGCGATCACGGCAAGCAGTTCGGCGGTGGCGGGAATGGAACCCGTGGAGCCGGCGGCGATCACCGGTCCGGCCGGCGGATTGCGCTTCAGCCGTGCTGCTTCCAGCCTTATCAGCGCATTGCGATGCGCGGCCGGGTTGGAGCGGTTGCGTTCTTCGAGGAGATTCGGCCAGTTTTCGGTGACGATGCTCAGGAAGTCGAGCGTCACTTGCCACCAGCCGGCGAGGTTGCCGGTCACCAGATCGGCGAGCTTGGTCCAGTCCGTACCTTCCGTCTCGATCTCGTCCATCAGCCGGGCCAGATCGCGCGCCAGCCAGATGGCGTCGGCGGCGGAGGCCGGCACGACGATCTCCTCGTCGAAAAGTGCCGCGACATGCGCCGGCAGGCGGCGTTTCCAGGCGCGAACCAGCGGCGCCAGCAGCAGCAGCCGCTCGATTGCGGCGATCGGCGGCGCGAGGTCAATGGCGGCCGATGCGTCGGCCTCGAACGCGGCCTCGTCCTCGTCGAACTCGCCGAGCGGGCGGATCACCGGCAGGATCGCCGAGCGGCTGCCCAGACGGTCGACGAAAACGCCGCGCAGCGCCCGCGCGGCGCGGCGCGTCGGCACGTAGATGGTGGCGTCGGCCAGCGCCAGCGGGTCGCCGTCGAAGCGGAAACCGGGAACGAGCCGCCCTGACAGCAGGGCCTTGGCCAGCGTCGGCAGAAACGGCGCTCCGGGCGGGATCGAGAAAACGCGGCGGGAGCCGCTCATTTCAACTCAGTGATGGCGCTGGTCAACTCAGTGGTGGCGCTGGTCAACTCGGTAAAAGCGCTGGGTGACTCAGCAAGAGCGGCGGCGACGGCCGCTTCCGCAAGCGGAATGGCGTCGGGCGTGCCAACTGTGATCCAATGGCCCTGCATCACCATGCCGAACAGGCGACCGGCAGAGATGGCCGCATCGAAATAGGCGTTAAGCGAATGCGGCCCGGCCGGCGCATCCTTGAAAAGCCTGGGATGGACGATCGCCGTACCGGCATAGATCAGGCCTGTCGGGTCGCCTTTCGAACGCCGCAAGGCGCCGTCCGGCGACATCAGGAAATCGGTGCCGCCGCTGTGTCCGGTTGCTGATTGGGGATCCGCGAGCATCAACAGAATATCCATTTTCGCCGCGTCCCACGCAAGGGCGAGGCGGGCAAGGTTGGGCACGCCGCTGTCGATCCAGAAGGTGTCGGCGTTGACGATGTAAAAGGGAGCCCCTCCCAGTTCCGGCAAAGCATGGACGATGCCGCCGGCGGAATCGAGCAGTCTTTCGCTTTCATCGGAAATGACGACTTTCGGGGCGCGGCGCGCGGCGACGTGGGCGACGATCTGTTCGGGAAAATGATGGACGTTGACCATGGCCTTTTCCACGCCGGCGTGGGCCAGGCTGTCCAGGCTCCAGTCGAGCAATGTCTTGCCTGATATCTTGACCAGCGGTTTTGGGATTGTGTCGGTGATTGGCCGCATGCGCTTTCCCAGCCCGGCGGCAAGCACCATTGCGATCTTGGGGCGTGCCGTCATAGCGACCGGTCCTCCAGTAGGCCGTGGGCTGTATAGAAATCCCGCAGGGCAGCCAGTGCCGGATGCGCCAGCGCCCGCCGAAGATAGTCGCGAATGCGCGGCAGGTGCTTAAGATAATAAGGCTTGCCGTCGCGCTTTTCGAGCCGGACGAAAATGCCGAGAATCTTCGAATTGCGCTGCGCCGCCATGATCGCATAGGTTTCGACGAATTCGTCTTCGTTAAAAGCGCCGGCCTTATGGCGCGCGGCGATATAGGCATCGAGCGTCCGCTTCTCGATCTCAGGCGGGATCGTAACGCGGGCATCCATGGCAAGCGAGGCGAGGTCGTAGGCGGACGGGCCGATCAGCGCGTCCTGGACATCGACGATGCCGAGCCGATCGTGACCGGTACGCTCGCCGCGCCAGATGATGTTCGGCGAATGAAAGTCGCGCAGCATAAGCGTGTATTCGCGCCCTTCCAGCCGGTTGAGGACCGCATTCCATTCCCTGTTATAGCCGGCGCGCAAGGCATCGCTTGCCAGGCCGCCTGATATCGCCGGCACATACCAGTCGACCAGCAATTCGGCTTCGATCATCATGGCGTCGCGGTCGAAAGGCGGCACGTCGTGAAAGACGCCGGGCGCGACCTCGATGCGATCGGGCCATGCCTTGCCATGCATCATGGCGAGCAGTTCGGCCGCCGCCGCGTAGCGCTCCGCCACCGGCTGACCCTGCTGGCCGAGAAATCCCTCCGAGCCGAGATGCTCGAGCAGAAGAAAGCCCTGGTCCAGGTCCTGGGCGTGGACCTCCGGGGCGCTGACGCCACCGGCCCGCAGCGCCCGGTCAATGGCGACGAAGGCCGAGACCGATTGCGCGGTGTGGGCGATCACAGCATAGGGCCTGCCGTCGCGGACCGGCGGCCCGAGCACCAGCCGCGGCGAGTTCATCAGCACGCGGGGCGGCAGGCCGGCCAGCGAGACGATCTCATAGGAACGGGCCGAGGCGTCGCCGATAAAATACCGTCTCTGCGCTTCACCCCAGCCGGCTCTTTCCAGAAAATCGCGCATGGCCAGCGATCGCGCCGCACGCTCGAAGGCAGCGCCTTGTCCCGACAATCTCGCCAGGCGTCCGTCGTTCTGATGGACGAGTTCGATCAGCACCGAAGTCTTTGGCAAATAGGCCTCTGCCTGTTCCGGCCATTCGACCAGGGCAGCGCCTTGCGCCAGCGCCTCGTCAAAACCCAGTTCGTCCAGTTCGGATGCCGAGGACAGGCGATAGAGGTCGAAATGATGGACGGGAATACGCGCCTCATAGCTCTGGACGAGCGTGAAGGTCGGGCTCGGCACGTCGAGACCGGCATCGTCGGTCATTGCCCTGATCAGCGCCCGCGCCAAACTCGACTTGCCGGCGCCGAGATCGCCTTTGAGCGCCAGCACGTCGCTGGGGCGCAGCGACATGGCAAGATCCTCGCCCAGCCTTGCGGTCGCAGCCTCGTCGGCGAGAAAACGCTCCAGCACCACGCCTGCCATCGAGCGCGCTACTCGGCCGCCGCGCGGATGCCGGACGGCGTGTCGGGAAAGGCACAAATGACGGTTGTGCCCATGTCCTTGCCGGTCTCGATGCGGACGCTGCCACCATGCAACTCGACAAAGCTCTTGACGATCGACAGGCCGAGCCCGGCGCCGCGCCGGCGGCCGCCATTGGTGCGCGGTTCGAAACGCCGGAACACCGAATCGAGCAGGTCCGGCGGCATACCGGGACCGTCGTCGTGAACGGAGAATTCCACGCCTTCGGCGAGCGAGCGGCAGGCGAGCGTGATGGTGCTCGCCTCCGGAGCGTAGTTCGCGGCATTGCTCAGCAGATTGTAGAGGATCTGGCGGATGCGGATTTCGTCTCCGTGGAACGTCTTCGGCGCAGTGGCCGCATCGACCTTGAGCCTGATTGCATGCTCCTCCAGCCGTTCGGAGACAAGCTCGGCAGCGGCAGCGATGGTCCGATCGACGTGAACTTCGGAGATATCGAGCTCCATGATCCCGGCATCCACGGTCGCCAGGTCGAGGATGTCGTTGACGATGGTGAGCAGAACCGAGGAAGACGAGCTGACATGCTCAACATATTCGCGCTGCTTCTGGCTCAATGGCCCGGTCGACGGCAGCGAAAGAAGCTCGGTGAAGCCGATGATGTTGGTCAGCGGCGAGCGCAATTCGTAGGAGACGTGCTGCACGAACTCGTTCTTGAGCTGGTCGGATTTTTCCAGCGCCTCGTTCTTGTCCTTCAGCGCACGCTCGACATTGACGCTGTCGGTGACGTCGACGAAGGTCATCATCACCTGCCCGTTGGGCAGCGGGATCATCGCGTAGCGCAGCACGGTGCCGTTGTTCAGCTCGGTCTGGCCGTGGCGGTCGCGGCGCTCATCGTCGAAACCGGTGATGGCGGCAACGAACCCGCGCCAGGGGCTGTCGGCGGCGCGCCGGTCGCACAGATCGCGGATCGTGGAGACGTGAACGTTTGGCTTGGCGGCGTCGGCGTCCAGCCCCCAAAGTGCTGCGAATGCCGGGTTCGACAATCTCAGCCTTCCATCCGGGCCGAACACGGCCACGCCTTCGGCAAGATTGTCGAGCGTCTCGCCCTGAACCCGCACTGCGGTCTGGTAGCGGCTTTCGAGGTCCATCTTCTCGGTCAGGTTCTCGAACACCCAGGTCACGCCGCCCTTAGGCTGCGGATTGGCGACGACGCGGATGGTCTTGCCGTCCGGCAGATGCCACCAATGTTCCTGCGACTCGACCGCGCGATAGGCGCCAAGCAGGCTTTCCTTCCAGCGCCGCCATTCGGGCTGCTCGGCGATCTTGCCTTCGCTGCGCAGCCGGTCGAGCAACAAAGCGTTGTCGGGAGCGCTGTGCAGGAAGCCGCTGTCGAGACCCCATAGTTTCTGGAACGCCTGGTTGAAAAACCGCAGCTTTTCGTCGGTATCGAAAATCGCCACGGCGGTGTTGAGCTGATCGAGCGTGTCGGCGTGGCTCCGCACGGTCCGCTCATATTCGTTACGGATGGTTTCGATGGCGCTGGTGTCGCAGGCAAGACCCGCCGAACCGTCCGCGCCGGCGAAGTCGGTCACGGCGAACATGCGGCGGTCGCCTTCGATCACAGTGGAAAGCGCCTGCTCGAAGACGGGATGCGACTTGTGCTGTGCAGCGATCGCATCGCGCGCCTGGCTACCCAAGAATTCCTTCGCATCGCGAACCGCCGCTTCGGCGTTTTCCGCCTCGACCGCCTTGGCATAGGCGCGGTTGACCCATTTCAGCCGCCCGTTCGCCGTGCGCAGCCATGCTGGCATGCTGAGTGCGTTGAGCAGGCCGAGCATCGTGTCATAGTCGGCGGCGAGACGCTGGTTCTCGATTTTCAGCCTGGCCTCGCTTCGCTGCGTTTCTGAAAGCGAGACGAAACGGACGACCACGTGTGCTGCGCCCTTGCGCCCGTGCACTTCGAGCGGCGCACCGGCCTGCGATTCAAGGACGAGATCGAAAGGCTTCGCCTTTTCCCGCAGTCCCGCCACGGCATTTTCGAGCGCCGCCGCCGAGCGCGGCATCAGCCAACGGCCGAAGGCGAGGAAGGCGGCACGGTCTTCCGGGGCGCCGCTTTCAACCGGCAATGTCCCGACGAGCTCGGGCTTCTTGTTTTCCGAGGCCCAAACGACCACACGCTGGCCGCGCAGGTTGAGCAGCGCCTCGGAGCGTTGCAGCGCAGCGTTGACGTCGGCCAAGCGGGCTCTGAGTTCGATATTCTGCGCCGAGGTGCGCGCTCGTTCGCGGATCAGGAAAATGGCTGAGACAAGTGCCGCGCCCATGACGCCGACAAACATCGCGAGTTGCATGACCTCGACGGTGCTGACCGACAGCCCGGCTTTGGACGCAGCAGCGGGTCCAGCATGTGCCGAAAGGCCAAGCAGCGGACCGGCGAGCGCGGAAGAAGCAAGCAATTTTCCGACGCGGCTGCCAGCGCGCCATAAGAGGCTCCCGCCTCTGGCAGCGGGACCCGTGGTCACCGAATCGTTGTGGCCGCCGGAAACGGCCTGTCCCGCGCAAGGCGGGTAATCCCCCGGCATGTCCTGGTCCTCTTCGCCGCCTGAATGCAAGACCGCCCTGATGCGGGCGTCGGCCCTCGTCCCCCGGCCCCGCGAATCAGCACCATAGCGCTTGCGCGAATCGGCGTGAAGAATCAATCAGCGCAAAAATAAAGCCGGGCGAAAAGTCAATCGCCCGACCTCAATATCTAGTGGTAATTTCCGCTGTGGTTAATAGCGGTAGTGTTCCGGCTTGAACGGTCCCTGCGGGGTCACGCCGATATAGGCAGCCTGTTCGCCGGACAACTCGGTGAGCCGGGCGCCGAGCTTGTCGAGATGCAGGCGCGCGACCTTTTCATCGAGATGCTTCGGCAGAACATAGACCTGGTTTTGATACTGGCCGGGCTTGGTGTACAGCTCGATCTGGGCCAGCACCTGGTTGGTGAAGGACGCCGACATGACGAAGCTCGGATGGCCGGTGGCGTTGCCGAGATTGAGCAGGCGGCCTTCCGACAAGAGGATCATCCGCTTGCCGTCCGGGAAGGTGATCATGTCGACCTGCGGCTTAATGTTGGTCCACTTCAGATTGCGCAGCGACGCCACCTGGATCTCGTTGTCGAAGTGGCCGATATTGCCGACGATCACCATGTCCTTCATCGCCCGCATGTGGTCGAGGGTGACGACATCCTTGTTGCCGGTGGTGGTGATGATGATGTCGGCGGTCGGGGCGGCATCTTCGAGCGTGACGACTTCGAAACCGTCCATCGCCGCCTGCAATGCGCAGATCGGATCGACTTCGGTGACCTTGACGCGGGCGCCGGCGCCCTTGAGCGACGCCGAAGAGCCCTTGCCGACGTCGCCATAGCCGCAGACGACCGCAACCTTGCCGGCCATCATCGTGTCGGTGCCGCGGCGAATGCCGTCGACCAGCGATTCCTTGCAGCCATATTTGTTGTCGAATTTCGACTTGGTCACGCTATCGTTGACGTTGATCGCCGGGAACGGCAGCAGGCCCTTCTTCTGCAACTGATAGAGCCGGTTGACGCCGGTCGTGGTCTCTTCAGTGACGCCGCGGATCGCTTCCTTCTGCTTGGTGAAGAAACCGGGCGATGCCGCCATACGCTTCTTGATCTGGGCAAACAGGATTTCTTCCTCCTCGCTGCCCGGATTGGAGAGCACATCCTCGCCGGCTTCGGCGCGCGCGCCGATCAGGATGTACATGGTGGCGTCGCCGCCATCGTCGAGGATCATGTTGGAGGTGCCGCCATCGGCCCACTGGAAGATCTTGTCGGTGTAGACCCAGTAGTCCTCGAGCGTCTCGCCCTTGACGGCGAAGACCGGAATGCCGGCCTCGGCGATGGCCGCGGCCGCATGGTCCTGGGTCGAGAAGATGTTGCAGGAGGCCCAGCGGATATCGGCGCCGAGCGCCTTCAGCGTTTCGATCAGCACGGCCGTCTGGATGGTCATGTGCAGGGAGCCGGTGATGCGCGCGCCCTTGAGCGGCTGCGCCTTGCCGAATTCTTCGCGGCAGGCCATCAGGCCCGGCATTTCGGTTTCGGCGATCTCGATCTCCTTGCGGCCCCAGCCGGCAAGCGAGATGTCGGCGACCACATAGTCATTGCTACCCGTCATGGCAGTGCTCCGATCAAGAATTGTCTTCGGGATGCGCCCACGCCGGAAGGCGTGTCGAAGGGCGCGAGTTGCCGGCCTGACTAGCAGATCGTCGGTCGGACGACAATGGGATATAAAGAAATCTTTATCCGTGCATGTCTTCGGAGACGCCTCGGTCCGAAATCGGAATTGGTTTCCGGAAGCACGATGCGCAAATTCAAAGTGCTAAAGCGTCCTTTGCGCGTCCAAATGAGGCGCGGCGCTCTGGGCGTCAGGACTCCTCGCCGAAGCGGGAGGCGACCAGTTGCTCCAGCGCGTCGATCACCTGCTCGGCCTCCGGGCCGCTGGCGGTGACGCGGATCGAATAGCCGGGGCTCGCCGCCAGCATCATGAGGCCCATGATCGAGGTGCCGCCAACTGTGACGCCGTCCTTCTCGACCTGGACGGAGGCGTCGAAGCCGCTGGCGACCTGAACGAACTTCGCCGAGGCGCGGGCATGCAGGCCACGCTGGTTGACGATTGGAAATTCCCGGACGATGTCACTCTTCTTGGCCGACAGCGCGTTCATTTGCTGCTCAGAAGCTGGCTGGCGACATTGATGTATTTGCGGCCGGCCGCCTGCGCCTCGTCCAGCGCTGCGCTCATATTGTCGCCCTTGCGAATGCTGGACAGCTTGATCAGCATCGGCAGGTTCATGCCGGCAATGACTTCGGTACGACCGGATTCCATCACCGAAATGGCGAGATTGGAGGGCGTGCCGCCGAACATGTCCGTCAAAACGATGACGCCGGCTCCCGTGTCGACACGGGCAACGGCGTCGACGATGTCGCTGCGGCGCTGCTCCATATCGTCATCGGCGCCGATCGCCACGGTCTCGAAACTGTCTTGTGGCCCGACGACATGTTCCACGGCATGGCGGAATTCGGCGGCCAGTTGACCGTGCGTTACAAGCACGAGTCCGATCATTCTTTGGTGGCTCCCGTCATCGCCGCTTCATAGGCGTTTCATGCTCGCCGGCCATTCTAGGCGGCGGGAGCGCTATCTTGTCGACGCGAGACGCGTTGACAAGCCCAAAATTGCACAGGCCCAGGCCATTTTGACGCATTGCAGCAAAAACCGGGAACCGGATCATACGAAAGGCGCAATTGGCAGCCGCGCCATCATGGCCAGCAAGGCGGTGGAGACGTTGCGTTCTGCAAAATCGATTCGCGGCACCAGAACGCCCGCGATCGGCTCGCCGACATCTTCCTGGAAGCGGGCCATCTCGGTTGCCGGCACCAGCCGGACATGAAGATCGATCACGCCGCCGGGCTCGAACGACAATGGCCGCGGACCGAATCCGGGCACCTCGGCGAGGCCAGCGATGGGAGCGGGCACCCGACAGACCAGCCGCCCCGCGTGATCGGCAGCGAGGAGCCTGTCGTCGCCGATCAGCCGCGAAAACAATCCATGCTGGCGACAATGATCGATGAGGGCGAGCGCCAGCGTCGTCTTGCCAGAGCCGGACGGTCCCGTGATAAGGACACCACGCTCGCCGATCAGGATCGCCGTGCCGTGAATGTTCTCGGCCTGCACAGTCGGATCAGGCATGGTCTTGTCCGAAACCCGGTTCCCACTTTTCGCTGCCGCGGACCCACTTTTCGGAGTCATGCTTTTTGGTTTACGCATGATCTTGTCCGAAAACCGGTGCCACTTTTTGGGATCATGCGTCAGCCTTCGGCCGGCAGTGTCACGACGAAGCGGGCGCCCTTGATCTCGCCGGGTTTGGTGCCCGGGATGTTCTCGGCGGTCAGCGTGCCGCCATGGGCTTCGACGATCTGCCTGCTGATCGACAGGCCGAGACCTGAGTTCTGGCCGAACGCCTCGCCGGCCGGCCGGTCGGTGTAGAAGCGTTCGAAGATGCGGTCGATGTTGTCGGCCCTGATACCGGGACCATTGTCGTCGACGGTGATGATGTTGACCTTGCCGGCGCGCGCCAGAGATATGGCGATGTGACCGCGCTCTTCAGGAACGAAGGAGCGGGCATTCTCGATCAGATTGGTGATGACCTGGCCGATCCTCAGATCATGGCCGGCGACGAAATAGCCTTTGACGCCCTGCGGCAGTTTGGCGACCTTGAATTCGATGTCGACCGTCTTCTTGTTGCGCGTGGCCGTGCGCGAAACGTCGACCAGATCCGTGATGAATTTCTTGAGATCCACGGTTCCTGCGTCTTCCCGCGCGAGCTCGGCGTCAAGACGGGAGGCGTCGGAAATGTCGGTGATGAGACGGTCCAGCCGCCTGACGTCGTGCTGGATGATCTCCATCAGCCGACCGCGCGACGTGTCGTTCTTGGCCAGCGGCAGGGTCTCCACCGCGCTGCGCAGCGAGGTCAGCGGGTTCTTCAATTCGTGCGAGACGTCAGCCGCGAAACTTTCGATCGCCTCGATGCGGGCGTAGAGCGCATTGGTCATGTCGCGCACCGCGATCGACAGATTGCCGATCTCGTCCTGCCGGTCGGAGAAGTCCGGGATTTCCTCGCGATTCTTGACGCCGCGCCGGACCCTGACCGCCGCCGCCGACAGCCGGCGCAGCGGGTTGGCGATGGTCGAGGCGAGCAGCATCGACAGGATCGCGGTGACAAGGGCGGCGATGCCGAAGACGCGCAGGATCGCCTTGCGCTCGGCCGCGACGATCTTGTCGATGTCGCCGCCTTCCGTCGACAGCATCAGCACGCCGAGGACGGCGCGGAAGCGCTGGATCGGCACGGCGACCGAAACAATCTGCTCGCCCTGTTCGGAGATCCGCACGATGGTCGACGGGCTGCCGGTAAGCGCCTTGACCACCTCCGGAAATGCTGCGCCATTGCCGCCCGGCTGTTCATGGTAGACCGGCAGCGCGGTGTTGCGGAAGAAGTCGAAGACGAACTTCTGGACACGTTCCAGAAGGTCGGGCTCTTCCGCGTCGACCGGCGGCAGGTCGTAGCGAAGGATCTGGCCACGCGAATAGAGATGACGGGAATCGAGCAGCAGATTGGCGTCGCGATCATAGATGCGGGCGCGCGTCCGTGTCGGCGAAATCAAGCGCCTAAGCACCGGCGCGACGCGCTCCGGATTGATCGGAAAATCGAGATTGTCGAGCTGATCGGAGCCGGGGCCGAGGCTTTCGCCGGCCTGCAGTTCAAGCAGCTTTTCCGGATCGATGCTGATCGAATCGGTCTCGACCGTCGCCGATGCCGCGATCGCGCCGGCGATGATCTCGCCCTGGGTCATCAGGCTTTCGACGCGGGCATCGATCAGCCCGTCGCGAAACGTGTTGAGGTAGAGAATGCCGGTGACCAGGACGGCCAGGCCGGCGAGGTTGAGGAAGAGAATGCGCCGCGTCAGGCTGGAAAAGATGTGGTGGCCTAGGAAACGGCGCATTGGCACCGTGATTTTCGACAGGAATGCCGGCAGAATCCGCGACGGGCGCCGGGCGCCCGTCCGTCTCACTCGCTCTACGTCCACTGCCATCGAATAGCAGCCCCCGCTCAGTCTTTAGTTTTGGGCATGTCGTTGTCCCAAAACCGGGACCACTTTTGGGCGACATGCATCAATTCATGCTTCGCGGAACCGATATCCGACTCCGTAAAGGGTTTCGATCATCTCGAAGTCATCATCGACGGCCTTGAACTTCTTGCGAAGCCGCTTGATGTGACTGTCGATGGTGCGGTCATCGACATAGACCTGCTCATCATAGGCCGAATCCATCAGCGCATCACGGCTTTTTACCACACCGGGGCGCTGGGCCAGAGAATGCAGGATCAGGAACTCGGTGACGGTAAGTGTCACCGGCTCGCCCTTCCAGGTGCAGGTGTGACGCTCCTGGTCCATGACAAGCTGGCCGCGCTCGAGCGAACGGGCCTGCTGGCTGGGCGTCTTGGCCGACGCCTCGCGGGCGCTGGCACGGCGCAGCACGGCCCGAACCCGCTCGACCAGAAGACGCTGCGAGAAGGGTTTGCGGATGAAGTCGTCGGCGCCCATCTTGAGGCCGAAAAGCTCATCGATCTCGTCGTCCTTGGACGTCAGGAAGATCACCGGCAGGTCGGATTTCTGGCGCATCCGGCGCAGAAGCTCCATGCCGTCCATGCGCGGCATCTTGATGTCGAGGATGGCGAGATTCGGCGGGCGCGCCGCCAGACCTTCCAGCGCCGACGCCCCATCCGTGTAAGTTTCGACGCGATACCCCTCCGATTCGAGGGCGATCGACACCGAAGTCAGAATGTTGCGGTCGTCGTCGACAAGCGCGATTGTTGCCATTTCAAGTGGCTCCCTCATGAGCTGTCCCTTCTTTGGTCGAGAAGGGGCTTCTGCAGGACAAATTAGGTACAAAATGTGGCACAGGCTTCGTCCGCTGTCACGAGCGGCACTCCGGCGGCCATAATTTCACCTCAACATGGATTGGACTGTTAAAGACCGCCAATCCTTTGGGCAACCGCCTGATTTTTTGCACATATAAACGATTTAAACAACTTTCAAAATATTTAAATCGATTAATTATTTGATATCATTTGGCTTTTCTGGTTGTCACCGTTACAGTCTCCTTGGTGGGGGCTCCGGAAATTCGCCGGCCAGGATGCTGCAAATCGAAGAAGGAACCCCTCATGTCGGAAGCCGGCAAACGCAATCCCGCATGGGCGATCGATCGGATCGGCCTAAAGACCACGGCCGCGGTGCGCTATAATTTCGGCGAAGCCGCCCTTTACGAGGAAGCGGTACGCCGCGGCGAGGCCCGGCTCACCGCGCATGGCGCACTGGTCGCCGAGACCGGGCAGCACACCGGCCGCTCGCCCAAGGACAAATTCGTCGTGCGCGACGAGACCACCGGGCCGCATGTATGGTGGGACAACAACAAGGCGATGTCGTCGGCCCAGTTCGAAACGCTGCTCGCCGATTTTCGCGCCCATGCAGCAGACAAGGATCTTTATGTGCAGGACCTGGTCGGCGGCGCCGATGAGGACTTGAAGCTGACGACAAGGGTTGTCACGGAGCTTGCCTGGCACTCCTTGTTCATCCGCAATCTGCTCATTCGCCCGGAAGCCGCCGAGCTCGAGCATTTTGTGCCTGACATGACGATCATCGACCTTCCGTCGTTCCGCGCCGATCCGGTTCGCCACGGCACCCGCACCGAAACGGTGATCGCCGTCGATCTGTCGCGCATGATCGTGCTGATCGGCGGCACCTCCTATGCCGGCGAAATGAAGAAGTCGGTGTTCACCGTGCTCAACTATCTGTTGCCGGCCAAGGGCGTGATGCCGATGCATTGCTCGGCCAATGAAGGCGCCGGCGGAGATGCGGCCATCTTCTTTGGCCTCTCGGGAACCGGCAAGACGACACTGTCGGCCGATCCGTCGCGCACACTGGTCGGCGACGACGAGCACGGCTGGGGTCCGCATGGCATCTTCAATTTCGAAGGCGGCTGCTATGCCAAGACGATAAAGCTTTCGGCAGAAGCCGAGCCGGAGATCTTCGCCACCACCCAACGCTTCGGCACGGTGCTGGAGAATGTGGTGCTCGATGCGGGCCGCGTGCCGGATTTCGACGACGGCAGTCTCACCGAAAACACGCGCTGCGCCTATCCGCTCCACTTCATCCCCAACGCCAGCAAGACGGGCCGCGCCGGTCACCCGAAAAACATCATCATGCTGACCGCCGACGCATTCGGCGTGATGCCGCCGATCGCACGGCTGACCCCGGCGCAGGCGATGTACCATTTCCTCTCCGGCTACACCGCCAAGGTGGCTGGGACCGAAAAGGGCGTCACCGAACCCGAAGCGACGTTTTCGACCTGTTTCGGCGCACCGTTCATGCCGCGCCATCCGTCGGAATACGGCAATCTGCTGCGCGAACTGATCGCCCATCACGGTGTCGATTGCTGGCTGGTCAACACCGGCTGGACCGGCGGCGCGTACGGCACCGGCAAGCGGATGCCGATCAAGGCGACGCGAGCGCTGCTTGCCGCGGCACTCGACGGCTCGCTGAAGACGGCCGACTACCGCACCGACGCGAATTTTGGGTTCGATGTGCCGGTGGCGGTTGCGGGCGTCGACCGCGCCATTCTCGATCCGAGATCGACATGGGCCGATACCTCAACCTATGACCTGCAGGCGGCGAGGCTGGTGGGCATGTTCGCCATCAATTTCGAAAAATTCGAACCTCATGTCGACGCCGTCGTGCTCGGCGCCGCGCCGCGCATGCGCGAAGCCGCGGAATAATTACCTGCTGGGTATTCTGTGCCTCAAGGCCGGGACCGGGATCGGGAAGGCCCGACCCGGGGATCGGCCCTTTTCTTTTTCCGTTTGCCGCGCCATGACTGCGGCATGAACGCCGACGACAAGATCATCATCGCCGACGATGCGGTGATCCATCCGGATGACCTGCACGAGGACTTCATCCGCTCGTCGGGCCCTGGCGGCCAAAACGTCAACAAGGTGGCGACGGCGGTGCAATTGCGCTTCGATGCGGCGAATGCGCCGGGCCTGTCGGAGCGCGTCCGCGAGCGAACCATAAAGCTCGCCGGCCAGCGCGCCACCAAGGATGGCGTCATCGTCATCGAGGCCGGACGCTTCCGCACGCAAGAGCAGAACCGGGCGGACGCCCGGGCGCGGCTTGCGGAACTGGTCGCCACGGCCGCCGAACCGCCGCCGCCACCGCGCAAGAAGACGAGGCCGTCGAAAGGCGCGATCGAAAGGCGGCTGAAGACCAAGGCTGGGCGCGGCACAATCAAGAAATTGCGCGGCCGGGTGGACGACGATTAGAGCAACGTGCGTCCCCTCGGACGCACAAAATACGCCTGACATTTTGTATCCACATCGTGTTTTTCGAAAATCGATTCCACTTTTCGGGCCGATGCGGCAGGCGCGACATCGATCGCTGGTCGACGGTTTCCAATTCAAGGTTGCAGGTGGCAATTTTGGTATTCGCCACAGCAAGGGAGACACAGATGGGCATGTTTGATTTCGTCAAGGGCGTCGGCAAGAAGCTCGGCTTCGGCGACGATGAGCCGGAGCCGACCGCCGATACGCTCAAGAGGGAACTCGATTCGCACACCTCGGCACAGACAATGTCGAAGTCGTCGTCAAAGGCGATACGGCTGTCCTGAAAGGCGTGGGTCAAGGATCAATCGATCTTCGAAAAAGCGGTCATCGCCGTTGGCAACACGCTCGGCGTGGCCAAGGTGCAGGCGGATGAGTTGCAAGTCGCCGCACCCGAATCCGGCACACCCGCTGCCCCGGCCAAGGAACCGACTTCTACACGGTCAAGAAAGGCGACAACCTCTGGAAGATCGCCGAAAGAGCTACGGCAATGGCAAGGGTGCGAAGAACACGATCATTTTCGATGCCAACAAGCCGATGCTGACCCATCCGGACAAGATTTATCCGGGCAGGTCCGGCGCATACCGGATCTCGACCAGGCCTAACCAGATCGGGCCTGACCAGATCGGGCCTGACCAGATCGGCGACGGCCAATCGACAACGGCGGCTTTCGGGTCGCCGTTTTCATTTGATGGTGGCATTCTGGTTCCTTGCAGACCAACGGATCAAGCGACCATGCTCGTTCTGCCCAAAGGCGTCCGCCACATGCCCGGCTATCTGTCCCGCGCGGTGCAGGAAGCGCTGGTCGAGGATGTGAGAGGGGTCGTGCAGGAGGCTCCCTTGTTCGTGCCGGCCATGCCGCGCACCGGCAAGGAGATGAGCGTGCGCATGACCAATTGCGGTTCGCTCGGCTGGGTCACCGATAAGGAGGGCGGCTATCGCTACCAGCCGACGCACCCGGTGACCGGAATGCCCTGGCCGCCGATCCCGGACGTGCTGCTGGAGCTGTGGCGGGACGTGTCCGCCTATCCCCATCCGCCGGAGGCCTGCCTGGTCAATTTCTATTCGCCGGACGCGAAGATGGGCCTCCATCAAGACCGCGACGAGATCGATTTCTCCGCGCCGGTCGTCTCCGTTTCACTGGGCTACGATTGCCTGTTCAGGGTCGGCCAGACCACGCGCGAAGGCGGCACCAAATCGTTCAAGCTGAAAAGCGGCGATGTCGTCGTGCTTGGCGGCGAAGGCCGCCTCTGTTTTCACGGCGTCGACCGCATCTATCCATCGACCTCGGCATTGCTGAAGAACGGCGGGCGGATCAACCTGACGCTGAGACGGGTGACCTATCCTGGCTAGAGCGGCGGACTTTCAAGTCGAGGCGTATCGCCGCTCTCTCTCTTTTTCAAGTATCGGATTTCCCCAAGACCGGCACCCGCTTCGGATATCCAGGCCCGCCGCTTATCGGCCGGAAAAGATCCAGCGTTCCAGAACAACAAAGTTGACCACCGGAATGAGAATGCAGGTGAGCAGTATCGGAATCGTGACCGGCAGGCCGAACTGCCCGACGAGGAGCAGCGGAAGAAGATAGGCGATGGCAAGGCCGGATCCGGTCAGCACGGCGAAACGCGGCGCTTCGAATTGATGCGAGCCGGCCGACATGAAGGTGAAGAACTTGTGGCCGAGATAGGAGAATATTGCCGCGACCGCATAGGCGGCGACGGAGGCTGTGGCCGGCGGCAGGTATGTTGACCCGGCACTGGTGAAGAGGCTAGCACAAAGCGCGTAGAGCACTGTGGCCGCGAGCCCCACCGAGGCGAATTTGAGAAGCCGGCGCGGAGCAAGTGTTCCGCGCCGGGCGGAAATGTCAGGCCGGCGCAATGCAGGCATATTGATCACCGGCTCCCCACAAAATGCTCCGGAATTGGCAATCGAACGATAGCGGGGCACTGCCTAAGGCGCCGTTAACCGCTTCGTTACAGCTTCCTTAGCGCCACTTCCTCGACCAGATGATTGGCGCCCTTGCGCAGGATGAGATCGGCGCGGGCTCGCGTCGGCAGGATGTTCTCGCGCAAATTCTTCAGATTGATGTTGGCCCACAGGCCTTCCGCGATGGCGCGGGCCGCTGCTTGAGAAAGTTGCGAATAGCGGTGGAAGAAGGAGTCCGGATCGCGGAAGGCGGTCTCGCGCAGCCGCATGAAGCGGGCGATGTACCATTGATGGATCAGCTCCTCTTCGGCATCGATATAGATGGCGAAGTCGAAGAAATCCGACAGGAAAGGCACAATCTTGCCGTCCTTCGGCAGCTTGCCCGGCTGCAGCACGTTGATGCCTTCGAAGATCAATATATCGGGCCGGTCGATGGTCTGGAACTCGCCGGGAACGACGTCGTAGGTCAGGTGCGAATAGACCGGCGCGCGGACATTGCGCTGCGCCGATTTGATGCCCGACAGGAAACGCAGCAATGCGCCGACGTCATAGCTGTCGGGAAAGCCCTTGCGTTCCATCAGATTGTTGCGGCGCAGGATTTCGTTGGGAAGCAGGAAGCCGTCTGTGGTGATCAGATCGACCTTGGGGCTCGACGGCCAGCGCGCCAGCAATTCCTTGAGCACGCGCGCCGTGGTCGATTTGCCGACCGCGACAGAGCCGGCAATGCCGATGATGAAGGGCGTCTTGACGACATCCACCGCGTTGAAGAAGGCCTGGCGCTGCCTGAACAGAAGTTGGCTCGCCTCGACATGTGCCGACAACAGCCGGGACAGCGAAAGATAGATGCGCTTGACCTCTTCGAGGTCGACCGGGTCGTTGAGCGAACGCAGGCGACGGACCTCGTCCTCGCCGAGCGTCATCGGCGTGTCGGCGCGGAACTGCGACCATTGCTCTGCCGAGAAAAACCGAAAGGGCGAATATTTCTCGGTGGGGGCGAGCTGGTCCATCGAGTTTCCTACCCTCCGCAGCGATCAGCCCCGGTCCTGCCGAGACGCCTTTTCGGCGATGCCCGAACGACCGGTGCGGCGTTCGAGTTCGGTCAGGACATCGGCAAGCGGAATGCCGGCGACGCCCAGAACGACAAGCCAATGATAGATGAGATCGGCGCTTTCCGAAACGAGGGCTTGTCTGTCACCGCCAACGGCCGCGATCACCGTTTCGACCGCCTCTTCGCCGAGCTTCTGCGCCGCCTTGTCGATGCCCCGTGCGAACAGCTTTGCCGTCCACGAATCCGGATCGCCGGAATGCGCGCGTTCCCTGATGATTGTCTCCAGATCGGAGAGCGAAAACTCAGCCATGGCGCCATCTATCTGTTTGTTTAAGCACGTCTTTTCCGAAAACCGGTTGCCATTTTTCGCTGGCGCGGACCTTCGGTTCGGGATCATGCTTTAGAGCCGATCACCCGGGGAGTCCAGTCGCATCGGCAGGCCGGCGCGGGCCATATGCGCCTTGGCTTCGGCAATGCTGTAGGTGCCGAAATGGAAGATCGATGCCGCCAGCACCGCGCCGGCATGGCCGTCGCGAATGCCCTCGACCATGTGATCGAGCGTGCCGACGCCGCCGGAGGCGATGACCGGCGCACGCACGGCGTCGGCTACCGCGCGGGTGAGCGCGATGTCGTAGCCGGCCTTGGTGCCGTCGCGGTCCATCGACGTCAGCAGGATCTCGCCGGCGCCGCGATCGACCATCTGCTGAGCGAATTCGACCGCGTCGATGCCGGTCTTTTCGCGGCCGCCATGGGTAAAAATCTCCCAGCGGTCGGCCTCGCCTTCGCCCGATACTTTCTTGGCATCGATGGCGATGACGATGCACTGGTTGCCGAATTTGTCAGCCGCCTCGGCGACGAAATCGGGATTCTTCACCGCCGCCGTATTGATCGACACCTTGTCGGCGCCGGCCAAAAGCAGCTTTCTTATGTCGGCGACCTGTCGCAAGCCGCCGCCGACGGTCAGCGGCATGAAGCATTGTTCGGCGGTGCGGGCGACGATGTCGAAGATGGTTTCGCGATTTTCGGACGAAGCGGTGATGTCGAGGAAGCAGAGTTCGTCGGCGCCAGCGGCGTCATAGGCCTTGGCCGCCTCGACCGGATCGCCGGCATCGACCAGGTCGACGAAGTTGACGCCCTTGACGACGCGGCCGTTCTTGACGTCGAGACAGGGGATGACGCGGGCTTTCAGCATCAGATCCTCGCAAGGGCGGCAAGAAAATCGCCAAGCAATTGCCCAACGACAGGCGGAACCTCGCCCTTGGCGTCAAAGGCAGGATCGTAGGCGGACAGGGTGACGCCGACGATCGGGATCGACTTGGCCAGCCCGCAAACCAGTTGCCGCAGTTGCTCCGGATTTGGACCTCCCGGCCGTGCATAGCGGTTCACTTGCAGCACATCGGGATCGTGAACATCCAGATCCAGATGCAAATGCACTTGGGCCGCGCCGGCCGCCTTGAGCTTTCCGACATTGTCGAGTGCATCGGGCCATTGGGCGCGAATGATTGGCAACGTCTCCAGAAGCCGCCTTTCATCGGGATCGAGGTCGCGTGCATCGACCAGCATGCACCGCGACGGGTCGATCGCCTGGAAGCCGGGAATCGCTGACGTCATAGGGCGCCAGCAGAGCCCCAGCGTCGTCGCCAGCGCCATGCCGTCGAGAAAGCCGTAGGCGGACGTCTCGGGCGTGTTGAGATCGCCATGCTGATCGATCCAGATGATCGAATCAGCGGTATCGCCAGCCACCGCACCGGCGGCGGTCAGGCAATTTCCGGTGAGCACAATGGGAAAACGCTCATCGTCGCGCGCCATGTCGACCTTGGTGGCGACTGCCCGACAAACCGCGAAACCTGTCGCGATTTCGCGTTTCTGGGCATCGCCGACTTCGCCGATGTCCTCGACGACGACATCGTGGCCGCGAAAGGCAAGTTCATCGACGAGGCCGCCGGCAATGATGGCGTCGGGGCCCTGGCCACAGCCGGCATGATAAAGGCCGCTGTCATAGGGTGCGAGGATGACCGAGAGTTTCATCGCGCCCTCGCCTTCTCCGGTCCTGCCGCCAGGATCGCCAGTGCCTCGGCCGGATCGATACGCCCGTCATAAAGCGCGCGGCCGGAGATGGCACCTTCGAGTTTTTGCGCATCGGGCATGGTCATGCGCACGATGTCGGCGATCGAGGCAAGCCCCCCGGAGGCGATGACCGGGATTGAAACTGCTTCGGCGAGATCGATGGTGGCATCCCAGTTTATGCCGGTCAGCACACCGTCGCGGTCGATGTCGGTGTAGATGATGGCGGCGACGCCGGCGCCCTCGAACTTCCTCGCCAGTTCGATGACGCCGAGGCTCGAGGCCTCGGCCCAGCCCTCGACCGCCACCTTGCCGCCCTTGGCGTCGATGCCGACGGCGATCTTGCCCGGGAACGCCTTGCAGGCCTGCCGGACCAGATCCGGATCGCGCACGGCCACCGTGCCGAGAATGATCCGGGCCAGCCCGCGATCGAGCCAGTCCTCGACCTGCGCCAGGGTGCGGATGCCGCCGCCGAGCTGCAGCGGGTTTTTCGTCGCCTTGAGGATGGCGCCGACCGCCGCGCTGTTGACGCTCTGGCCCTTGAAGGCGCCGTTGAGGTCAACGACATGCAGCCATTCAAAGCCCTGTTGCTCGAAGGCCCTGGCCTGCGCGGCCGGGTCGTCATTGTAGATCGTCGCAGTCGCCATATCGCCGTGCTTCAGGCGCACGCACTTGCCGTCCTTGAGGTCGATGGCCGGGAACAGGATCACTTTCAGGCGCCCTCGACGATCGCGAAATGGCCGGTCGAAGCCGCCAGTCGATTCCGTAGTGCGGTCTGATAGGCCGGCGACTGGTAACAGTTCAGCGCTGTCTGATAAGAGTCGAACTCGACCACAACATGCCTGTCAAATTCCGATCCTTCTGGGTTTGTGACCTGTCCGCCGCGCACGAGATAGCGGCCGTCATAGCGCGAAATGGCGTCACCGATGGCGTCACGGTAGCACTGATAACCGTCGGGGTCAGTCACCGTGAGCATGACCACCCAGTAGCCTTTCTTACTCATGATCCTAGGGCCTCCAGCGCAGAAAATTGGTGATCAGCGCCAGGCCAAGCTCCTGGCTCTTTTCGGGATGAAACTGCGTGCCGGCGAGATTGCCGCTGACAACAGCGGCCGTCACCGGACCACCGTAGTCGGCAATCGCCAGCACCTCCTCCGGCTTCTGCGCGTCGAGATGGTAGGAATGAACGAAATAGGCATGCAGTCCCTTGGCGCCGGTCGGAATGCCGGAAAACAGCGGATGCTTGCGCGTGAGCTCGATCGTATTCCAGCCGATCTGCGGGATCTTCAGCGCAGGATCGGCCGGGGTGATCTCCTTGACGTCGCCGGCGATCCAGCCAAAACCTTTTGTAACGGTCTTTTCCAGGCCCCGCTCCGACATCAGCTGCATGCCGACGCAGATGCCGAGGAATGGCCGCCCCTTGGCGATCGCGACCTCCTCGACCGCTTCCCACATGCCGGCCACAGCGCGCAGCCCGGCCGCGCAATCGGCATATGCGCCGACGCCGGGCAGGACGATGCGATCGGCGGTCCTGACACGCTCGGCATCGGCGGTCAGGTCGATCGCTGCGGCGATACCGGCTTCATGCGCGGCGCGCTCGAAGGCCTTGGTGGCCGAGCGCAGGTTGCCCGAGCCGTAGTCGATGATCGCGGCGCGCATGTCAGGGTCTTCCGGGAGTGTGGTTCAACCCTAGCGCGATGCCCATATGTTTCGGCCGGGCATGGGCGGCGTCCGGAACGATGCGCGGCACTGGCGCTTGCTCGTCCGCTTGCGCTTCGGCTTCCAGCACATAGCGCGTATCGGCATCGTCGAGCCTGTTGGCCTCGACGACGCCCCATTCATGCCAGCCACGACGGCGCAGTGCGGCGATCCGCAAGGCCTGACCCTCCAGCCCGACATAGAGCGATACAAGCAGCGACAGCAGCGGGCCGGCCAGCCCAAGCCTCAGCCCTTCGGCAAGCATCGAAAGGAGAGCCATGGCGACAAACGCCAGTGCTGCCTCGATCCACAACCGGTGCCAGAGCAACCACAGCGGCGACACGAGGAAGCCGAGCCAGGAAAACCCATCCCGGACAAAGGTTACATCAGGCTTTTCGCCGCGGCCCGGCGGTTCCATCACGACATAGACGGCCATGGCCTATCCCTTCAGAGATCCCTTGGTGGACGGAACCGCATCCCGCTGGCGCGGGTCGCTTTCAAGCGCGAAACGCAGCGCGCGCGCCACCGCCTTGAAGCAGGTCTCGGCGATGTGATGATTGTTTGCGCCGTAGTGGTTGGCTACATGCAGCGTGATGCCGGCATTCTGCGCCAGGGCCTGGAAGAATTCGCGCACCAGTTCGGTGTCGAACGTGCCGATCTTCGGCGACGAGAACGCAACGTTCCAGACAAGGAAAGGACGGCCGGAAACGTCGATCGCCGCGCGCGTCAGCGTCTCGTCCATGGCGAGATCGACCGAGGCATAGCGCATGATGCCGCGCCGCTCGCCCAACGCCTTGGCCAGCGCCTGGCCGAGCGCGATGCCGGTGTCCTCGACCGTGTGGTGGTCGTCTATGTGCAGATCGCCCTTGGCCTTGACTGTCATGTCGATCAGCGAATGGCGCGACAGCTGGTCCAGCATGTGGTCGAAGAAACCGACGCCCGTCGAAATATCGGATTTTCCCGAGCCGTCGACCTGGACCGACACGGAGATGTCGGTCTCCCCAGTCTTGCGGCTGGCGTTGGCGGAACGGGGCGGCATGACCTCATCCTTGTCCAGAGTTCAGACGTTCCAAGCGTCCACGTGCTTGAAAACGAGAGCCTTCTAGCAGCATGATCCGGCGATTGCCAGTTGCCATGCCAGGGGATATCGAGCCTGGCGGGTGGCTGGTTTGCAATCATCGGACCTATGCATACATATGGCCGATCAAGTCACTCGTAACGCGCCAATCGCCTTTTCGGGACCGGTGCTGATCGGAGCAGAAGATGTCGAATGAACTGACCATGCACGCCACGACCATCGTGACGGTGCGCAAGGGCGGCAAGGTGGTGATTGCCGGCGACGGCCAGGTCAGTCTCGGCCAGACCATCATGAAGGGCAATGCCAAGAAGGTGCGCCGCATCGGCAAAAGCGGCAATGTCATTGCCGGTTTCGCCGGCGCCACCGCTGACGCCTTCACCCTTCTGGAGCGGCTGGAAGCCAAGCTCGAACAATATCCGGAGCAATTGACGCGGGCCTGCGTCGAACTCGCCAAGGACTGGCGCACCGACCGCTATCTGCGCCGGCTTGAAGCGATGATGCTGGTTGCCGACAGATCGGTTTCGCTGGCGCTGACCGGCACCGGCGACGTGCTCGAACCCGAACATGGCGTCATGGCCATCGGTTCGGGCGGCAATTACGCGCTAGCCGCGGCGCGCGCACTGATGGACACCGACAAAGATGCCGAGGAGATCGCGCGCAAGGCGATGCAGATCGCATCCGACATTTGCGTCTACACCAACAACAACTTCGTCATCGAAACGCTCGATGCCGGCTGAACCGGCCGCTGGCCATGATCCAGAAAAGTGGAAACCGGTTTTTGCTCCGCTGACCTTCGGTTCGGAGAAGATCATGGCCAAACAAGAAAATAGATACGATTTTCGGCCGGTGACGGAGTCGGACCTGCCGATGATTGCGGCATGGCTGGCCGAGCCGCATGTCGCGGAGTGGTGGGATGATCCCGAGACGGAGATCGCCCAGATCCGCCAACACATCGACAGCATTTCCGTCGAACCGCTGATCATCGAGCTCGATGGCGAGCCGATCGGCTACATGCAGAGCTACGACCCGCATCTGGAAGACGGCCATCCCTATAGCGACCAGCCGTTCGGTACGCTCGGCATAGATTTGTCGATCGGCAGGCCTGAGCTTATCGGACGCGGCCACGGCTCGGCAATTGTCCGGCAGTTCGTGGAACAGCTGTTCGAGGAAGGGGCGCCGCGTGTCATCATCGACCCGGATCCATCCAACGGACGAGCGATCCGCGCCTATGAAAAGGCCGGTTTCAGAGCTATCGATCGAAGGCAATCGGAATATGGCGACGCCGTGCTGATGGCAATCGACGCCGAAGAGGACGATATCGAATAAGGCGACGCCGAATAAAGCCGAAGAGGGGCAGTAACAGCATGAGCACAACCGGCGCCGACAAACCCGTCTCGGCCTATGAAGACAGCTGGCGGATGGGACTTCTGCTGGTCCTCGGCCTGATCATATTCCAGGCCGGAGTCCTTTACGGCATGGGCCGAACCCCGATCTGCACATGCGGCTATGTCAAGCTGTGGCACGGCATCGTGCAGAGTTCGGAGAATTCCCAGCATATTTCCGACTGGTACACATTCTCGCACCTCATCCACGGCTTCCTGTTCTATGCGCTGGCGTGGGCTCTGTTCCCGCGCTCGCCGATCGGGCTCAGGCTGGCATTTGCGGTCGTCATTGAGGGCGGGTGGGAACTTCTCGAGAACAGCCCGTTGATCATCGAGCGCTATCGCGCCGGCACGATCTCCCTCGACTACTATGGCGACAGCATCATCAATTCGGTGGCGGACACGCTGGCGATGGTGCTGGGATTTGTGATGGCGCGCAGGCTTCCTATATGGGTGATCGTGACCCTGGCCGTCATCTTCGAATTCGGTGTCGGCTACCTCATCCGGGACAATCTGACGCTCAACGTGATCATGCTGCTGCATCCGTTCGAGTCCATCCGGCAGTGGCAAAGTGGAATTTAGGAATATGAGCACATTCTCGCCCCGTGAAATCGTTTCGGAACTCGATCGCTTCATCATCGGCCAGAAGGACGCCAAGCGCGCCGTGGCCATCGCCCTGCGCAACCGCTGGCGCCGCCAGCAGCTCGAAGGCCAGATGCGTGAAGAGGTGATGCCGAAGAACATCCTGATGATCGGCCCGACCGGCGTCGGCAAGACCGAGATCTCGCGCCGCCTGGCACGCCTTGCCGGTGCGCCGTTCGTCAAGGTCGAGGCGACCAAGTTCACCGAAGTCGGCTATGTCGGCCGCGACGTCGAGCAGATCATCCGCGACCTGGTCGAGATCGCCATCGGCCTGGTGCGCGAGAAGATGCGCGAGGATGTCAAAGCGCGCGCCCATATCAATGCCGAGGAACGTGTGCTGGAAGCGCTCGTCGGCAAGACGGCGAGCCCGGGCACACGTGACAATTTCCGCAAGAAGCTGCGCGACGGCGAGCTCGACAACAGGGAGATCGAGATCGAAGTAAGCGACACCGGCACTGGCGGCATGCCCGGCTTCGAGATTCCCGGCATGCCGGGCGCAAATATCGGCGTGTTGAACATTAACGACATGCTGTCGAAAGCGATGGGCGGCCAGAAGACCAAGACGCGCAAGACGACGGTGAAGGAATCGTACACGGTGCTGGTCGGCGACGAGTCCGACAAGCTGCTCGACCAGGACGAGGTGGTGCGCAGGGCGCTCGAATCGACCGAAAACGACGGCATCGTCTTCCTCGACGAGATCGACAAGATCGCCTCGCGGGAAGGCGGCATGGGCGCCGGTGTTTCCCGCGAAGGCGTGCAGCGCGACCTGCTGCCGCTTGTCGAAGGCACAACGGTGGCGACCAAATACGGACCGGTGAAGACCGACCATATCCTGTTCATCGCATCGGGTGCGTTTCACGTCGCCAAGCCGTCGGACCTGCTGCCGGAACTGCAGGGCCGACTGCCGATCCGCGTCGAGCTGCGTGCACTGGAGAAGGACGATTTCGTCCGCATCCTGACCGAGACCGAGGCCAGCCTGATCAAGCAGTACATCGCGCTGATGAAGACCGAGGGCGTTGATCTCGTCTTCACCGACGACGCCATCGATTCGCTGGCCGGCATTGCGGTCGATCTCAACGCCAGCGTCGAGAACATCGGCGCCAGGCGGCTGCAGACGGTCATGGAGCGGGTTCTGGACGAGATCTCCTATGACGCGCCGGACCGGCACGGCACGGCGGTGACCATCGACGCAGCCTATGTGCAAAAGCATGTCGGCGACCTGTCCAGAAACACGGATTTGTCGCGTTTCATCCTGTAGCAGGCAATCCATCCCACAAGAAATGGGCCGGGGGAGCCGGCAGGTTCTGAAACGTGTGGCCAAATGGAAGCATCTGGCCAGCTTTTGTCTTGCCCGGCGCAGGGGCCCTCGACTCCACTTCCAGCTTTACCTAGTTTGCCCGGCAACTACAGCGCCGCGCATCAGTTGGGCGTGCAAAGGGCGCTATACAGTTGGTTTTGCGCATGACCCCGAAAATCGATTCCGGGGGTCATGCGCTGTTGCAGGCGGCGGCGCATGAAAAAACTGATCCTCGTCATTCTCGGGCTGACGCTGGCGACAGCCATGTTCGCCGCCGAAGCGGCGACGATGGTGCCGCCGGGCAACAGTCATGCCGAGCAGCCCAACATACCGGGCGCCTCGAGCCGGCGCACCCAAGCCACCAACACCACCTTCCAGGCAAAATACCGCAAGGTCTATGCGCTGCTGCAGCACGACGCCGGTCTTCGCGGCAAGATCAGCCAAGCGGCGGCGACCTATGGCATCGACCCGATGCATATCGTCGGCGCCATCGTCGGCGAGCACACCTACAATGTCGACGCCTACGACCGGCTGCAGACCTACTACGTCAAGGCGATCTCTTATCTGTCGAGCAAGCTGTCCTTCGCCTATGAAGGCGAGGACATCACCGATTTTATGCAGCGGCCGCAATTCCAGGAATGCGCCGGCAAATCGGACAGTTATGCGCTGTGGGAATGCCGCGAGCAGGTGTGGAACCAGTCCTTTCGCGGCAAGACTGTCGGCGGTGAGAGCTTCCCCGACGACCGCTTCGGCGCCACTTTCTTCCAGCCCTATTATGCCGGCCAGACTTTTGGCCTCGGTCAGCTCAATCCGCTGACGGCGTTGCAGATGAGCGATCTCGTGCACCAGGTTTCCGGCCTGCCGAAGCTCGACGTCGGCGATCCGAACGCGGTCTACAAGACCATCATGGATCCGGACCTGACATTGGATTATGTCGCAGCGACGATCCGGAAATCGATCGATGCCTACCAGAGCATTGCCGGCTTCGACATATCGGGCAATCCCGGCATCACATCGACGCTCTACAATGTCGGCAATCCGGAACAGCGTGCCCATGCGCTGAAGGCCGAGAACGACAGGCGCCGCGACGCGGGCGAACCGGAGAAGCTGCCCGAGGAAAATTACTATGGCTGGCTGGTCAACGACAAATTGCCGGAGCTGAAGGCGCTGTTTTAGTTGTTAAATCCGACGCTTGGTACCTGATGACCACAGCCGCCCTGGGGTGGAGCCCCTGTTGGTGAGAGCCGATACAAGAGCGCAAATGCGCCAATAAGTGGACGAGGCACTCGGCCAAGGAGCCTATTGCCCTTGATGCAATGCCCTTCATCCGCACTTAGAGCGCTTCGCCTTTTGACTGAATCTGGATTCCCAAGTTTGCGCAA
Source organism: Mesorhizobium sp. f-mel (assembly GCF_053850215.1). Classification (NCBI taxonomy): domain Bacteria; kingdom Pseudomonadati; phylum Pseudomonadota; class Alphaproteobacteria; order Hyphomicrobiales; family Phyllobacteriaceae; genus Mesorhizobium; species Mesorhizobium sp. f-mel. Next base: position 155,028 of record NZ_JBSPTO010000014.1, read on the forward strand.
ATCAGATTCGATGTCCTGA
>NZ_JBSPTO010000015.1:0-141322 GCF_053850215.1 Mesorhizobium sp. f-mel
TGTTCTTGTCCTCGTCGACGACGTGGCAGGCCTTGCATTTGGCGAAGACCTTCTCACCCGCGGCGGCATCCTGTGCCTGAGATTGGCTCATGATAAACGTCGCAACGGACACGACGGCGAAAAACGCGATTGCACGCATGGCATTTCCTCATTGATCGTCAAGGTGCCCTGGACGATTTGCGCATGCCTTTGTTTGATCATCGGCATGCGTCGATTATGGCAGAGCGAAAGCTTCTCCCCTGTGGAGTTGCGACGCCTGCATCTTGGAAGCTACCCGGCAGATGAGCGATGTCAACCATACAGAGGTCCAGTGAACCGCAGGCACGGCGAGAAGTGCCCGGCACGGGAGATGAGGGCAGCGCAAAACCGGAAGCGATTGCCCTGGTCGCGAGCTCGCGATTCGTTGCTTTGTGGCGGCATTTGTGCTATTGACTTGGCAATGGCGCTGATTTGCGCCAACGACCCGCCCGCCGAGGCGGGTTTTGTGTTTTCAAGTATCGCCGGCGTCCTTCCCGAATTCAGAGGAGCTCGGCTCCGGCGCCCTATCCATTCGACTTTGTTGACGGCCATCGGGCGAACGCGTAGCCTCAAACCATTCCGGTTTTCCACGGGCACCTCGGGACTCCGGCAGATGGCGATTTTGTCCAGGCTCGCAGATCGGGCCGGATCTCGCCGAAGCGGGCGTCTTTAAGCGCGCAAGAGGTGCTGAATGGATATGGTCGACCTCATATTGACGGTTTGCCTGATTACCAATCCGGGCAATTGCCGAGACGAGCATCTCTATTTCGAGAGCCGTGGCTCTCTCGTCCAATGTATGGTCTTGGCGCCCAGCGAAATCGCGAAATGGTCGCAGGAACACCCGACCCTCAAGGTCAAGCGCTGGAAATGCGCTTTCCCGAACAAGGACCGTGCGATCTGATCGGCGCCCCGGCCTGTTACGGCCCCGGGAGGAGACATCATCATGATTTCGCGTCGAGGAACGCTCCGTCTGGCGGCTCTTGGAACGGCCGCAGCGCTTGTCTCAAAACCCTCCTTCGCCACGAGCAAGGTTCGCATCGGCGTGCTGAAGTTCGGCACCGTGAGCTGGGCGCTTGACACCATGAAGCAACACAAGTTCGACGCAGCCAACGGCATCGATCTGGAGATTATCGATTTCGCCGGCGAGGATGCAACCAACGTCGCTATGCTGGCCGGCGCGATCGACAGCATCGTCTCCGACTGGCTGTGGGTCTCGCGCCAGCGCTCGGAAGGCGTCGACCTCACGTTGGTCCCCTATTCGACCGCCGTCGGGGCAATCATGGTGAAGGAGGGGACGCCGATCCGCACGATCATCGATCTCAAGGGAAAAAAGATCGGCGTCGCTGGCGGGCCTCTCGATAAAAGCTGGCTGCTGATCCAGGCGCTGGCCAGACGCGATCACGGCCTCGACCTGCCGGCAACCAGCGACATCGTCTTTGGCGCGCCGCCGCTGATTTCGGAAAAGGCGATGCAAGGCGAACTCGATGCGGTGCTCAACTTCTGGCATTTTTGCGCCCGCCTCGAGGCCAACGGCTTTCGTCGGCTGATCGGCGCCGATGATGCGGCGAAAGCCCTCGGGGCCTCGGGCGCCGTGTCGGCGCTCGGCTATGTCTTTCATGACAAATGGGCGAACGAAAATCCGGCCGCCGTCCGGGGCTTCATCAAGGCTTCGGCGCAGTCCAAGGACTTGCTGGCCAGATCCGACGATGAGTGGCTGCGCCTTGCGCCGATTATCCGCGCACAGGGCAAGGAATTGGCCAAACTGCGTGACCGCTATCGCGAGGGCATTCCCAGACGCCCCGTCGCCGAGGATGCGGCCGACGCCGGCAAGCTCTACCGCGTGCTGGCCGAGATCGGCGGCGAAAAGCTGGTCGGCCGCGCGCCGGAAATGGCGCCAGGCACGTTCTGGCAGGAGCTCCCGCAATGAGCGCACCTGATACCGGCGATCGCCCGCCGGGCGTCGTGGCCGATATCTCCAGCCAATCCAGCCTTGCAACGGCGCTGACACCCGTGCTGACGGTCGCGGTCTCTCTGCTCGGGCTTTGCCTGCTGTGGGGTCTTGCGGCAAATGCCTGGCCGAGCCGTGCCTTTCCAGGGCCGGGACAGGTTTGGCAGGTTTTGCTCGCAGAGGCGGCGAACGGCGACCTTTTCTACCATCTCGGCGCGACACTCGGCCGGGTTGCCGCGGCATATGTCGTCGCGATGGTTGTTGGCTCGGTCATAGGCGTTCTCCTCGGCAGCCACCGCAGCGCAGACCGGTTCTTCAGTCCCTGGGTGGTTCTGTTCCTCAACATTCCCGCGCTGGTGGTCATCGTGCTCGCCTATATCTGGTTCGGCCTCAACGAAGCGGCGGCGATTGGCGCGGTTGCCGTCAACAAGATCCCCAATGTCGTGGTGACGATGCGCGAAGGCGCCAGAGCGCTTGATCCGAGTTACGCCGAAATGGCCGCCGTCTACCGCTTCGGTCTTCTCGACCGTGTCCGCCACGTCCTGCTGCCGCAACTGCAGCCCTATCTTGCCGCCGCCTCACGATCCGGCATCGCTCTCATCTGGAAGATTGTCCTGGTGGTCGAACTGCTCGGCCGCTCCAACGGCGTCGGCTTCCAGATCTATCTTTATTTCCAGCTCTTCGACGTCGCCGCCATCCTTGCCTATACGCTGGCTTTCGTGGCGGTGATGCTTGTCATCGAACTCCTTCTGGTGCAGCCCGTTGAACGACATGCAACCCGTTGGCGCCGTCGTCCCGCTTAGGGTCGACATCGCCGAAAAGACCTTCAGGTCCGCGCAAGGCGTCTCGATCACGGCGCTCCAGGACCTTTCCTTCGAGGTCCGGCAAGGCGAATTCGCCTGCTTGCTGGGACCGTCGGGTTGCGGCAAGACCACGACGCTGCGCATCCTGCTTGGATTGGACAACGACTTTTCCGGCTCATTCCAACTGCCTGAAGGCGGCTCCAACCGGATCGCCGCAGTATTCCAGGAGCCAATCTTGCTGCCGTGGCGGACAGTGGAGCAGAATGTCAGGCTGGCGCTGCCGAAAAGCCTGAGAACGAAAAATCTCGACGGGCTGTTCGACACGCTCGGCCTCGCCGGCATGCGCTCGCTCTATCCGGCCGAGCTTTCGCTCGGGCTTGCGCGCAGGGCAGCACTTGCCAGGGCCTTCGCCACCGAACCGGCGGTGCTTTTCCTGGACGAACCCTTTGCCTCGCTCGACGAACGGACTGCCGAGCGGCTTCGGCACCTGCTTTTGACCGTCTGGTCGGCGCGGCCTACGACGGCCCTGATGGTAACCCACAATCTGCGCGAGGCGCTGATGCTGTCGGATCGCATAATCGTTCTTACGCAGCGGCCGGCCCATGTGCTCGGCATGTTCGACGTAAAGCTGCCGCGGCAATATCGCAATCCACAGGTGATGAGCGACCTCTTGCGGTCGTTCCATCAAAAATTCCCAGGCGTGGCCTGATCGCCTTACGGTTCGGAATGCATAGTGGGGAACGCCATGCCGATCGACAGGGTACGACGCAAGCTTGTGAACGGCTTCGCCTGCACCGCGGTCAGCGCCGCGATGCTGCCCTGTTGCCTCGGGCGGGCCGCTCTCGCCGCGGCCGGCCTTGAATTCAAGCTCAGGAAAATCGCCGACGGCGTCTTCGCTTTCCGGGGCGTCGATGCATTGATGAGCGCCGCCAACCAGGGCGCGATCTCGAACCTGGGCGTCGTCGTCGGCACCGACGCTGTTGCCGTCATCGACAGCGGCGGCAGCCTGATCGAGGCGAACGCCTTCATCGCCGCGATCGGCAAAATAACCGCCAGGCCGGTTCGCTACCTGATCAACACCCACATGCACCCCGACCACATCTTCGGCAATGCGGCATTCCGGGAGATCGGCGCGACCATCGTCGGCCATCGCAATCTGCCGCGCGCGCTCGAGGCACGCGGCGCGTTCTACCTGCAAAGCTTCCGCGAACAGATCGGCGACGCGCTCATGAGAGGGGTCGAGATCATACCGCCGACGATGCTGGTCGATGATCGCCTGCAGCTCGACCTCGGTGGACGCGTGCTCGAATTGCAGGCATGGAAAGCGGCTCACACCGACAACGACCTGACCGTCTTCGACAGCGCGACCCACACGCTGTTTGCCGGCGATCTCGTTTTCATAGGTTCCTTGCCGACGCTCGACGGATCGCTGCTCGGTTGGCTTCGCCAGATGGATGCGCTCGCCGCGATCGGCGCCGTGCGCGCCGTTCCGGGTCATGGCCCGGTGCCGGCCGACTGGCCGGAGGCGCTGACGGCGGAGCGGCGCTATTTCGAAGTTCTGGCGCGCGATATTCGCAAGGCGATCGTCGACGGGACGCCGCTCAGCGAGGCAGTCAAGACCGCCGGCGCAAGCGAACGGGGCAATTGGCATATGTTCGACGACTACAACGAGCGCAATGCAACGGCCGCCTTTGCCGAAGTCGAATGGGAATAGATCACACCGACAAGCGTTGGACGGGATGAAGTGGATCGATTTGCCAAGGCATCGTCAAAGGCCTATCCTCGACATCGGCCTGGGCACCACCTCTCTGACATTGGTGGAGGCATCGAAATGCAGAACCATTCTTACCGGAGCCGGCAGCTCGCCTTGCCGCTCGCAGCCATTTTTGCCGCGATCATCCTGGCCGTCGGCACGCTCTTTGGCTCCTCCGGAGCCGCCCACGCGCAACAAACAGCCGCGTCTTCGGACAGGATCTGGCAGGATTTGAAAGGCGACGTGTTCGGCGATCGGGCAATTCTGATCGATACCGGCGTCGTCAGGGTCGAGGCGCCGAAGCGGGCGCAGGATGCCGCCATCGTGCCTGTCGACGTCTATATCGACCCGGCCAAGGCACCCGACGGCATCAAATCCGTCACCTTGATCATCGACGTCAATCCGGCACCGGTGGCGGCGACGTTCCAGATCGGCAAGGACGCCGGCGTGACGCATCTGTCGACGCGCGTGCGCGTCAACGACTATTCCTATCTGCGTGCCATAGCAGAAACCCAGAGCGGTGAACTTCACATGGCTCAGACCTTCGTCAAGGCGTCAGGCGGATGCTCGGCCCCGGCGGTCAAGAACCAGGACGAGGCGATGGCGACAATGGGGCAGATGAAGCTGCGCCAGTTCCCGCCGCAAGAGACGATGACAAAGGCGCAGGAATTGCAGCTGATGATCCGCCACCCGAACAATTCGGGCCTGCAGCGGAACCCGTTGACCCAGCACTTCATCCCCGCGCATTTCGTTCAGAAATTGTCGATCTCGCAGGCAGACCGGCCGATCCTCTCGATGGAAGGCGGGATATCGATTTCGGAAGACCCCAATTTCCGGTTCGATTTCACGGCGCACGGCACTGCCCAAATCCAGGTCGAAGCGATTGATACGGACGGCAAGGTGTTTCGAGATCAATGGCCACTGGAGGCTACAGGACTCTGAAGCCTCGATACCGTATGCAGCGGTTGTCTCCCGCCGTCGGCGCTCCTACACGGTCTAAAAGCAGCGCACGTCGGCTTCCGCCTGCGCGCGCTTCAGTTCCGTGCTTGCGGCTTTTGCCGGCGCGCTTTCGCGAAACAGTCCCGAACGCTCCCCTGTCGTCAGGGACATGCTCTTGAAGGTCTCGGCCCTTTCATAATCCTCGAACGGAAGGATCGAGGCGATGACGTCGATCGAGCAGGAACAGCTTTCCAGCGCCTGACGTGTCCGGCCATTCGTCTGCATGCAGCCGAGCACATAGTCGACAACTGTCGTTGTTGGATAATCTCCGGCGGCACCGGCCGGATTGGCGAAGGCCAGCAACAGCGGCAAGGTCGACAAGCCGACATATCTGAGCATGGGGAACCCTCCGTTGGCGCGGACATGATAGATCGAGCCCGATGGGTCGAGCCCAATGGGTCGAGCCCATGGATCGAGACAGGATCACCGCACCAGTTGGCCTCGTGCCATCACCCCCGTCAAGTTCTCTTGCTGGCCATATAGTACCAAAGGAGCAAGGCCGTGCCGGCCGACAAAAGGCCTCCCAGACAGCACGATCATCCGCTGTGAATCGTGGTGCTGACCTTCATTTCATGTCTCCTTCACTATCGGCACCCGGAGCGACGGGCGCATACTTAACATCACACGAACCAATGAATATTCATAAATAAAAATCAATACATTCCGCCAAAAAAATACGCAAAATTGGGGAAGTTATATAAATCCAGCCTCGTTCACAGTCGATCAATAGCTTTCTGTATGGATTTTTTCATATCTATTTCTCTATATTGCAGTGCAACATAGCCAGAAGTGATTTTTCTTGCCTTCCGCCTGGGGATGACATAGCTTCATCCTGTTTCCGGCTTCAAGGGCGTCACCGTCATTAGGGAGCGGCGACAGTCTTTCGTAGGCCAAGTGGGATGGGCAGTAACGGTGCCCTCTGCTCATTCGGCTTAGGTCGTGACACGCTGCCGGAAATACTTCCCCCACATGAATCGCTTGGGCAAGCCCTCGTGGGCTCGACGGACGATTCGTCATTGTGAACCCTGGGAGGACTTTGATGCGTGTACTTGCGAAAACTGCCTACCTACTAACGACCGCGGCGCTCATGTCGTTCGGCGCGGTCCACATGACGTCGGCCAATGAAGAACTGATGAAAATGGCCGAAAATCCCAAGGACTGGGTGATGCAGACGGGTGACTACGCCAACACCCGCTTTTCCAAACTTAACCAGATCACCAAGGACAATGTGAAGAACCTGCAGGTCAAGTGGAGCTTCTCCACTGGCGTGTTGCGCGGCCATGAAGGCGGGCCGTTGATCATCGGCGACGTGATGTATGTCCACGCGCCGTTCCCGAACACAGTCTATGCTCTCGATCTCAACAATGACGGAAAGATCCTCTGGAAATACGAGCCCAAGCAAGACCCCAATGTCATTGGGATCATGTGCTGCGACACGGTCAATCGTGGCGTCGCCTATGGCGACGGCAAGATCATTCTCAACCAGGCTGACACCACCGTCGTCGCGCTCGATGCCAAGACCGGCAAGGTTGTCTGGTCGGTCAAGAACGGCGAGCAGACCGACGGCGGAAAGGGCGAATCCGGTACGTCAGCGCCTGTGGTCGTCAAGGACAAGGTGCTCGTCGGCGTCTCCGGCGCTGAATTCGGCGTTCGGGGCTGGCTGGCTGCCTACAATCTGGCAGACGGCAAGCTCGCCTGGAAAGCCTATTCGGAAGGTCCGGACGCAGACACCCTGATCGATCCCGAAAAGACCACCCATCTCGGCAAACCTGTCGGAAAGGATTCCGGCACGAACACCTGGGAAGGCGAACAGTGGAAGACAGGCGGCGGCACGACATGGGGATGGTATTCCTATGATCCCAAGCTGAACCTGGTTTACTATGGTACCGGCAATCCCTCGACATGGAACCCGGTGCAGCGCCCAGGCGACAATCGCTGGTCGATGACAATAATGGCTCGCGATGCGGATACTGGTGTTGCCAAATGGCTCTACCAGATGACCCCGCATGACGAGTGGGACTTTGACGGCATCAACGAGATGATTCTCGTCGACGGCATGGAGGTCAACGGTGCCAAGCGCGACGTGCTGGTGCATTTCGACCGCAACGGCTTTGCCTACACCATGGATCGCGCCACTGGCGAACTTCTCGTCGCCAAGAAATACGATCCGGCAGTGAACTGGGCGACGGAAGTCAACATGGACCCCAGCAGCGACCAGTATGGCCGCCCGCAGGTCGTGGCCAAATATTCGACCCAGCAGAACGGCGAAGACACCAACACGACGGGCATCTGCCCGGCGGCGCTTGGAACCAAGGACCAGCAACCGGCGGCCTATTCGCCGAAGACCGGCCTGTTCTACGTGCCGACAAACCATGTCTGCATGGACTATGAGCCTTATAAGGTGAGCTACACTGCCGGCCAGCCTTACGTGGGCGCCACCGTGTCGATGTATCCTCCCCCTGGAGAAGACCACATGGGCAACTTCATTGCCTGGGATGCTGCCAAGGGCGAGATCGTCTGGTCGAAGCCCGAGAAGTTCTCGGTGTGGTCGGGCGCGCTGGCAACCGACGGCGATGTCGTATTCTACGGCACGCTCGAGGGCTACATCAAGGCGGTCGATCATGACGGCAATGAACTCTACAAGTTCAAGACCCCGTCCGGCATCATCGGCAACATCACGGCCTACGAGCACGACGGCAAGCAGTACATCGCCGTTCTGTCCGGCGTCGGCGGATGGGCCGGTATTGGTCTGGCAGGCGGACTGCTTTCGCCTGATAATGCCGCTGCCTGGCATGGCGCCGTCGATCAGGGCCGTGAGCAAGGCGACGAGACCGCGGTCGTTGGGACTGCTGGTCTGGGCGCGGTCGGTGGCTACGCAGCACTTGCCGACTATACGACGCTAGGCGGCCAGCTCACCGTCTTCGGTCTCCCGGACTGATACACGGGAACCTAAGGCACGCCTCGGGGTCTTGTGAGAAGACCAAGGCTTGAAAAGCGAGAGCCCGGATCACCGGGAAGCCAGGACCGGGCTCTCAATTTCGCCGCGCACCCAAAACATCGATCAATGCCGCTTCACGACAGCAAGACCGTGTGCAGGCGCAATGAAGGAAGAGTCTGAATGTCCGTTCGCCTTGTAATTTCCGCTCTCGCTCTGGTTCTGCTGCCGCTGGCAAGTTCAAGTCTCGCGCAGGCCTCGGACAGCGCGGAAAAAGCCAAGGTGGCGACGGAAGAGGACGGCAAGTATTTCGACGCGGAGGGAAATCCGACCTACAAAATCGAAAACGGAACCGTCGATTGGTACACATTCAGCGGTTACCGCCGGTATCACTCCGATTGCCATGTTTGTCACGGACCGGACGGCACAGGTTCGAGCTATGCGCCGGCCCTGGTCAACAGCCTGAAAACCATGGATTACGCCACGTTCCTCTCGATCGTCGCCGAAGGCCGCAAGAATGTCGGCGGCGGCAAGGAGAACGTCATGCCAGCCTTTGGCGACAATAAGAACGTCTATTGCTACATGGATGATCTCTACGTCTATCTGCGTGCCCGCGCCGACGGTGCGGCGCCCCGCGGCAGGCCGCCGAAGAAAGCAGACAAGCCACAGGCAGCGAAGGATGCCGAAGCATCCTGTATGGGTGGATGATATGATTGACCGTGATGCGTCGAAGCTGCGCTTTGTCCTGCCGATGCTCGGCGCACTCGCCTTGCTGACTTCGAACGCCCAGGCGCAGGACGCCGGCCTTGGTGCCGCGGGAGAACTGGTCGACCCCGACATTCTGCGCGTCTGCGCCGATCCTTCGAACATGCCTTTCACCGACGAGAGCGGCGAAGGCTTCGAAAACAGGCTGGCCGAACTGGTTGCCGCGAAAACGGGCCGCAAGTCCGTCGCCTATACATGGTTTCCTGTTGTCGCTGGCTTCGTGCGCAACACGCTGGCGGCCAACCGATGCGACATCATCATGGGTTACGCTCAGGGCGATGAGCTGGTGCAGAACACCAACGCCTACTATCGCTCCTCCTATGTGCTGGTGCACCCGAAGGGCAACGGCATGGAAGGCGTCGAGACGATCGAGGATCCGAAACTCACCGGCAAGAAGATCGGTGTCGTCGAAAGCACGCCGCCGACTGCCAATATGGCCGCCAACAAGCTCTTGCGAACGGCAAAAATCTATCCGCTGGCGGTGGATACGCGCCTCACCCCTTCCATGGGGGAAGTCATGATCAAGGACATGCTTGCCGGCAAGATCGATGCGGCTGTCATGTGGGGACCGATGGCAGGCTACTACGCCAAGGAACTCGGCGCCGATCTCACGATCGTTCCGCTGGTGACGGAAAAAACCGGCTCGCGCATGTCCTACCGCATCACCATGGGCGTGCGTCCATCCGACCAGGAATGGAAGCGGACGCTCAACCGGGTGATCAGGGAAAACCAGGCGGAGATCAACAGGATCCTGCTGGACTACAATGTGCCGCTGATCGACGAACACGATAATCCGATCACGCAATGACGAAACCGGTATGAAGGGAAAGGAGACGATTTTGCTGGTCGCTGCGGGCCTTCTGGGTCTGACCCCACCGATGTGGGCTGGCGATGTCGCCGAGCCCGGCGGCTACCGGATGAACGATTATCGGGCGCCGGTGCCGCAGACGCTGCGGGGCGCAAGCGTGGTGACGACAGCAGAGGCGGAGGCGCTGTGGCGGGAGAAGAAGGCGGTGTTCTTCGACGTCATGCCGAACACGCCGAAGCCGGCTAATTTGCCGGCAGGAACGATTTGGAGAGACACGATCAGAAAGGACATCCCGGGCAGCACCTGGCTGGCCAATGTCGGTTACGGCGCTATCTCCGAGGAGACCGCCAACTATTTTCGCCAAGGCCTCGCGGCCGAAGCCGGTGCCGACAAGTCGCGCGCGATTTTGTTCTACTGCATGACGAATTGCTGGATGTCGTGGAATGCTGCGAAACGGGCCGTCGAGTGGGGCTACAGCTCGGTGATCTGGTATCCGCCCGGCGCCGATGGATGGGAACGTGCAAACCTTCCGCTGGAGGAGAAGAAGCCTTACGTGATCAGCAATTGAGCATGAGCATATTGTTACTTTCGATCGTCTTGTTTTTCGAGTTTTAAGAACCTACCGTTTCATTTGTCCATTTTGAGAGCTGATGGACGAGCCATTGCAATGGTGCCCAGCAATGGTTGACTGAGAAAAGGATCGGCCCCTTCGGGCTGGTAGAAGAGGAGAAATGCCATGAAGAAGAGCTGGACGAAACCGACCATGTGCCAAGTTGCTGCGGGCTTCGAAATTTCGCGGTATCTGCCTGCTGAAATTCCTCCCAAGAAGTAGGCCGCAGAGGTGCGTGTCCCTGGCAACGGGGGCACGCACTGCCTTGCCGCGCGAGGTCTTCGTGAAAGGCTTTGGCGCGTTCAATACGGGCGAGAAGCCATTCGCGGTCGAAAAGTTGCTGTTGGTTGAGTGAGCCGCAGAGCGGGCATTGCAATGCGCTTGAAAATCATCGGCTCGGCGGCAGGCGGCGGCTTTCCGCAATGGAATTGCAACCATCGCCTGAGCCGCGCGGCTCGCACCGGGATGGCCGGCGTGCATTCGCGAACCCAATCAAGCATCGCCGCGTCAGTGGATGGGGCCGGCTGGGTGCTCTTCAACGCCTCGCCCGATATTCGCCAGCAGATTGCGCAAACGCCTGAATTGCAGCCCGCGCACGATGCGCCGCTGCGTTCGACACCTATTCGTGCGGTGGTGCTGACCAATGCCGATGTCGACCATGTCGCCGGCCTGCTTAGCTTGCGTGAGCGGCAGCCCTTCGCCATCTACGCAACGACAAAGGTTCTGGCAACGCTGGAGGCGAATTCGATTTTCAATGTTCTCGATCCGACGCTCGTGCCACGACGCATCTTGCCGCCGGCGGAAGAACTGGCGATCTGCGATGCAAACGGCAACGACACCGGCGTGATTGTCGAGAGCTTTCCGGTGCCCGGAAAGATAGCGCTCTATCTTGAGGAAAGAGGCCAGCCGGATGCCAATTTCAGCTCCGAGTCCGGAGACACGATCGGCGTCCGTATCGCCGGTACCGGCAGTCGCGGCTCCGTCTTCTATATCCCGGGCTGCGCGCGCATCGATGCGACCCTGCGCACGCTTCTAGCCGATGCCGCCTCCCTCCTGTTCGACGGCACGGTCTACACGGACGACGAGATGATTGCTGCCGGCGTCGGCCAAAAAACCGGGGCGCGCATGGGGCATCTGGCAATGTCGGGAGACGCGGGTTCGATCGCCGCCTTAGCCGATGTAAGGATCGGCCGCCGTGTCTTCGTCCACATCAACAACACCAACCCCGTTCTGGACGAGAATTCCGCCGAACACGCAGCGGTCAAAGCGGCCGGCTGGGAAGTCGCCGGCGACGGGATGGAGATGGAATTTTGAGTGATTTCCACGACGCGGCCAGGAACGGCCTGTCCTTCAGCGAGCTCGAAGCCGTGCTGCGTCAGGTCGGTGCCGAGCGCTATCACAACCGCCATCCTTTCCATCACAGGATGACCAGTGGTGCGCTGTCGAGGACCGAGATGCAGGCCTGGGCGCTCAACCGCTACTGCTACCAGGCTGTCATCCCGCGCAAGGATGCCATGATTCTCGCAAATGCCGAGGACCCGGCGTTTCGCGCCGCCTGGCGCAAACGCATCGAGGACCATGATGGCGAGGACGGCTGGAGCGGCGGTATCGCGCGTTGGCTGCATCTGGCGACCTCGCTCGGCCTCGACGCCGATGCGGTGAAGAGCGAAAGGCTGGCGCTGCCGACGACACGTTTCGCGGTCGGCGCTTACCTCTCCTTTTGCACGAACCGGACGCTGTTCGAGGCGGTCGCGTCGTCGCTGACCGAGATGTTTTCGCCGCTCATCATCGGCGAGCGGGTGCCGGCGATGCTGGCCAAATACGATTACATCACCGAGGATACGCTGGCCTACTTCACCCGACGGCCCGAACAGGCCTCGCGCGACGCCGACTTTGCCCTCGCCTACGTGCTCAGCCATGCCGACACGGCGGAGCGCCAGCAGCAGGCGATCGATGCGCTGGTGTTCAAATGCGATATACTCTGGGCCATGCTCGACGCGCTTCAACACGCTTATGCCGAGCCGGGAAACATCCCGCCCGGCGCCTTCCGTCCGGAGACAGCCCGATGATGGCGCTGCGCGAAAGAGCTTTGGTGTCGTCACGATCGGTGCCTTCGCTGCCGAAGCACGTGCGCATACAGTACGATCCCGTGCGGCAGGCCTTCGCCGTGCTTTCGCCGGAAAAAGTATTTTGGCCGAACGACATCAGCCTCGACATATTGCGCCGCTGCGATGGACGGTCCACGGTCGGCCACATCATTGCCGACCTTGCCGCGGATTATGACGCCGAACAGGAGGCCGTGGCGGCCGACGTCGTCGCCTTCCTGCAGGAATGGTCGGACAAGCTGCTGGTGAAGCTATGAGCGAGCCCCTTCTCCCTCCGATCGGCATGCTTGCGGAACTGACGCATCGCTGCCCGCTGCAATGCCCTTATTGCTCCAATCCGCTCGAATTGCTGAAGGCCAATCGCGAACTCGATACACAGACCTGGCTCGACCTGTTCTCGCAGGCCGCCGATCTCGGCGTTCTCCAGGTGCATCTGTCGGGCGGCGAACCGACGCTGCGCCGCGACCTCGAGCAATTGATCGCCGGGCTTTCGGCGCGCGGCGTCTACACCAACCTGATCACCGCCGGCGTCGGCATTGCCGAAGGCCGCATCGAGGCGTTTGCCGAAGCCGGGCTCGACCATCTGCAGCTGAGCTTCCAAGGCGCACGTCCGGCGACCACCGACCGCATCGGCAACCACAAAGGCGGCCACGAAAAGAAGCTGGAGACGGCACGCCGCGCGCGCGTAGCCGGCCTGCCGCTTACCATCAACGCGCCGATCCATCGCCACAACATCGAGGAGGTGCCGGAATTCATCGATCTGGCCCTTTCGCTGGGCGCGGAGCGGCTCGAGATCGCCAACGTGCAGTATGCCGGCTGGGCGCTGACCAATCGCGATCAACTGATGCCAGAGCGTGCTGCGGTCGACCGTCAGGCGGAGATCGTCGCGGCGGCGCGCGAACGGCTCACCGGCATCATGAACATCGATTTCGTCACGCCGGATTATTTCGCCATCTATCCCAAGCCGTGCATGGGCGGCTGGGCGCGCGACGCCTTCATGGTGGCGCCGGACGGCACCGTGCTGCCATGCCATGCCGCACAGACCATCCCGTCGCTCAGTTTTGAGCGTTTCGGACCGCGCAGCTTGGCCGAGATCTGGACGGATTCGCCGGCATTCAACGCCTTTCGCGGCACCGACTGGATGCAGCAGCCCTGCCGCAGCTGCGAGCGGCGTGAGATCGACTGGGGCGGCTGCCGCTGCCAGGCGATGGCGATCGCCGGCGATGCCGCCGCGACGGACCCGGCTTGCGCGAAATCGCCGATCCATGCGCGCATGGCAATGCTGATCGACGAAGCCCAGCGTGCTGCGGCAGTTCCTTCGAACGACGAACAATTCGTCTACCGGCGGATCGGCGTCGTGACCGAGCCCGCCTGACGCGCGCTCTTCTATTCCACCGTCTCGCACTCGCGCACCGCGTCGGCGAAAGCCAGTGCATCGCGATTGACCGCGACATTGTGCACGCGAAAGATCGAAGCGCCCTTCAGCCGCAAGATGACGCTGGTCGCCGCTGTGCCGACGTCTCGCCCCTCGTCGCTTCCGCCGACCAGGTGACGGGCAAGACGCTTGCGTGACGTGCCGACCAGCAATGGAAAACCGAGAGCGCGCAATTCACCGAAGCGAGCCATAAGCTCAAGGTTTTCCTCTCCGTCCTTGGCGAAGGCGAAGCCCGGGTCCAGCACGATCCGGTCGTCCGGGATGCCGGCGTCGCGCGCGATCTCCAGCGATCTGTTCAGAAACAGGAACTGGTCGGCGATCACATCCGCCAGTTTTTCGCGGCCGCGCCCGGTGTGCATTATGACGAGGCCGGCCCCGGTTTCCGCCGCGACATGCGCGATGTCGGGCTCGCGCTGCAGGCCATGCACGTCGTTGACGATATGTGCGCCCGCAGCGACCGCCAGTCGCGCCGTCTCGGCCCGATAGGTGTCGACCGAAACGACGGTGCCGCCGTCGGACGACAGCGCCTCGATGACCGGGAGGATTCGCGATTGTTCCTCGCGCGCCGAAACGGCGCCGGCTCCGGGCCGGGTGGATTCGCCGCCGACATCGATGATCGCCGCGCCCTCGCCGATCATTCGCCGCGCCTGCTGGAGCGCCGGCTCCGGCCGATCGAATTCCCCCCCGTCGGAAAAACTGTCCGGCGTAACGTTCAAAATCCCCATCAGCAACGATTTCGCGCCAATGTCGAGATGCCGTCCATGAGCAAGGTGCCAGCGCGTCATGCATCAACCTTCCGGCATACTAGAAGCCATTCGCGACACGATTGTCACTCACACGAGTCCGGTTTCCCCATCTACCTATGCTCGCGAAACAAAAAGGAGCCTCGCAATGACCAAGGAAACGATCAGCTTTACTTACACGACCTATATTGTCTCGACACCGGGAAAGGTGTTCGAGGCAATAACGAAACCGGACCTCGCACGGCACTACTGGGGCCACGAGAACGTCTCTGACTGGAAGCCGGGTTCAAGATGGGAACATATCCGCGCCAATGATGAACGGACCGTCGAACTCGTCGGCAAGGTCGTCGAGGTCTCCCCGCCGACCCGTCTCGTCATCACCTGGGCAAACGCTTCGCAGGCATCTGATCCGGCGAGCTACAGCCGGGTGACCTTCGAGCTCGAGGAATACGAGGCCATGGTCCGGCTGACCGTCACCCATGACGAACTCGAAGCCGGCAGCGGGATGGCGAACGGCATCAAGCGCGGTTGGCCGATCGTCCTCTCCAGCCTGAAATCCTTCCTCGAAACGGGTCAGGCGATCGATGTCTTCGCCAAGCCGCGCGC
This sequence comes from Mesorhizobium sp. f-mel, assembly GCF_053850215.1. Lineage (NCBI taxonomy): Bacteria > Pseudomonadati > Pseudomonadota > Alphaproteobacteria > Hyphomicrobiales > Phyllobacteriaceae > Mesorhizobium > Mesorhizobium sp. f-mel. The sequence continues at coordinate 15,529 of NZ_JBSPTO010000015.1, forward strand.
GTCCGAACTGGCGGCCTGAACCCGGGAACTAGGAGCGAGCAGATGAGTACTCTCTACACCGGCGGATGCGCGTGCGGCGCGGTCCGCTACGAGGCAAAGGCAGCCCCGATCTTCGAAAACCACTGCCAATGCCGCGATTGCCAGAAAAGAAGCGGCACCGGCCACCAATCCTATCTGACGTTTCCGTCGCGGGCAGACGTGAAGATCACCGGCACGGCGACGGACTGGCGCGTTGCGGGTGACAGCGGCAACGATAACATCCATTCGTTCTGCCCGGTCTGCGGAACGCCGGTCTACCTGAGCTTCGCCGCCATGCCGGAGCCGATCGCGGTTTATGCCGGAAGTCTCGACGATCCGAGCCGGTTCAATCCGACCGTTGTGACCTACGGCAGCCGCGCCCTCCCCTGGGACAAGATGGATACCGCGCTGAAGACGTTCGAGAAGATGCCGCCAGGCTAACCGGCCCGGCGTCAGGGCGGACGCGCACTATCTTCAGAGGGCGGATCTGCGCCCACCGCAGGCGCGGATCGAAGGCACGGCAGTCAGAAAGGAAATAGCGCACCTGTCACCGTAATTCGCGGTTGTGCCCATGACACTCACCGCTCAGCGATTGCCGTACTCATCATGGCGGCGCCACCATGCCTGGGGGAACTCGAGCCCGTTCTCGTTCCTTCCCCACGGAGCCAGGTCGAGGAAACGGTAGACCCCCATAAGCGCCTCGGTGCCACGGGCGTAGGTGGAGTAGGTGTGGTAGACGGCACCGTCCTGGAGCGCGAAGACGCTCATTCCCTCCTTCTGCGGCTCGGCCCTGTCGACATGCTGATAGTTATAGTCGGCGCCGTCTCTCTGCTGCTCTTCGGTGAAGGCGGCGCCGAAGTCGCATTTGAAATCGCTCCCGAGCGACGAAACCCACGGAAAGCGCCAGCCCATTTGCTGCTTGTAATCCTGGAGCTCCTGCAACGGGGCGATCGATTCGCAAACGAGGGTAATGTCGCGGCCGTTCAAGTGGGGGATGACGCAGTCGAAGTGATCGGCGATCAAGGAGCATCCGGTGCATCCTTGGCGCTCATCGGTGAGCCGGTATCCGTAGCCGAACATGAAATGATAGACGAAGAGTTGCGAGCGCCCTTGGAAAAGGTCGGCGAGCGAGGCGCTTCCCTCCTCGGTCTCCAATAGATACTCCTTATCGATCCGAACCCACGGCAGGTCCTGTCGCTGTCGCGCCAGCTCGTCGCTCTGCCGCATGAGCCGTTTCTCCGCCTCGAGCAGTGCGAGCCGCGCTCCCAGCCATTCTTCGCGTGTTCCGGTCTTGTGTTTCGTCATCGCTCCTGTCTCCTTACTCGGGGGGCTTCCTTTCCGTTCCTCGAAGCAACTTGTTGCGTCAGGAGATAAACTTAACGCCGGAGGCGAAACATGGTAGCCAGATGTGGGGTGGGTTTCCGATGGACTCCCTGATCACGGATGCCAATGATGTCACTTTGGCCTTCGAAGACTACAAGCTGGAAATGGATAGCGCTCCCGCTCGAACACCTCTGCTCGATGCGTTGCGGACCGCAGACTGAAAAAGAAGGACGGAGTCACAAGGCGAGGTGCTGATGTTCCCGCGCGGCGGGCATTTCCTGCTTGAGACGCACGCCGAACCCGGCGCCCTCCCTCTTGATGGAGTTCATCAAGCGAACACAGGGGGAGCGGCGACGGCACCTACAACGGCCAGCCCATGTCGACCCGAAGATCCTGCAGCCCGCCATGTCCGCTGATAACCGAGCAGCTGTCGACAACAAAACCTCGACTTTCACGCGCCTGTGGGCCGTGTGGAACCTGCGCCAAACTCGTGAGTTCCAGATAACGTCCAATCCGTCCGGCGCTTTGGCTGATCTTCGACCTCGAGCTCAGCCAGCCTGGCATGGCATCGCCGCTCTTGCGAGTTGACGCTGGCCATCCAGCGTCCCGAGACGCCGACAATGAACCGCCGAAGATGAACGAGAAAGAAGCAGCGGAAATTGAGCGCAACGAGATGTCGCGAACCCTGATTGTCATTGGTTTGATTATAGTCGCCACAGGCCTATTGTGGCCCTGGTTGTCTCGAATCGGTCTGGGCAGACTGCCTGGCGACATCGTGATCGAACGTGAGAACTTTACGTTTTATGCTCCGATCGGCACCGGAATATTGATCAGCATCGTTCTCTCTTTTGTTCTGTGGCTACTCAACCGGTAACGAGTCCGGCGAGCCTGCGTCTCCGGAGGGAACGGACGACGCGGGGAGCAACCCGATCTGGCAGCAATAGCGATTGCGCCTTATCTCGGCGAAGGCGGTTTTTCCGCTGCTCGGCAACAGAAACTCTTGAATAGGACACGGCTTTCACCAATTCGATTTTGCTGGGCGAGTCACCCGGCGGTACAGACGGCGGGACCTATACAGCCCCCTCGTCTACTTCGGAGGATGCGGCTGTGAGCGCGAGATTCTGTACGAGATACGTGTGTTGTAAGGGAGGCCTGAAATGCGCCGGGATTATCGCGACTGGGATGCTGTGATGCTTTGGTGGGTATCGGATTCATTCTGATCCTATGGTCCACGTCGATTCTCAAGGCCCTAACCGAGTGATTCAGAAAAGGGCGGGTCCTTGGCCGCCTCCTATGTTGAATTCGTATTGGCAGAAGCAGCCGCACTTCGCAGATCCGCATTCGTAACCTATGGTATCCGGGCCCTCCCTTGGGACAAGATTGATACCGCGCTGAAGACGTTCGCGAAGATGCCGCCAGGCTAACCGGCCCGGCGGCAGGGCGGACGCGCACTATCTTCAGGAGGCGGATCTGCGCCCACGACGGCATTACGGATCGAAGGCACGGCAGGCAGCAAGGAAAATAGTGCACAGTCACCGCAATTCGCGGTTGTGCTCATGACACTCAGCGATTGCCGTACTCGTCATGGCGGCGCCACCATGCCTGGGGAATTCGAGCCCGTTCTCGTTCCTTCCCCACGGAGCCAGGTCGCATCTGACCGGCTGCGCATGATCTGCGACCACGAAGCCGCTGATATCGCCAGCGTTCGGAATGTCCAGCACGAGGCTGAAGCAAGGTTTGAGCGGCTGCCGATGTGCTGGGCGAGCCGTGAGATCCAGTCGTCAGGCTAGTGCGGGTGAAAGTTGCAAGCCGTCGTTGTGTGTCGGAACCTAGCCAGCAGGCAACCGCTCATCTCTGAATCGAAGTGCGCCTCGCCGAATGCAGCGTCCAGGCGTGCCACCGTGGCGGCGATGCGCCAATCTTCCATGACCGTGATGGACGCATGTCAGGGAGGAGGCGGCCCGGTCCTGTTCGCGCTATAGATGCAGCGGTTGGCGATTGAGCAGCATGGAATCGCCGAATTCATGCGTGCGGTATCGGTACGCGGTGAGGGTTGCGGAGGCCTTGGCGAGCAGAGCATCGTCGGCAAAGGCACGCAGGAGCTCGAAATGGCTTTCGCCGGGCTGGTGGACGCCTGTGAGAATAGCATCAACCACGTGAAGCCGCGTGTCCCGCGCGATGCGCCCTGTCGCAATGCCATTTCCGGCACGCACATTCCCGTCGGGACTGGCGGCCGCCTCAAGCGCGCGCACTACACTCGTGCCGATCGCGATGATGCGGCCGCCGCGGAGCTTCGCCCGCGCAACCTGCGCCGCGGTGCGCTCGGGGATGCGGTACGGCTCGTCGAAAGGGAGTCGCGAATCGAGCGCGGGATCGCCGGTGGAGGAAACGCCCGCGGCATGGGTGAGTGATGCGAAGCCGACGTCGCGCCGACGCCAGGCTTGGAGCGTGCGCCAGTCGAGCGCAAAGCCTGCCGACGGCGCCTCGAACGCGACCGGCCCGGCGGCAATCTTCGTCCAGATATCCCACAGGGCCAGCGGTTCGGGAACATGCGCGTATTGGATCGGCCGGCCGTGCCGCGCCAGGCCTGCAAGCACCTCTGCGCGGTTGTCTGGGAAGCGCAGCTCGACAAGGCGAGGATGGTCGAGGAGGCGCTCTACGACGGCTTCCAGCGGGCCAAGCCGGAGGCGGTCACCTGGTGACAGCGGCGGCGGAGGCAGCCGGTCTTCCGTGCGCGTGCGGTGATCGCCCGCGCCGAAGGCAATAGCCACGAAGCGGGTTGGATCGGGAAGTGACAGCCAACCTGCCAGGCGAATCTCGATCGCCTCTTCGCTGGGGACATGCGTGCCGTGCAAGCTGGCAGGCAAGGTCGCGGCGTCATTGGCGACGACCAGATCGCCGGGATCGAATAGCGTCGCGAGTCCAGCGCGCGGCAGGTCGCGCATCGCGCCGTCTGCCTCGACGACGAACAGCCTGGCGGAGCGCCGATCGGGACGGTCGGCGGCAATCATCCGCGCGTCCCGGCGAGAGTCGTTGTGCTGACCGGCAACGCGTCGAGCATCCTTTCGATGATCTCGGCAGCAGCCACTTCGGGGCGCTTCAATGTCGACGGATCGGCGTCAGGAAGCGCCAGCGCGTGCAGCGGGGTGTCCATATCGCCAGGGTCGAGCGCGAGGAGCCGGATGCCGTCGGCTTTCGCCTCCTCGTCCCAAATCGCCGTGAGATGGGCAAGAGCAGCCTTGCTCGCGCCATATGCGCCCCAGCCGGGATAGGCGTTCACCGCTGCGTCGCTGGAGATGTTGATCACCAGCGCGCCACGGCCCTCGCGTGCGGACGCGGCAAGCGCACCGAACAGGGCTTTCGTTAGCCGGAACGCGCCGACGAGATTGACCGCGAGCGCTTTTTCCAGCTCCTCGCACTCGGTATCTGCAAGGAGCGCCAGAGGAACAGGGCCGAGGCTCGACGCATTGTTGATCAGGACATCGAGCCCGCCGAGGCTCGCGGTGACTTGCAACGCGATCGGGTAGATGTCTTCCTTCTTGCCAACGTCGCCGATAATGCCGTGCGCGCCCGTCTCGTCGGCGATGCGTTCGACGTTCGCGGTGGTGCGGGCGACGAAGGCGACGGACGCACCCTGCTCGGCTAGCTGCCGCACAAGCGCCAGTCCGAGGCCGGACGTGCCGCCCGTGACCGCCACGCGAAGTCCCTGAAGATCGATATTCGTCTGCATTGCCGGTGCTCCTTCAATCTGCACCGTTGCTACAAGTTCAAGTTAACTTGAAGTCAAGCGGGAATCGTGCTTTCTTTCACGCATGGATTCCATGCTGACCATCACCGACGTGGCGCGACGCAGCGGCGTCGCCTCTTCGGCCCTGCGTTTCTACGAAGAGCGCGGGCTGATCGCTTCCGAGCGGGCCGGCTCGGGGCATAGACGCTATCCGCGCTCGGTGCTGCGCCGGATCGCCTTCATCGTCTTCGCGCAGCGAATTGGGCTGACGCTTGAGGAGATTGGCGCCGAGCTCGCCAAGTTGCCAGCCGATCGCGTGCCGTCACGTCGGGATTGGTCGCGTTTGTCGGGCCGGTGGACCAAGCGCATCGACCAGCGCATCGCCGAGTTGCAGCGTCTGAGGTCCGGGCTTACCGAGTGCATCGGTTGCGGCTGCCTGTCGATCGACCGGTGTAGCCTTGCGAACCCTGCCGATATGGCAGGTCGCAAGGGGCCGGGGCCGAGGTATTGGCTGGGATAAGTTGGCGGCGTGCCTGTCACTATTGCAGGCTCGACACCGCAAGACTTCGCCGAGTGCGAGACGCTGTGGCCCGGTAACGGCTCCCGCGAGCGGCGAACGCACTCGTCGCGGCGAGCACATCTCGGCGCGTGATGATCACGCTCGGGCAGGTTTGTTACTGACGCGCGGCATTACGGTGACAGTGCACTTTTTGCCATGTTTGCTCGGCTGTCGCTGTGTGTAGATTGAACGCATGGCTCGACTTGCATCGCCGCGCTGCCGATGTCGGCATCTGGGCGGCCGGTGGGCAGCGAACCACTTCTGGCCGGATTGCCGAGCAAACCGGAAAAGCCGTGAAATCGGGAAAACGCGGCAGGTGGGGAAAAGAAAATGGTGCACTGTCACCGTAATTCAAAGCGGCGAGAAGTTGCAGCCAGGATTACGATCCTAACGCCAGACCAAGCGTTTGGCGCGCCTCGTTGACGGTGGCCACGCGCCGGCCAAGCTTCTCGACTGAGGCCGCCGCAAGTTCGACGAGCTCCGCGTTGCTACGCGCCAGGCGTTCCCTGGTGATCCTGATATTATCCTCAAGTCCGGTACGCACTGCGTCTGCTCCGCGGGCCAACGCCCAGTTCATCACGATCGTTTGGTTGCGGCCTATTCCGGCCGCCGTCCAGGTAGATTGTGGAAACAGGAATTTCGCTTCCCTGAGGAGCACGTCGAGCAATCTCTCCTCCGCAGGCAGTGCGTTTTGCACGCCCATGACAAACAGGATGTGCGGGCGTTCACCTATAAGTCCGCCGTCGGCCAGCCGCCTGGCAGTGTGAAGGTGCGAGAGGTCGAAGATTTCGATCTCCGGCAGCACGCCATTTGCCTTCATCGCGGTTGCGAGATCACCGATCAGGGCGGGATGGTTCTCGTAGACTATGGATGGGAAGTTGACCGAACCGGTTGAAAGCGAGGCCATGTCCGGCTTCAGATAAAGTGCCGAGCCACGCGCGGCAGGATCACGACCGCGCCCGCCGGTCGAAAACTGGACGATCATGCCGGGGCAGTGCCTACGCACCCCCTCCTGAACGGCAGCGAAGCGCGTTGGTTCAGACGATGAACTCTGATCGTCATTGCGCACGTGGATGTGCACCAGTGACGCACCTGCTTCAAAGGCTTCCTGGGTCGACTCGATCTGTTCGGCCACGCTGATTGGCACCGCAGGATTGTCTTCCTTGCGCGGCAGCGAGCCGGTGATCGCAACGGCGATGATACAGGGTTCAGGCATGGCGATACACTATCGGTCGACCTCGTCCATGAGCCAGCGGATCGCGAGCGGATACCCCTTGGCGCCAAGCCCAGCGATCACGCCGGTGGCGACCTTCGATACTAGCGACCGATGATAGATCTCCTCGCGGCGATGGATGTTCGAGATATGCAGTTCGACGATCGGGCCCGGAAACATTTTGAGCGCATCGAGCACCGGGATCGAAATGAAGCTCAAACCCGCGGGATTGATCAGAATGCCCGCACCTTCGTCGATCGCCTCATGGACCCAGTTGACGATTTCGCCCTCGATGTTCGACTGGTGAAAACGGATCGGACGGTCGCCGGCGGCGTCACGGCACATCCCCTCTATTTCTGCGAGTGTCGTCCTCCCATAGATCTCCGGCTCGCGCATGCCGAGCCGGTTGAGGTTTGGGCCGTTGAGAACGAAGATTGGCTTGGTCATGGTCCTATCCTTGATAGCCTAGCAGGCGCGGCAGCCACAGCACCAGCGATGGGAAGAAGGTGATCAGCATCAGGGCGGCAATCATGGCGTAGAGAAACGGCATTACGTCGTGCACCAGGTCGCGCAGCGGCACCTCTGCGATACGGGTCATGATGAACAGCAGCAACCCGTAGGGCGGCGTGACGAGCCCGAGCATGATGTTGACGACGACCATCACGCCGAAATGCACCATGTCGACGCCGAGCGCCTTCGCCGTCGGAATCAGCACCGGCACGATTACCAGCAGGATAGTCGTCCCCTCCAGCACGCAGCCCAGGATCAGCAGCAGGATGTTGACGAGGATCAGGAAAGCTATCGGCGAAAGATCCCAGGACTGCAGGATCACCGACAGGGACTGCGGAATGTTCTCAACCGTGACAACGTAGTTGAACACCAGGGCGCCGGCGATGAGCATGCCGATCGAGGCCGTGGTGCGGGCGCTGTTGAGAAGCGCATGGTAGAGCTGACCCGGCGTCACGCTGCGATAGATCGCGACCGAGATGAGCAGCGCGTAGCCGGCGGCGACCGCCGCGGCCTCGGTCGGGGTCATCACGCCGCCCCTTATGCCGACCAGCAGAACGACCGGCAGCATCAGCGCCGGAAATGCGCGCAAGGTGATCCCCGGAAATTCCCTGAGCGGCACCGGCTGCTCGACCGGAAAGTTTTTCCGGCGCGCGTCGATGGCGACGATGATCATCTGCGACAGGGCGAGAAGAAGGCCCGGCACGATACCCGCAATGAAGAGGTAGCCGATGGATGCATCCGAGATTAGCGCGTAGATGACCAGCGGAATTGACGGAGGAATGATCGGGCCGATGACGGAGGTGACGGCTGTCAGCGCAGCGGCATAGCTCGCCGGGTACTTGCCATCCTTAGTCATGAGTTTCTGCATCATCTTGCCGGTGCCCGCGGCATCGGCGATAGCCGAGCCGGACATGCCGGCAAAGATGATCGACTGCAGCACGTTGACTTGCGCCAGGCCGCCGCGGAAACGGCCGACGACGGCGTTGCAGAATTGCAGCAGCCGGTCGGTCATTGTTCCGGCGTTCATTAACTCCGCGGCGAGAATGAACATCGGTACGGCAAGCAGAATATAGCTGGTGTAGAGCCCGTTGAGGAGCTGCTCAGCGGACGTGCCCATGTCGAGCCCTGCAAGCCAGAGATAGAGGATCGACCCAGCGATCATCGAGTGACCGATCGGCAGGCCGAGCAAGGCCAGCGCTGTGATCGCAACGACTGACAGCGAAAAGGGACTCGCGAGATTCATACGCCGGAGCTCGCTTTCGTGGGGTCAAATTCCGCCGGTGCTTCGCCGCGCAGAGCACGCCACGCGAGCCATAGGTAGCGGGCGATCACGGCGACCACGAAGAAGAGGTAGATCGAGAACAGCCAGTCGAAGCGTATGTTGAGGTAGGCGGTGCTCTCGACCTTCATGAAGGTCACGTAGCCGAAGACGGCCGGAAAGGACCAGCCATAGAGCGCGACGAGAGCGATTGCGAAGGCGAGCGTCATTGCTCGCCTTATGTCCGGACCGACTGCGGCGTAGAGGAGATCAAAACGGATTTCCTCTTCTTCACGAACGACGAACGCTGCGCCGAACAGCACAACCCAGATCCAGAGCACGACGGTGAGCTCGTTGCTCCAGCCCGTCGGCCAGTTGAGAAGATAGCGAAAAACAACCTGCAGCAGAAACGCGGCGAACATGGCGCCGATGGCGATGGCGATGGCGTTCTCGGCGCGCCGGTAGAGCCAGCCGCCGACCTTTCGCAATCCCGGGTTCATCATGCCTCCCTGGCGGCCAAACGAGTTGAGGCCAGCCGGTCACAAGCGGAGCGGCCGGCGAGTTTTGTCGCGTCAAAGCGCGTTGATCTTGTCGACCATCCCGGCAGGCCATTCCTTGGCGAGGTCAGAGGCAAGATATTGCTCCTGCACATGCTTGCGGAATGCTGCGACATCGGGCTCGTAGATCTTCAGGCCCTTGCCCTTGAATGTTTCAACGAGTTCCTTCTCGCGCGTCAGGTGTTTCTCTGTCGAGAAGTCGATCGCCTTGTCCGCCGCGGCCTGGACCTTTGCCTGCTTCTCGGCCCCCATCTCGTCCCACACCTTTTTCGAGATGCTGAGAAGGTCGAAACCGACAAGGTGCGAGGTAAGTACGATCTGCGACATGACCTCGTAGAACTTCATATTCTCGACGTTGGGCAGAGGGTTGTCCTGCCCGTCGATTGCGCCTGTCTGCAGGCCGGTATAGACCTCGGCGTAGGCCATTGGCGTAGGGTTCGCGCCGAGCGCCTGGCCGAGGAATTGCCAGGCTTCACCACCCGGCATACGCAACTTGATGCCGGCCAAATCGGCGGGAGTCTTGATTTCCTTGTCGGGCTTCAGGCCGACCTGGCGCAGGCCGAAATAGGTGGGGCCGAGCACCCTCACGCCGAGCTGGTCCTCGGTCATCTTCTTCAGCTCCGCCCCGGCATCGCTGGCAAAGAACGCCTTGAGGTGCGCGGCGTCACGGAACAGGTAGCCGGCGGTGACGATAGACCAGGCCGGAATTTGCTTGGAGATGTCCTGCGGGGCGACGTTGCCCATCTCAAGATTGCCGCGCTGGATGGCGACAAGTTCGGTGCCCTGCTTGAACAGGTTGCCGCCGTAATAACCCTCGAAGGCAAAGTCGTCCTTGATAGCGTCGGCGAACATTTTCATCATCTCGGCCCGGATGTCCTGTTCCGAGAACACGGCCGAGAAACGCAGCTTCGGCTTGTCCTGCGCGAAGGCGGGGACAGCGGTTCCGGCGGCGAGAGCGCCGGCGGCGACCATAAACAGGCGTCGGTTCATTTCAGCTTTCATGTCGATTTCCTCCCTGTGGTCTTCATATGATTATAGGCTTCATTGCCTTCATGCGGCGGCCTCGAAGTGATCTGCCATGGCGCGGCGGTCGGCCTTGCGCCCGGTGAAGAGTTCGAACGCGCGGACGGCCTGATAGATCGCCATGCCGATGCCCGGCAGCGTTCTGCAGCCGATCGTACGGGCCGCGACCAACAACTCCGTTTCGGTCGGAAAGTAGATTATGTCGGCGACCCATTTTTCGGTTGTCAGAAGAGCTGTGTCGAACGGTGTTCCGGGGTATTTCGCCATGCCCACCGGGGTCGTGTTGACGATGCCGTTTGCCATGCGCACGGCTGCGGCCGGGTCCGGCCACGTCTCGACGCGACCGCCAAACAAGGCGCCCATGCGCGACGCAAGATCCGAGGCGCGACTGGGTAGGCTGTCGAGGACGAACAGCCGGCCAACGCCCATTTCCATCAGGGCGTTTGCGACTGCGGCGCCCGCTCCGCCGGCGCCGAACATTGCGACGCAGCCCATCGATGCGCCAGTCATCGCTTCGCGAAAACTCTCCGCGAAACCCCAGCCGTCGGTGTTGTGGCCTTCCTTGCGTCCGCCAGTGAACACGACCGTATTCACCGCGCCTATTGCGCGCGCTTCCGGCGACAACGCATCCAGGACGGGAATGGCAGCCTGTTTAAACGGATGAGTGACGTTGAGACCCTGAAAGCCCGCAATTTGCGCCGCCGCGATCAAGTCGCCGATCGCCGCGTCCGGAAATCCGAGCCTGTCGAAATCGAGCAAAAGGTACGAATAGCCGATGCCAAGGCGCCGGGCTTCACGCTCGTGCATGCCGGGAGTGCGCGATGACTGAATGCCGCGTCCGACAAGGCCAATCACGACCTTTTCGCTGTCGCCGCTGGCGGCGCTCTTGTGCTCGTCCGCAAGACGGCAAAGGAGGTCGACAAGGCTGTCGCCCATCTCCGGAGATTCCTCCCTTTGCGGGCCGCCTCCTGGCCCACATGCGGCAATTCCTGGATCGCCCTTGTGTTCACGTCAAACGCGCCGATAAATAAGTCCGTCGCGATTTGCGAATGATGTACTAACTGGTTAGTTTAGTCAATTGCCGGCTGGCGCCGAGGCGGGAACCCAAATTGCATGGCCGTTATCAAGAACGAACGAAAGCCGAAGCCGGACACGAGCACGACGCGTATCCAGGACCCTGAGGGCACGCGCCGCAACATCCTGGAGATCGCCTCCAAGGAGTTTGCCCTGAACGGCTTGTCGGGCGCGCGCATAGACGAGATTGCGGCCCGTACACGCTTCAGCAAGCGCATGATCTACTACTACTTCGGCGACAAAGAGGGCCTCTACCTGCGCGCGCTCGAGAACGCGTATCGCCAGGTGCGCGAGGGCGAGGCCCAACTTGATATCGAAGGTCTGCCCCCCGTGGCGGCACTGACACGCCTGGTGGAGTTCACGTTCGACCACCATCACCGACACGAGGAATTCATCCGCATGGTGATGATCGAGAACATCCATCACGGCCAATACCTCGAACAATCGGATGCGATCCGCGAACTGAATGTGACTGCGATCGACCATATCTCTCGCATCTATTCGCGCGGTGTCGAAGAGGGGGTCTTCCGGCCGGGACTCGACGCGGTCGAACTCCATTGGCAAGTAAGCGCGCTGTGCTTCTTCAACGTTTCCAATCGCACCACCTTTTCGATGATCTTCGGACGCGACTTCGGCGCGCCGGCACAACTCGAGCGGCTCAAACGCAACAGCGTGGAGATGCTGTTGCGTTTTGTCGCCAAGGACGAAGCTCCCGCAGAACGCTGAGCGCGCCGAAACTTGCGATGCTGCCAGCGTTGCCCTAATTATGTACGAACTGGTTCGTTCATAACAAACCAGGGAGGAGGCGCGTTTGAAGACTTCGATCGCGACGGTGTCGATCGCCGGTGACCTGGCGGAGAAATTCGCGGCAATTTCCGCCGCGGGCTTCGACGGTATTGAAATCTTCGAGAACGATTTCCTCGCCTTTGACGGCTCACCGCGCGACGTCGGCCGAATGGCTGGTGACACAGGTCTGATCATAACGCTCTTCCAGCCGTTCAGGGACTTCGAGGGTTTGCCGGAGCCCCAGCGCAACCGCGCCTTTGATCGTGCCGAGCGCAAGTTCGACGTCATGCAGGAACTCGGCACCGACCTGATGCTGGTATGCTCGTCGGTGTCGCCGGTCTCGCTTGGCGGGATCGACCGGGCGGCCATGGACTTTCACGAGCTTGGCGAGCGCGCCGCCAAGCGCGGTCTGCGCGTCGGCTACGAGGCATTGGCCTGGGGGCGTCACGTCAACGATCATCGCGATGCGTGGGAAATCGTGCGCAGGACTGACCATCCGAACGTCGGGCTGGTTCTCGATTCCTTCCACACGCTGGCCCGCAGGATTGAACTCGGCTCCATCCGTTCGATACCCGCGGACAAGATCTTCATTGTCCAACTCGCCGACGCGCCGCTGATCGAAATGGACTTGCTCTATTGGAGCCGGCACTTCCGCAACATGCCAGGCGAAGGTGATCTGCCGGTGCGACAGTTCATGCAGGCGGTCGCGGCAACCGGTTATGACGGCTATCTGTCGCTCGAGATTTTCAACGACCAGTTCCGTGGCGGGTCGGCAAAAGCGATCTCCGTCGACGGACGGCGTTCGCTCGTATGGTTGATGGATCAGGTGCGGCGTGAAGAACCGGCACTTGACATGGCTATCCCGCCCATGCCCGACCGCATCGGGGTTGGAGGGGTCGAGTTCATCGAGTTCGCGGCCGATCGCCAGGACGCCGGACAGCTTGGATCGCTGTTGCGCATGCTCGGCTTTGTCGAGGCCGGTCGGCACGTCTCGAAGGAGGTCACGCTCTACCGCCAGGGCGAGATCAATGTTGTCATCAATACCGAGCGGCAGGGCTTTGCCCATTCTTCTTTTGTTGTCCATGGCACGTCGGCATACGCGATGGGCCTGAAGGTCGAGGACGCCGCTGCCACGGTTGCGCGCGCCGAGGCGCTGGGCGCGGAGGTCTTTCACCAACGGGTCGGGCCCGGCGAGTTGTCGATCCCGGCGATCCGCGGCGTCGGCGGCGGACTGATCTACTTCCTCGACGCCAAGACCGACCTGGCGAAGGTCTGGGACATAGAGTTCACGCCGGTCATGCCGACAAATCCCGGCAATGGCGTCGGCCTCACCCGCATCGATCATGTCGGGCAGACCATGGCACAGGAGGAGATGCCGAGCTGGCTGCTGTTCTATGTCTCGATCTTCAGGACGACCAAGACCCCCATGGTTGACATCGTCGACCCGGCTGGCCTCGTGCGCAGCCAGGTGATCGAAGGTCTGGACAAGCGCTTCCGCCTCACGCTGAATGGCGCCGAGAGTCACCGAACGCTGGCCGGCCATTTCATCGCCGAAACCTTTGGTTCCGGCGTCCAGCATCTGGCACTCGCGACGGATGACATCTTTGCGACGGCGGCGAAGCTGCAGGCCAACGGCTTCGAACCGCTTCAGATATCGATGAACTACTACGACGACGTAGAAGCGCGCTTCGGTTTGGATCCGGAGGTGGCCGATCGGTTACGCTCAGCCAACATCCTTTATGACCGCGACGACAACGGCGAATTTTTCCAGCTCTATGCGCCGACATTTGGAGAGGGGTTCATTATCGAGTTCGTTGAACGGCGCGGCGCTTATGCAGGATATGGTGCGCCGAACGCACCATTCCGCATTGCCGCGCAAAAACGGCTGATGCGGCCCAAAGGAATGCCAAAGGTATGACGGGTATGAACTTTGCTCGCATTAATGGCGCGACGATCCACTACCGGCATCGTCCCGCAGTTGGCAGGCCGACGGTCGTCTTCGCGAACTCGCTCGGCACGGATATGCGCATCTGGAACGAGGTCGAGCGAAGGCTCGCCGACGACTGTACGTTCGTTGCGTTTGACAAGCGCGGACACGGCCTGAGCGAACTGGGTGGCGCGCCGCAAACAATCGAGACCCATGCGACGGACCTTGCAGGGCTGCTCGACCATCTTGGCGTAAAGCGCGCGGTGATCTGCGGGCTTTCGATCGGCGGCGTCATTGCGCAATGCCTCTACAAGACGCGGTCGGATTTGATCGAGGCGTTGATCCTTTGCGATACGGCAGCGAAAATTGGTACGGCCGAGATGTGGAACGGGCGCATCAACGCGGCCCTGTCGGAGGGCATAGCGAGCTTTGCCGACGACGTGATGCGAAAATGGTTCACGCCGGATTTCCATAAGAATCGCGGCGAGGAACTTGCGGGTTATAAAACGATGCTGACGCGCCAGGATCCGGCCGGCTACACTGCTGCCTGCGCGGCTATCCGCGACGCCGATTTCACCGCTACGACCGCCGCGATCAAAGTGCCGACACTCTGCATTGTCGGCGATCAAGACGGATCGACGCCGCCTAAACTGGTGGAATCGCTGGCCCGCTCAATCCCCGCCGCACAGTTCGAGGTCATCGCCGGTGCGGGCCACATCCCATGCGTCGAGCGGCCGGAAAGGCTCGCCGGGCTAATCCGTGGCTTCCTGAACGACATGCGAAGAGAGCGCAAATGAGCAAGCCACAACACGGCGACCGATACGTCGAAGGGATGGCGACGCGCCGTTCGGTGCTGGGTGACGCCCATGTCGACCGCGCAGAGGCGGCCAAGACCGAATTCGACATTCCTTTCCAGGAACTGATCACGGAGGCTGCATGGAGCCACGTCTGGTCGCGGCCGAACATTACCAAGCGCGAGCGTTCTATGATCACCATCGCGCTGCTCGCCGCGCTGAAGCAGGACGAAGAGGTTGCGATGCATATCCGCGCCAGCGCCAATACCGGGGCGACGCGCGACGACATACGCGAAGCGCTGCTGCATGTGGCAATCTATGCCGGGGTACCGGCGGCAAATCATGCGATGAAGATCGCCAGGAAGACGTTCGACGAAATGGACGCTCAAGCCGGCAAATCATGACCAACTCGCGCTTTCCCGCCAACCGCACGCCGGAAATCGGCACCTTCTTTCAGCGCGACCGCAACTGGCATCCGCCGGCCTTCACGCCAGCCTACAAGACTTCCGTGCTGCGCTCGCCGCAACGGCCGCTTCTTTCCCTCGACAACACCCTGTCGGAGCTTACGGGGCCGGTCTTCGGCCACAATATTCTCGGTGAACTGGACAATGACCTCATACACAATTTTGCCGGGCCGGGCGAAAGCGCGATCGGGCCGCGCATCCTCGTCTATGGCCGCCTACTCGACGAGCGCGGCATCGGCGTCGCCGGTGCGCTGCTGGAGGTATGGCAGGCCAACGCCGGCGGACGCTATCGACACGAGAAGGAGACTTATCTCGCGCCACTCGATCCCAACTTCGGCGGCTGCGGCCGCACCATCACTGGCGAGGATGGCTCCTATTGTTTCCGCACGATCCAGCCGGGGCCGTATCCCTGGCCCAACGGACCCAACGACTGGCGTCCAGCTCACATCCATTTCTCGATCTTCGGGCACGGCTTCGCGCAGCGCTTGATCACCCAGATGTATTTCGAGGGCGACCCGATGATCTGGAGGTGCCCGATCGTGCGGACCATCAACGACCGCCGTGCGATTGAAGGCCTCACCGCCGCGCTCGACATGGAGGCAACGATACCGATGGATGCGCGGGCATACAAATTCGACATTGTACTGCGCGGCCGCCGCTCGACGCTGTTCGAAAACCGCATCGAGGGCAACTGATGGTCCAGGCTCTCGGTCGGCTGAAGGAAAGCGCCTCGCAGACCGCGGGACCCTACGTCCATATAGGGCTGACGCCCAACTTTGCCGGTATCTCGGGCGTCTATGAACGCGACCTTGGCACCGCGATGGTCAACGACAAGACCAGGGGCGAACGCATCAGGGTCAACATCCGGGTGATCGACGGCGCCGGATCGCCGCTGAAGGACGCGCTTGTCGAGATCTGGCAGGCGGACGCCGCCGGCATCTACAATTCGCCCTCGGATCTGCGCGGCTCCGCCGACCCGAATTTTACCGGCTGGGGCCGGCTGCCCACCGACATGACGACGGGCGAATGCATGTTCGAAACCATCAAACCCGGTCGCGTGCCCTTTTTTGACGGCCGCAAGATGGCGCCGCATCTGACTGTCTGGATCGTCGCGCGCGGAATCAACATTGGCCTCCACACCCGCATGTATTTCAGCGACGAGGAAACGGCCAACGCCGAGGATCCCGTCCTGATGCGCATTGAGCAAAGAGAGCGCGTGTCGACGCTGGTCGCGCCGCGCGACGGCGACATCTATAAGTTCGACATTCATCTCCAGGGCATTAACGAGACGGTCTTCTTCGACATATGATCGCAGCATTCGACAATCCCCTCCTGTCCGGGCTTCTCGGCGATGAGAAGATGGCGACGCTGCTCGGCGTCGAGGCCGAACTTGCGACGATGCTGCAATTCGAGAAAGCGCTCGCCGACGCAGAAGGTGCACTCGGCATCGTCCCGGCGGCTGCAGCAAGCGCAATCGGACGCGTCCTCGACAACTTCCGGCCGGAAATCCAGGCCCTGAGGGACGGAACGGAGCGCGACGGCGTCATGGTGCCGGAGCTCGTGCGGCAGATTAGGCATGCTGTGGGAGAGCCGCATTCGGAGCATGTGCATTTCGGTGCGACTAGCCAGGACGTGATCGACACGGCCATGATCCTGAGAATTCGCGCCTGTATCGACCTATTGGAAGAACGGCTTTCGGCTCTGGTGGTCGCCTTCGCCGATCTCGGCCATCGGTTTGGCGATCGCCCGCTGATGGCCCGAACCCGAATGCAGGCAGCGATTCCGATTTCCGTAGCCGACCGCGTCACAAGCTGGCGCGAACCGCTCGTGCGCCACCTCGAGCGGCTTCAATCGGTGCGAGGATCGGTTCTCGTCATCCAGTTCGGCGGCGCCGTCGGGACACTCGAGAAGTTCGCAAACAAGGACGCCGCCATCCGTGCCGCGCTGGCCCTGCGGCTAAGCCTCGGCGACGCGCCGCAATGGCACAGCCAGCGCGACCGCATCGCTGAACTCGCCAACTGGCTGTCGCTTGTGACGGGCGGCCTCGGCAAATTCGGGCAGGACATTGCGCTGATGGCGCAGGCAGGCGACGAGCTCCAACGGGCGGGCGGCGGTTCATCGTCCGCCATGGCGCACAAGCGCAATCCCATCGACGCCGAGATGCTGGTGACGCTTGCCCGCTACAACGCAGTCCAATTGTCGGGAATGCATCATGCGCTGATCCATGAGCAAGAGCGCTCTGGTGCAGCCTGGACGCTGGAATGGTTGATCTTGCCGCAGATGCTCATGGCGGCTGGAGCATCGACCTGTGTTGCGGACAGGCTGGTCCGAACCATAGCGGCAATCGGAGGCAAGGTTGACTGATCCCACTAGTCTAGAACTCGGTTAACCCTGCCCGGGGTGGGGTTGGAGAATGACTGGGCGTCCCGGCATGACCCTTGGATCGTGCTCGTGCGAGAAAAATCAAACTGAGTACTGCGGGGAAAGCGAAGCTCGATTGGCCCACTTCACAGCAAAGTTGGCCATAAGGTATTGGGGGCCCGGAGGTGTGCCGGGAACGTTGATTTCATGGCTTTCTCGTGGGCCAAAATCAGAACTCTTCCCGTATCGTTCGGTATAGTTCCGCGACAGCCAAACAGTCGAAGATAGCGACCCTATCCTCCCTCGCGCCAACAGCCGCCGATCTTGCCCTCCTGGTGCAACAGACCGGAGCGTACCGAACACCTCGCCGGCGCGCTCGATCGGATACGCAGCAGCGCGACGTCCATACAATTGCGCTGCAGGCTGCCTCGCCATTGATGGACGCGGGGTCACGCCAGCGCGCGGCGCCACCCGCCGCCCAAGTGCCGATCCCGATGCGCGGTACCGAGCGGCGATCCCAAAGCTCCATCATCTGGATGCCCCGCCTC
Source organism: Mesorhizobium sp. f-mel (assembly GCF_053850215.1). Lineage (NCBI taxonomy): Bacteria > Pseudomonadati > Pseudomonadota > Alphaproteobacteria > Hyphomicrobiales > Phyllobacteriaceae > Mesorhizobium > Mesorhizobium sp. f-mel. Next base: position 33,671 of record NZ_JBSPTO010000015.1, read on the forward strand.
CATTATCTCAACGACGCAGGCTGGCGTGGCGGGCATGCTCGCGGATCTCTTCGCGAGAAATGCCAGCATCCGCCAGTGTGCTGTCTGGGGCCTGCGTCAAGCTTGCAAGCGTCTGGCGATAGGCAAGCCAGCGGGCGAAACGGTGTCGAAGTTTATACAACATGATCGTCTCCTTTGGCGCAGAATGCCCGCGCGCTTGGGTTGGTCGAAAGCGCAAAGCATCTGCGCGAAGCGCTGTGCGATCGAAAGGATTACGCTGGCTTTTTGGCCAGCCGAGGCGGCTTGTCACTGTCCCTCCAAGCAGGATTGTCCAACGTCTCCAATGCCTGCATACTTGCGTGTGATGCCCGCTTCGCGCTACAGCCACGGTCGCAAGGAGTTTTTCATTTCTGTAAAATGGATATCGACTGGGACGATCTGAGGTTGTTTGATGCGGGCGCACCAGCCGCTGTTTCGCGGCGAGACGCCGATCCGGTAAGCCTCACGCGTCGATCGGCCGCCAGTTGAGCCGCATGCTGGCACTCATGCCCCGGCCGGGCTCCAGCGCCGTCCGGCCTAGGCCGTCCCAGTCGGGTCATGAAGGCTCGGATGAGCCCTGACGCCCCTTACTGCGCAATGGGGAGGGAAATCCTGCGCAGGGCGCGATCACGCCCGGTCTATGTAGCTGCGCCCCACCCATGCGCCGCCTATAACACGAAGAAGTCGTCCACTGTGAGGAATGTGCTCGGGTCCACGGCGGCAAACTTGACAGCCGCCGCTCCTCCTGCCCCGTCCACATCGAACAGCAGATCGCCGGTCTGCTTGTCGTAAACGATGTGGTCGCTGTCATCCATGGCGTGCTTGCCGACGACGAAAACCGCAGCGAAAAGCGAGCCGGCCGACAGCCCGACGAATGCGGAGCTGTCCAGCCAGAACACATCGTCGAGCGCATTGAAGTCTTCTATCCTGTCGTAGTTCGCCGGCCCAAGTGCGTCGAACACGAAGACATCGCTGCCCCCCTCGCCGGCCAGCCGGTCGCGGCCGGCGCCGCCGTTGAGGTGTCGTCGCCAGCACCACCTCGCATGTCGTCGGAGCCGGCGCCGCCGTCGAGGACGTCGTCGCCAGTGTCACCGCGGACGCCGTCTGCGCTCTCACCACCGCTGATCTCGTCATCGCCAGCGCCGCCCTTCAGCCAATCGGTGCCCGCGCCTCCAATGATGTCGTCCGCGCCCGCGCCGCCGAACAGCTGGTCGTGGCCGGCACCGCCGTCGAGCGTATCGTTGAACGGGGTGCCGCTGATGCGGTCGCCCCCGCCCAGCGCGGCGACGAGCACGGCATGATCATGGCTTGCGTAGCTCGCGCTGTTTTTGGCGTCGGTCAGGGTAATGGATTCGGCCGGCGGAGTGACGGTGATCGTAATCGTCGCCACATTGCTGTTGCCCTGGCCGTCCGTAGCGTAAACCGTAAAGCTGTCGGTGCCGATGAAGCCGGCCTCCGGTGTGTAGTCGAACAGGTTTCCGCTCAGAAAATCCGCATGATAGTGCAGGGTAGAGCCATAATGACCCTGGTGAAACGGGTAGTAGTTACCGTCGAAACTCGTCTCCTGCTCCAGGGTGCCGCTGTCCGGCCCGTCCAAGACGATAAAGTTCAAGAGATCGTAGTCGGCATCTGTCGCGCTGAACTTGACGTCGTCGAGAGATTGCGCCTCCGAAATCGACAAGTCCAGGTCGGCAACGGTGGGCGCGTGATTAACGAAGGTGTCGGACTGAAGCACGCCCCCTTTCAAGATGATCTGGTGCTGACCGTATTGGGTGTTTTCGCCGCCGAAATATTCGTTCGCCCCGATCCATGTCACGGTAAGGTCGTCGGGGCTGTCGGCGCTGATCGAGACGATCTGGACCGACTGGAAGGCCGCCTGGTCGGACACGGTGCGGAGAAAATTGCCTTCGTTGTCGAAGACCTGCGTTTCCACTGTCGTCCAAGTTTCGGTCCTGCCCTCGTGGGTGAAGCTGGTGATGGTGAAGAAGCCGTCAAAGACATCGACCGAAGCTAGTTCGATCCCACCGAAAGGGAAATCCGGCTTTGCGCCTATCGGTCCGATTACGTCGCCGTCTGTTTCCGTAATGCTGAAAAGGACCGAGTCAGGGGTCGGATTGGGATTCTCGGGTTCGTTCCATACGATGAGTTCACTGCCATTGCTTAAGGTCGGCATCTTCCTTGCCTTTGCGCCTGGACGTGCTGCGGATGCCCCCAATTCCAACAGTAACATGTTACGCGAGACGGATCGGTGACAAACCCAACCGCCCTTCGCCTTCTTCGAATGTGGTTAATTCCGAACTGTCTGATTGGATTCGGCAATGGGTCGACGCTGGCGAAATCCAGTTGGCGATGCGGCGAGCCGACGAGATGCGGTCGTGCTGAGGCATCAGGCACTGCGGACGCGAAACGATCTCTGCTCCAAAAGATAGTTCGCAGCACCACCCTCAAGCCCGGATCATTGACCATCGAACTGGATCGCCGCTCGCTGTCGGAATTGCTTCTCGACCGGAGTCTACCGGGAGATAGCGCCCAGGTCACTTCCATCGAATGTGCAATCGGTATGAGGCGGCGTGGCGTCGAAACCCGGATCGTCCTTACAGACGGATCTCACGGCAACCGAGAACCTGACGGCGCTTTGATTGACCTTTTGCGTCGAGCCCACTTATATCTCGGCCAACTTACGGACGGAGCCGGCCGCAGCCTCACCGACGTTGCCATGCTCAACGGCACCGACACATCCGAGGTCAGCCGCCTCCTGCCTTTCGCTTTCCTTGCCCCGAAAATTGCTGCCAGTATCGTTGCAGGTGATCAACCTGTCGAACTAACGGCGCACAGGCTCTCGCGCGTCTCTGACCTGCCACACGCCTGGACCAGCCAGGGTGCCCTCCTCGGCTTCTGACACAATCCGGCGTGCATCTGGCGGATCAGCCAACCATCGCTTTGCCAAACAGTTGGCTACGCTATTCGCCCGACAGAGACGGACGGCCAAAGTCAGGTGTTTTGGACGCTCACTGCGGCGTCTCAGCCAAGTGTTGCCCCAATACCGGGCGCTCACCCACGGAAATGCCGGAGCTATTCTGAGACGGATGGAAACCCCGGAAATCGGGTGGACTGGATGGTAGGCCGGAGGACATATTAAGACTGTTGATTTCGTTGTGTTTTTCGTGGCCCGAAATCGAAAAAGCTCCCCGTATCATTCCGTTTGGTTCCGCGACAATTAGTATCGATGAAGACGCGCCCTTTCGGTTAGGAAGGCCGGCCATCGCCGCCGATAACTTTGTCCAGTTCGCTGCCACGAAGACGATTTCGGCGTAGAACGGCTGTAGGCCTGGGCCGAGGTCGGAATGCCCTGCCCCGGCGGCTAAATAAACGCCGCCAAGTACCCGGCGCAGAACTCGGAACGATGACGTCTTGCACCGTAGCATCGGTTTCTTCAAGGTAGGGCAACAACGGACATAGATGTCGTTGCTTGCCGATTTGACCGGAAGGCCACTCATGATTCGACGATTGGGAGCCAGGAACCTGGCGCGCCTGGCACGACGTCTCGGAGATCTGACGGCGATGTTAGTCCTGATTGCCAGGCCGCTCGTCTTTGGGATCGCCCTCTTGTTGGCCGGTCCGGCTCAGGCGCAGGCGCCGGCGACCGTCCCGCCTGAAAGGGTCAAACAGCTATTCGACCTTCTCGACGATCCGTCGGTGAAGGCCTGGGTGGCCGAACAACGAAATCAGGACGCCGGGTCAACCGGAGCGCCCGCCGAGGCAGGAGCTTCGCCGACCGACACATCGTCCGACGCCGTTGCCGCACCAGGCCAGATGAATACGATGGCATCCTCGACGCTCGATCGGATCAGGCATCATATCGAAACAATCGTGCAAACTTTGCCCCTGCTGCCAGGGCAGTTCGCGCACGTTCGGGCAAAGACCATGGAGGATATGTCCAGCAAGGGGTCTGCTGGCGTATTCATGCTGATTGCGATGTTCATCGCAGCCGGCCTGGCGCTCACTTGGGCAACCTACAAGTTCACCCGTCCATTTCGTCTTTGGATTATCGCGCAACCGAAGGATACGCCCATTGGGCGAGCCAAGAAGATTGGTGGTCGCGCGCTTTATTCCAGCATGCTGATCGTCTCGTTCGCATTGGGCAGCGCCGGCGCGTTCATGCTCTTCGACTGGCCAATGCTTATCCGCGAGATTGTACTGACATTTCTGATGGCGGCAGTCGTTACATGGGGTGCGCGCATGTACGTCATGGCCGTGCTCGTCCCTTCCTTCATGAACGTCGAGAACGCCGTCGAGGTTCGTGCTTTGCCGATCACCAACGAAGCGGCTGACCATTGGTCCTATTGGCTACCCCGGATCGTCGGCGTCTTCGCCTTCTTCGGCGCCGCGTTCATCCTCTTGCCCGGTCTCGGCATCGATCAGGACGGAATGATGGTCCTGTCACTGGGCGCCGATTTCGTACTGCTTTTGCTCTTTCTGCTTGCCGTTTGGCGTCGGCCAAGAACGCAGCGAGACGGTGCGCACCACTCGGGGGCGACATGGTTATTGACTGCTTATTTCGTCGCTCTGTTCCTGCAGCGCATCGCCGGCCTTTATGTATTCTTCTGGTTTACCTTCGCCGCATTCTTCCTGCCTTTGGCAATCGTGCTGACGCAGCGCGGGGTTAATTTCGTCCTGCGGCCGGGTTCGGAAGATTTCGGCCGGCCTACGATCCCGGCGGTGACGATCGCTGTCGTCGATCGCGGAATCCGGATGATTTTGATCCTGGCGGCGGCCTACTTTCTCGCGCGTGTTTGGGGCCTGAACATGCAATCCATGCGGGACAGCGATACGACGACGACGTTAATATTGCGCGGCTTGATCAATGTCGTGGTCATTGCCCTCGCAGCCGATTTCGGCTGGTCTATCATCAAGGCTTTGATCGAGCGAAAGCTGGGCATCGAAATACCGCACGCGGTGATCGGCGACGAGGAAGTCCGGACCCTCGATCCGCATCAGGCGCGGCTGCATACGCTGTTGCCGATCATCCAAAACATTCTGCTTGCATTGATCGTCGTGATGGCAGTGTTGATGATGCTCGCCTCGATGGGTATCCAGATCGGCCCGCTGATCGCCGGCGCTGGCGTCGTCGGCGTCGCCGTGGGTTTTGGCGCACAAACCATCGTCAAGGACGTGATCTCAGGCGTGTTTTATCTGCTCGACGATGCTTTTCGCGTCGGCGAATACATTTCATCGGGCAGCTACAGGGGTACGGTGGAGAGCTTTTCGTTGCGCTCGGTGAAGCTGCGCCACCATCGTGGACCGCTCTTCACCATACCGTTCGGCGAACTCGGGGCAGTCCAGAACCAGAGTCGTGACTGGGTTACCGACAAATTCAACATCACCGTTGGCTATGACACCGATATCGACTTCGCGCGCAAGTTGATCAAGCGAATCGGCCTCGAACTGGCAGAAGATCCGGAGTTCAAGCCCTGGGTGCTCGAGCCGATCAAGATGCAGGGCGTACAGGAGTTCGGCGAGTACGGCATCGTATTGAGGGTCAAGGCCACAACCCGACCCGGAGGCGCCTTCGGTATGAAGCGCAAATTCTATGTACGCATCCGCCAGGTCTTCAAGGAGCAGGGCATCGAACTCCCATTTCCGACCGTCCAGGTCCAGGGGCTACAGAACCCACATGGGGCAGAAAATGCGCCGTTGGAGATCACACCCGAGTTGGAAATGGCCGTCGCGCAGTCGCACACCAATCGGCGCAGAAAAAAAGCTAGCACAACGGAGTAGGAAAGCTGTGACACCTGCCGGTCACAGCGCGGCTTTCCACGGCGAGGATTTCGACAACGACGTGCGCATTGCGCTGCTCGTTCGGCCAGCCGCCGGCATGGCAATCGACGCCTGGAAAGTTGTATTCGCACCCAGGTCCGCACCAGCGCAAGTCACGCCATGTGCCAACCAAGATCGTTGCCAACGCGGCGCGGAGGCGATCCGCCGCACGTCGGGATGCGCAATGGCTCGTCAGATCCGCTTTAGCTCGAGCGCATGGCGATGCCTACGCAGCGGATAAACGCGAGATGTGCGTTCGCGCTCCCCGGTTAGCCGAGTCCTTGTCAAGGTTGATGATGTTCGATGTTTGTTCTATAGCAAGCTGTCGGTTGTGGTGGTCAGTTCAAAAAATTGATTTGTGCGGCACACCCGCTGCCTAGATGTTACGGACTTCGCATGAAGGGCCGACTACGAGGGGTAACCATGGTTCACACTGAACGCCTCCGCCACGATTCTCTGGCCGCCCCCTCCAGCAGAAACGTCCCTGCAAAATGGCTCGCCGCCGCGGCCTTCGCGGCGATCGGCTTGCTCGCGGCCCCGGCCGCACAGGCGCAGGAAGCGCCTCCCGCGCCCGTCGTCACGGTAGCCAAGCCGCTGGTGCGCGATATCGTCGAGGACGATGAGTTCGTCGGCCGTTTCGAAGCCGTCGACCAGGTTTCGCTGCGCTCCCGCGTCGGCGGCTATCTCGACCAGGTCCATTTCCAGGACGGTACGCTGGTCAAGCAGGGCGACCTCCTGTTCACCATCGACCAGCGGCCGTTCAAGGCGGCGCTGAACCAGGCGCAGGCGCAGGTCGACTCGGCCAAGACCCTGGTCGAGTTCAGCAAGATGCAGTTCGAGCGCGCCGAGACCCTGTCGCGCGAAGGCAACATACCGGTTTCGACACTGGACGACCGCCGCCGCGAATATCTCGCCGCCCAAGCGCAACTGGACGGCGCGGAGGCGGCACTTGAAAACGCAAGTCTCGATCTCGAATTCACCGAGATCAAGGCGCCGTTTTCCGGCCGGGTCGACCGCCGGCTCATCTCGCCGGGCAATCTGGTGCAGGCCGACCAGACCGTGCTGACCACCATCGTCTCGATCGACCCGATCGACTTCTATTTCGACATCGATGAGCGGACCTACTTCTCTTATGCGCGCGACGCCCGCGAGCGCGGCGGCGTCATGCAGGAGGGCGCCGGCGGCGTCGATGTTGTCGTCCGTGTCGCCGACCGTGATGAAGCGACGTTCAAGGGCAAGCTCGACTTCGCCGAGAACCGTCTGGACGAAGCTACCGGCACGATGCGGGCCAGGGCGCGCTTCGACAACAAGGACGGCGTGCTGCAGCCGGGCATGTTCGGCCGCATCAACGTGCCCGGCTCGCTGCCGCATCCGGGCGTGCTTCTGCCTGATGAGGCGATCGGCGCCGACCAGAACCGCCGCATCGTCTTCGTTGTCGACGAGGCAGGCCTGATCTCGGCCAAGCCGGTCCGCACCGGCCCGCGCATCGACGGCTATCGCGTTATCCGCGAGGGCCTCACCGGCGAAGAGACAGTGGTAATCAACGGGCTGGTGCGAGTGCGGCCGGGCGTCACCGTCAAGTCCGAGATGACCACGTTGCCGCCCAAGGGTGAAGCCGAAGGGCAGACGCAATGAACTTCGCCCATTTCTTCGTCAACCGCCCGATCTTCGCGGCGGTGCTGTCGATCGTGCTCGTGATCGTCGGCGGCATCGCCTATACGCAGCTTCCGGTCGCGCAATATCCCGAAATCGCGCCACCGACCATCGTGGTGCGCGCCTCCTATCCGGGCGCCGACGCCGAGACGGTCGCCGCGACCGTGGCGACGCCGATTGAACAGGAAATCAACGGCGTCGAGCACATGCTCTACATGTCGTCCTATTCCTCCGGCGAAGGCTCGATGTCGCTCACCATCACCTTCCGCCCCGGCACCGATCTCGACGCGGCGCAGGTGCTCGTCCAGAACCGCGTCTCGATCGCCGAAGCGCGCCTGCCGGAAGAGGTGCGCCGGCTCGGCATCACCACGGCGAAAAGTTCGCCCGACCTGATGATGGTCATCCATATGCTGTCGCCCGACGACACATATGATCAGCTCTACGTCTCGAATTATGCGCGTTCGCGCGTGCGCGACGTCCTGCTGAGACTGGACGGCGTCGGGGATGTGCAGATCTTCGGCGAGCGCGAATATTCGCTGCGCGTCTGGCTCGACCCGGAAAAGCTGTCCGCCTACGGCATGACCGCAGGCGACGTAGTCCAGGCGCTGCGCGACCAGAACGTCCAGGTGTCGGGCGGCTCGATCGGCGCGCCGCCGATTGGCGACGGCTCGGCCTTCCAGTATACGGTCACCACGCAAGGGCGCTTCGAAGACGCGCGCGACTTCCGCTATGTCATAGTCAAGTCGACCGAGGACGGCCGCTTGATCTCCCTGCAGGACGTGGCGCGCATAGAGCTCGGCGCCAGGGACTACGTCACCAATTCCTATCTCAACAACAAGGCGGCGGTGGCGCTCGGCATCTTCCAGCGGCCGGGCACCAATGCCTTGGCCTCGGCGGAAGAAATCCAGAAGACCATCGCGGAGCTTTCGGAGGATTTCCCGGAGGGGCTGGCCTACGAGATCATCTACAATCCGACCGAGTTCATCGCCGAATCTATCAACGAGGTCTATGTCACCATCGCCGAGGCGATCCTGCTGGTGGTGATCGTCATCATCGTGTTCCTGCAGTCATGGCGCATGGCGATCGTGCCGATCGTGGCGATACCGGTCTCGCTGATCGGCACGCTTGCCGTGCTGCTCGCCTTCGGCTTCTCGCTCAACATGCTCACTCTGTTCGGGCTGGTGCTGGCGGTCGGCATCGTTGTCGACGACGCCATCGTGGTTGTGGAAAATATCGAGCGGAACATCCGGCTGGGGCTCGCTCCGCGCGCCGCTGCGCACAAGACCATGGATGAAGTGGGAAACGCGGTCCTCGCGATCTCGCTGGTGCTGATCTCCGTCTTCGTTCCGGCGGCTTTCATTCCCGGGATTTCCGGCCAGTTCTACCTGCAGTTCGCCATCACCATCGCGGTCTCCACCGCGATCTCCGCATTCAACTCGCTGACGCTTTCGCCGGCCCTCGCTGGCGTGCTTTTCAAGCCGCACAGCGAGGAACATTCGAACTTCTTCCTGGCAAGGTTCGGCCGCGCTCTGGCGAACGGGTTCAACAACGGGTTCGACAGGATGGCGCACGGCTATGCGTGGCTGGTGCACAGACTGGTCGGCACGACTCTGGCGCTTGCCGCCATGCTGCTCGTCTTCGCAGGCCTGCTCTACGCGACCTATCACATGCTGCAGACGGTGCCGCGCGGCTTCATCCCGAACATGGACCAGGGTTATGCGATCGTCGTCGTGCAATTGCCGGAGGGCTCTTCGCTCGCCCGAACGGACGCAGTCATCCAGAAGGCGTCGGATATCATCCGCAAGACGCCGGGTGTCGCCAACGCCGTCGCCTTCGCAGGATTCAACGGCGCGACATTCACCAACGCCAGCAATTCCGGCGTGATCTTCGCGCCATTCAAGAGCTTCGAGGAACGGCTCGAGAGCGGCGATACTTCCGACAAGATCATCGGCACGCTGTTTGGCAGCCTGCAAAGCATCCAGGAGGCCTTCATCATCGCGCTGCCGCCGCCGCCAGTGCGGGGCATCGGCAACTCCGGCGGCTTCAAGATGATGCTCCAGGAGCGCAACAGCGCCGACATGCTGCCGATTCTGGCGCTGGCCAACGAAATCGCCGGCAAGGCCAACCAGACGCCCGGGTTGATGGGCGTCTTCACCACCTTCTCGGCGTCCAGCCCGCAATTCTTCCTGGCGATCGACCGCGACAAGGCGCGTATGCTGAACGTGCCGATCCCCAACATCTTCGAGACGCTGTCGATCAATCTAGGCACCGCCTATGTCAACGATTTCAATGCCTTCGGTCGCGTCTACCAGGTGCGGGCGCAAGCCGACCAGGCTTTCCGCATCGATCGCGACGACATATTGAAGCTGAAGGTGCGCTCGGCGGCCGGCGACCTGGTGCCGCTCGGCACACTGATCGAGATCCGCGACGTCACCGGTCCCTCGCTCGTGCAGCGCTACAACATGTATGTCTCCGTGCCGCTGCAGGGCAATGCAGCGCCGGGTGTCGCCACGGGCACGGCGCTCGACCTGATGGAGGGGATCGCAGCCGAATCGCTGCCGCAGGGCACTTCCTTCGAATGGACTGAACTCGCCTTCCAGGAGCGGCAGACCGGCAACACGGCGGTCTTCATCTTCGGCCTGTCGGTTCTGTTCGTCTTTCTGGCGCTCGCCGCGCTATACGAAAGCTGGATTACGCCCTTCGCCATCGTGCTTATCGTCCCGCTCAGCGTGCTGGCGGCCCTCCTGGGCGTCGCCTTCCGCGGTCTCGACAACAACATCCTCGTGCAGATCGGGCTAATCGTGCTCATCGGCCTGGCGGCGAAGAACGCGATCCTGATCGTCGAGTTCGCGCGCCAAGGTGAGGAGCGCGGCCTTGACCCCGTCGAGGCGGCTGTCGAGGCCTGCCGGCTGCGGCTGCGGCCGATCCTGATGACGGCATTCGCCTTTATCCTGGGCGTGGTGCCGCTGGTGATCGCCAGCGGGCCTGGCGCGGAAATGCGCCAATCGCTCGGCACGGCCGTGTTCTCCGGCATGCTGGGCGTGACGTTGTTCGGCCTCTTCCTGACGCCGGTCTTCTACGTTGCTCTGCGCAGGACATTCCGGCGCAGGCGGCCTGAAGCCGGCCCGACCCTGGCTTCCGAGAGCGGCGCAGCCGAGTAGACGCCGAGCCGATGAGGCGCCGAGCTACCCCAACTCGAACCGAAAGGCCGCAGATCTGGTGTCTGGCGCTGCGCTCCCTCGCCTGCTTGCATCGGCGCTACCTCCTCGGCCGGTCGCGCAGCGCATTGGAATTCGCCGGTCGTCTCCGCATGGCCGCCTACGGCCGGAACAGCCGTTTCCATACGAGATGGACCGGCAAGTAGGCGACCAGGGGCAGGAGCACCATGTACAGGCCGAGATACATGCGTGGCGGCAAGATCTTCTGCGGCTCCGGACCAAACCCGTGCACCCAGTTGATGTTCTCGTCGGGCCGGGTGAACCAGTAACTTGCAACCAGTACCACCCAGGCGAGAGCGGTCTGCGCTTTTGAACGCGCGGCGGTCGTAGCCTTGCCGGATCAGCATGAAAATAATGATGACCGGCATGAACAAATGAAAGCCGGACAGCGCCCTCGCATATGCGGGCTCGCTTGGATCGAACATGTAGGCAGCGAGCCCGGTCAGCTTGCCGCCGGTCACGAAGTCCGCCAACCAGGCGAACTCGAGCGGCAGAACGCCGACTGCCATCATCGAATAGAGGAGTCGGCTGCCGGTCCACAACGCGATCAGCACGGCAAAGAGCGCAATATCGGAGAACCACAGGAAATTGCCGGGCCGTATCGCAACCAGTATACCGGCGTGAGCACGGCGACAAAAAGCGTATAGGGCAGAGTGATCCAGAGCGGGTATTTGGGGATCGGGGCTTTACTGCGCTGCTTTGCCGCCATGGCTGGCCCTTTCGCGGACTGGCGCGGCGGCAAAACGCCAATCGTAGGCGCAAGGACTGCTCTCGAGCCATCAATGGCTTCGCCGCCTGGGCTCAATCAGCTTTATCGATCCTGGATCCTTTATGCTCGCGAAGGTCTCGAAACCGACTGAGGTGAACGCGCGGATCTCGGGGATAAATGTTTGCAGCCTCATAGCGTTCCATGGGCCGCCGCTTCAGCCGCCCGTCGGGCTAAATGGAGGGCCGAAGTCCTCGTCGATCAGCCGCTCATTACTCGGCCTCAGCCTCGCCGTAGCCACCGTCAGCCAAGCTGACGAGCCCCTCACGGTCGCGGGTTCGAGTCCAATGCGTGGGCAGAAAATAGAAAAAGTAATGACACTTAAGCGATGGATTTGGTGGGCCCGGAGGATGTTTGGAAATGATGGAAATTCAAGTACTTGGAGATCAGTGGGAGAAATTTTCGTTCAAATCTCTTCCAATGTTTTTCGATGTTTTTCGATGTTTTTGTCCCACCACCAACGATGTAACGCGATGCCCGTTCGCAATGAGTCCTGCATGCTCTGCGGGACGAAAAACGCGTCAGAGAAGCAGCCGCTGGTGCGTTGTCGGCAAGATGCGGATCATATCCGCAGTAGGATGAACCTGCCGGGCCGGCGTGTCTATCTTCTGAGGCTGACCGGTGCTGGCGGCGCGCTCGATGGCAAGCAGGGCGCGCACGTCGGCAAGCCCCTCTCCCCCATCCGGTTCAGGCGGTTGTGCGTTCAGGATGCAGTCGGAGAAATACGCGGTCTGTCCGGCGAAATGGTCTGTTTGCGGGAACGTCTTTTCGGTACTGATGTCGCGATGCCGAAGCTTCATTCGCACGGCAGTCTCGAAACGGAAGCCCGGGTCGGCCGTTACGCTCCCCTTCGTTCCGGCCACATGGTAAAAATCCGAATTGTCCGCGCCGAAGCTGGCAATGAACTGTGCAAGCCGGCCCTCGGGGAAGCGCAGCGTCACGGCAATGCTCTCCTCGACCGCCCCGACGACGGCGCTGCCGTTGCCGAAACTCTTTACCGCGACTGCCTCGATCGGCTCGGCGGCAAAGATATGGCGCGCGGCATTCAGGCAGTAGACGCCGATGTACTGCAAGGGACCGCCCCAATAGCCGGGTTTGAGACGGTGATTGTCGGGCGACGCCACGAATGAGAAGACCGCGGCAAAGATGCGGGGATCGCCGATCTCGCCGCTGCGGATATGCTCCAACAGCTCGACAGTGCCGGGCTCGTTGTGCAGCCGATACGCGGTCATCAAGTAGGTACCGCTCTCCTTGGCGGCGGCGATCATCGCCTCGCATTCCGCCTCGGTTGTGGCTAGCGGCTTCTCAACAAGCGCATGCTTGCCGGCTCTTAGGGCCTGGATCGCATAGTCGGCGTGCAAGGAGTTCGGCAATGCCACATAGACCGCATCCGCGACGTCCGATGCGAGCATCTGGACGTACTGCTCGTAGCTGAAGACATGTTCCACGCCGTAGAATTCGGCGAGCTTCGCGGCGTTTTTGGCCGAGCCGCTGACGATCGCAGTGATCGTCGAGTTTCCGGTCTGGGACACACTCGGCAAGAAGGCTTCCTGTGCAATCCAGCCCGCGCCCACCACGGCATATCGTATCTTTCTCAATTGGTCCTCCGGATGGGATCACTCCCGGCACTTGTCCTCAATGATGTGGCCAGCGGAGCGTCTCAGATGCCTGACGGCGCGGTCGATTTGAGCCAGTCGCCCGATGGGTTTGTTGTCGCCTCTCAGGGGGCAAAGGCGGGCGAGAGTCTCCCCTCGCCCGCCGCAGAGTTGTGCGCCTCGCCTACTTTGCGATGCAGGTGTCGGCGGTTTCGGGGGTGCAGACGTCGAGGCCGGTGTAGGTCGGGTCGTCCGGCGCCGGCTTGCCGTCCTTCATGTCCTTCAGCGCCAGCATGGTCTTGTAGCCCATTTCGAACGGCCGCTGTCCGACCTGGCCTAGCGACAGGCCTTCCTTCATCTGGTCCATCTGCACCGGCAGCGTGTCGGCGACGACCAGCGCCAGCTCCTTCTTGGCAATCTTATCCTTGTACGGCTCGACCGCAGCGCGATTGGCATCCGGTATGAATTGCGGAAAGCCGCCTGTCGGGACGAAGGCGTCGAGGTTTGGCGTCTTCGCCATGAAGTCCTGGAACTGCTGAACCGACAGAGGGAAGTCGTCGTTGGTATAGAGCGGGCAGCCCGGCGCTTCGGTCCAGCCGTTCTGGCCGGTCAGGGCATCACCCGGCGAGGCGGCCGACTCCTTGCCAGCCAGCGTATCGCGTATGCCCTTCATGCGCTCATTGTGGTTGGCCGCGGCAGCACCGCCCGACTGGATGCAGATGGTGCCGCCGCTCGGCTTGATGGTCTGCACGATCTTGGCGAGATTGACGCCGATCTCGTAATTGTGGGTGCCGACATAGGCAACACGCAGGTCCTTGTTCTCCGGCAGCACGTCCGAGTCCCAGGTAAGCACGGGAATACCTGCTTCCTTGGCGGCCTCGAGCGCGACGGCCATTGCCGCGGCGTTCGAAGGGGCCACGGCGATGCCGTCGACCTTCTTGGCCACCAGATCCTGCACGATCTGCACCTGCTCATCGCCGCCGCCATGCTCGCCGGGGCCGATATACATGCATTCGAAGGCGCCGTTGGCTTCCGCTTCCGCCTTCTTGCAGCCGTCACGGGCCTGGTCAAAGAACGGGTTGTTCATGTTCTTCGGCACAAGCGCGAAGACATACTTTTGCTGCGCATAGGCCTGCCCTGCCATCAGCGCGGAAAACGCCACAGCAGCCGTCAAAACATATTTCTTCACTGGTTCCTCCACATTGTTACTGACAAATGCCGGCAGCCGCGCCGCCGGATATCTAGCCGCGTTTCCAAGCGAACATGCCTGCCAGCATCGCCATCAAAGACTTTCCGCTGGTCTGCATGCCCAGAAGCACGGCGAGAATAATGAAGGCGCCGACGAAGGCACCCTGCCAATTCGAATCGATACCGGCCATCAGCAACGCGTTGCGGATGACTTCCAGGAAGGCCGAGCCGATCACCGCGCCGAACGCGGTGCCGTATCCGCCCATCAGGCTCGCGCCGCCGATTACGGTGCCGGCGATGACGCGCAACTCGTAGCCGGTGCCCATGGCGTTAATGGCCGAGCCGCTGTAGCCGAGCAGCAGAAGCGAGGCGATGGCAGCACAAAAGCCGGAGAAGACGTAGGCTTGAAACTTGACCAGGTCCACCGGCACGCCGGTCAAGCGGGCGGCGTGCTCGTTACCGCCAATCGCGAAGAGGTGGCGGGCCCAGGCAGTAAAGATGAACACAAAGCCGACGATGAACGACAGGATCAGCATCACCCAGAAAAGCGAGGACAGTTCCGGTATCCAGTGCGGCACCCAGCCGTCCGGCGTGTGCCGCGGCCACTTCGCCTGCCCGATCGCCTTCACGATCGGCGCGTCGGGGCCGAACTGGTAGAGCATCTGGTTGCCGGACAGCACAACTGCCAGCGAGCGGGCGATCGACAGCAGGCCCAGCGTCACCACGAAGGACGGCATGCCGATATAGGCAACGAAGAAGCCGTTAAAGGCTCCACAGGCGATGCCCGCGAGCAGACCCGCGCCAAACGCCACGTACCAGGGCTGGTGCCAAGTGAGCAGCAGGCCGGCGACGATGGCGACCAGACCCATCACAGAGCCGACCGAGAGATCGATGCCGCCGGTGATCAGCACCACCGTCATACTCAGCCCCATAATGGCGATAGGCGCAAAATTGCGGGTGATGTTGGTAATGTTGTCGGATGTGCCGAAGCTGGGCTCCAGCCACGTCATAAAAACCACCAGCACGAACAGCGCGATTGCGACCCAGAAGGCCTGGCTGGCCACCATCTTCTGGAAAACGGTTTGCTCTTTTATGCCGACCACATCGCCGATCGACGCATGGCCTTCTGTCAGCGTGTCGGTTTGACTATGCATCACGGATTGCTCCCGTAATCAGGCCGGTGATCTCCTCCGGCGATGTCTTCTCCGTTGCCTTGTCGGCCACTTTCGAGCCGCGCCTCAGCACGATGATGCGGTCGCAGACCGCGAAAACATCCGGCATGCGGTGGCTAATGAGCATTACCGACACACCCTGCGATTTGAGCCGCCGGATAAGCTCTAGAACCTCCGCCACTTGGCGGACTGAAATCGCCGCGGTTGGCTCATCCATCAACACCAGCTTGGAGTTGGAGAGCCGGGTGCGGGCAATGGCGACTGCCTGCCGCTGACCGCCTGACATTTTCTTGACCAGATCGCGCGGCCGCGTCTCCGACTTCAGCTCCGCGAACAGCTTTGCCGACCGGTTGATCATCGCCTGCTTGTCGAGCACGCGGAGCGGCCAAAACCCTTTCTTCATTTCGCGGCCGAGAAAGACATTTTGGGCGGCCGTCAAATTGTCGGCCAAAGCCAAGTCCTGGTAGACGACCTCGATCCCCTCGCCCCGTGCCTCGATCGGCTTATGGAAATGGCAGACCTTGCCGTCCACGGCGATCTCGCCATCAGAGGGCGGGAAGTTCCCCGCAATCAGCTTCACCATGGTCGATTTCCCGGCGCCATTGTCGCCCATCAGGCCGACCACCTCGCCGGCCGCGACCGAAAGGCTGACATCTGACAAGGCGCGGATTGCACCGAAGCTTTTCGAGACGCTTCGCACGTCGAGTACAGACATGGCTCTCCTCCCTGTGCGACGTCGGTTTGAGCACTCAGCCGACGTGCTTTTCTCTTATTGCAATTATTATTGCAAGATTTACAAATATGCAACGTTTATTTCAGGTGCATCGAGGGGCGGTGACGAATTTCTACCTCGCATCCGTCTGTTCTCAGCCACTTGCTCTCCCGGGCCGAGGCCTGAATTGCCTCCACCAATTCCTGGATGCGTTGGCCGGCCCGGAAGCCGAAAGGCTCGTCTCGCTTCCCGGCGATCGCATCGACGAACCGCGCCACCTCGATAGCCTTCAGATCGTTGAAGCCGAGCTGGTGGCCCGGTGCGACGCAGAAGAGTCCATAGGGATCGTGATCCGGACCGGCCTCGATGCGCCGAAAGCCACGCCGACCGCCCGGATCGGCCGTGCTGTAAAAATGCAGCTCGTTGAAGCGCTCCTGGCTGAAGACGAGCGCTCCCTTGGCGCCATAGACCTCGAAATCGTGCTGCATCTTGCGGCCAGTGGCGACCCAGCTGGCTTCGATGCTGCCGGACGCGCCGTTCGCGAAGTGTAGAAACGCGCGACCGATGTCGTCGACCTCGACGATCCGGCGCCCGCCTCGACCATCGGGCCGGCTCGCGACGACCGTGACTGAATCGCCCAAGACTTGCTCTATCGGGCCAAGCAGATACTCGGCTGTGGCCAGTGCATGGCTGCCCAGATCGGCCAAGGCGCCGCCGCCGACAGGGTCGTGCCGGAACGTGAACGGGCCTTCCGCATCCGCCATGTAGTCTTCGGCGTGAATGCCGCGATAGCTGCGGATCTCGCCCAACTCGCCCTCGCGGATCATGTCCCGCGCCAGCGCGAACAGCGGACTGCAGAGATAGTTGAAACCGACTTGCGTTCTGACGCCGGCCGCTTCCGCCGCTTCGGCCATTTGCTGGGCATCCCCCGCGAGCGGCGCCAAAGGCTTCTCGCAATAAACGTGCTTGCCAGCGGCAATGGCGGCGAGCGCCATCTCCTTGTGGAAGGCGTTCGGCGCCGTGATATCGATCACGTCGATCTCAGGATCCTCGACCAGACGCCTCCAGTCTCCGCTGGCCCGCGTGAAACCCAGTGTCGATGCGGCCTGTGCTGCGAGCTCGTCGGTCCTGTCCGCGACAGTGTGAAGAACCAGTTCGTAGGGCAGATCAAAGACACGCTGTGCAGCGGCAAAGCCGAAAACATGGGTTTTGCCCATGAAGCCCGTGCCGATCAGGCCGATTCTGAGTTGAGGTTTCTTACCGGCCATTCAACTCGGCTCCGTTTACCACCAGCGCCGAGTCGATCCGCCCGGCGAAAAAATCGAGCACATTCTGCACCGACGAGATCGCCATGCGTTCGCCGCATTCAGCGGTCAGGCCGGCGATGTGCGGGCTCAGGACCACCTGGTTCAGGGCAAAAAGGGGGTTGTCGGTTGCTGGCGGTTCGTCGTCGAAGACGTCGATACCAGCTGCGGCAATGCGGCCGTTCTGCAGCGCCGAAATCAGCGCTGCCTCGTCCACGACGCCCCCACGCGCGGTGTTCACAAGGATGGCGGTGGGCTTCATGACCGCAAGCTCCTGCGCACCGATTACTGGCCGGTCGGCTTTCGGCACGTTGACGGAAACCGCATCGGCCCAGCGAAGCCCGTCGCGCAGGTTGCTAGCTGGCGCAACTTGCCCCTCCGGCCAGCCTTGTTTTTCGAGAAACGGATCATGCGCCCGCACGTCCATGCCGAACGCAGCCGCCATGCGCGCCAAGTGCCGCCCTATTCGGCCATACCCGACAATCAGAAGCCGTTTTCCGGAGAGCTCACACGCCTCCAGTCTGTTCCGCCAGCCCCAGTTGCCTTCACGCACGGAGCGGTCGGCCCGGATCGCCCGCTTGGCCGCAGACAGAAGCAGCATCATGGCGTGTTCTGCAACCGAGACAGAATTGACGTCGCCCACGACGGCCAGCGCGATCTTTCGCTGATTGAGAGAGGCCAGATCCACGGCGTCATAACCGACGCCATGGCGGGAAACGATCTTCAGCTTTTCCGCCAGCGCGACGGTCGGCGCCGACAGCGGCTGGGTGCGGATAACGAGACCGTCGGCCTTGCCGATCAGCGGAGCATAGCTCGGCTCGGAAACCTCCTCGACATAGTCGTAGGTGACGCCGGGCGACGCATTGAGAAGTTCGATGCCGCTCTGATGAAGCTTTCCGGCGACTAGGAGGTGTGGCATCAATAGCCGCCCTTGCCGCGTTCAGCAGACACGGCTTTCGCGCCTGTCAGGTCACGAAAGCGGGCAACGCTCGCCTGAGCCGCGGCTGCGAGCAGTCGGGAGTCGCCCGAGACGGTCGTCATGTCGAAGCCCCATTCGATGGCGCGTGCGGCGTAGTCGGCCGTGCCACAATGGAGGGCAGCGCGTTTGCCATGCCCCTTGCAGGCCGCGACTATGGTGCGCAGCGTCTCAACCATCTCCGGCTCCTCACGGTCGAAGCCCGGCGTGAGACGGCCCTGGTGCAGGCTGAAGGTGAGGTCAGCGGGGCCGACATAGATGCCGTCGAGGCCTGGCGTCGCGGCGATCCCCTCGAGATTGCGCATCGCGTCGGTAGTCTCGACCATGGCGAACGCCAGGATCTCGTCATTGGCCTCCGCCGCGTAGTTGGCGCCCGCCGAGAAGTTGGCGCGAGTCGGGCCGAAGCTGCGCTGGCCGGCGGGCGGATAGCGCAGGTAGCTGACGAACTCGGCCGCCTGTTGGGCCGTGTTGACCATCGGACAGATAACGCCGTAGGCGCCGGCGTCCAGTACCTTCATGATGATGCCCGCCTCCAGCCACGGCACGCGCGCCATAGGCACGACGCCCGAAGCGCGCATCGCCTGGAACATCGGAAGCAGCATCGAATAGTCGAGCGCGCCGTGCTGGACGTCGATGCTGACGCTGTCATAACCCTGCGCGGCCATGATCTCGGCGGTGAATGGATTGCCGATCGAGAGCCAGCCATTGATGGTCGGCCTGCCGTCGGCCCAGATCTGCTTGAGCTTGTTCTTGATCAAGGCCACCTCCTCAGAACACGATCTGCGCGAGCTTGGTGTCGAGGTAGTCGCCGATCCCCTCGCTGCCGCCCTCGCGACCCATTCCGGAATAATTCGTGCCGCCGAACGGCGCTTCCGATGCGGCGAGAGCGAAGCTGTTGATGCCCACCATGCCTGCCTTCAGTTCGGCAACGGCGTGGCGCGCCCGTTTCGGGCTCGAGGTGAAGGCGTAGGCGGACAGCCCCATCGGTGAAGCGTTCGCGCGCTCCAGAACCTCATCGTCCGATGAGAACCGGGTGATCGCCGCGATCGGGCCGAAATTCTCCTCGGCAAAGACCCGCATGTCGTCGTCGACATCAGTCAGCACCGTGGGCTCATGAAAATGGCCGGCATTGAACGCCGCGGCGCGATGACCGCCCGCGACCAGCTTAGCGCCTGCCTTCACTGCGTCCGACACGGTGCTCTCGACCTCGGACAGCCGGCCGGCATTGATCAGCGGCCCCATCTGCACGGACGGGTCGAGCCCGTCGCCCAGTTTCAACCCCTGGGCTCGTTGAACGAAGCCCTCGACGAAAGCGTCGTGCAGTTTTTCGTGGACGAAGAACCTGTCGGGCGTGACGCAGACCTGCCCCGCATTGGCGTATTTGGTTGGCACGGAAGCGCCGAGGGCGGCGTCCAGGTCGGCATCGTCGAAAACGATCAGCGGCGCGTTGCCGCCAAGTTCCATGGAGACCTTCTTCACTGTGTCGGCGGCATCGCGGATCATCTGTTGGCCGACACGCGTCGAGCCGGTGAGGGAGACCTTGCGCACTGCCGGCGAGGCCATGATGGGCGCATAGGTCGTGCCCGTGGGTCCAACGACCAGGTTGACGGCGCCGGCTGGCAGATTGCCGGCGCGGATGCAGTCGACCATTAGCATCGCCGTCCCCGGCGTCTGGCTTGACGGCCGGACAATGGTCGAGCAGCCGGCCGCCAGTGCCGGCGCCACCTTGCGGGCGACCAGCGCTGCCGGAAAATTCCAGGCAGTGAAGGCGGCGGCGATCCCGACCGGCTCGTGCAGAACTTCGAACCGACCGCCGGGCACGCGCGATTCGATGACGCGCCCATAGATCCGGCGGGCTTCCTCGGCGTACCAGCGAAACTGGTCGATCGCGAGCCCCCATTCGCGCTCGGACTGGGCAATGGGTTTGCCTGTCTCGCTGGAGATCATGCGCGCGGCCTCGTCTTTGCGGCGGATCATCTCGTCCGCGACGGCATGCAAGGCGGACGCGCGTTCGAAACCGCCCTTGGATTTCCAGGCGGAAAACCCACGGGCTGCACTATGCAGCGCTTCTTCCGTGTCGGCGCACGTGGCGACGGGAACCTCGCCCAATGGCTTTTCCGTCGCCGGACTCATGACGGGTGCTGTTCCACCGTCAGACGCCTTGCGCCACTTGCCATCGATGAACAGTCCGAAACTCGCGTACATGGCTTATCCGATCTCGCTGACCTTCACAGAGCGGCCTTCGACCGCCGATTTCATCGCCGCTTCGGCAAGAACCAGCGCGCGACGCCCGTCCTCGAAGCCGACCTGCGGCGCCTCGCGCTTCTCGACGGAGGTGACGAAGGCGTCGATCTCTGCATCGAAGGCTTCGCGGTATCGCTCGATGAAGAAGTCGAGATAAGGCGCGGCGGCTTCGGTTCGCGCGACCGAGTAGCGGCGCAGTTCGTGAGGCTTCCTGTTGCCGCTGATCACCATGCCGGTGCTGCCTAGCAGCTCGACGCGCTGGTCGTAACCGTAGGTCGAGGTGCGGGAATTGTTGATGTGGCACTGCTTGCCGCTTCCCGTGCGCATCACGACCATGACGCTGTCGTAGTCGTTCAGCTCCGCCATCATGGCCGGATCGATCAGCCGTCCGCCGACGGCGAATACTTCCTCCGGCTCCTCCCCCAGCATGAAGCGGGCAAGATCGAAATCGTGGATCGTCATGTCGCGGAAAAGCCCGCCCGCAGCCTCGTAGTAGGAGCGAGGCGGCATGCCGGGATCACGCGAGGTGATGATGACCTGGTGCAATTCGCCGATCTCGCCGGATCGTGCGGCGTTCCACGCCGCACGATGACCGGGATCGAAACGCCGGTTGAAACCGATCTGGACCGGCACGCCCTTGGACCGGATCGCGTCTGCGCAGCGGTTTACCCGCTCCAGGCTGAGGTCGATCGGCTTCTCGCAGAGCACGGGTTTGCCAGCGGCTACAGCCTTTTCGATGTAGTCGGCATGCGTGTCGGTCACCGTGGCGACAAGGACCGCGTCCACATCCGCCGAGGCGAATACCTCGTCGGCCGACGCCGAAGCGCGAACGCCGTGCCGCGCCGCGACAGCCTCTGCTGACGATTTGTCGATGTCATACACGGTCGCCAATTCCGCACGAGGATGCGCCGCGATGTTCGCGGCATGCATCCTGCCGATCCGGCCACAGCCAAGCACTGCAATCTTGAGCAACTAATCCTCCCGGTTTCGAATTTTTGCAATGATCGTTGCAAACATATTGATTTGTCAATAGTCATTCCGTATAGAGTTGGAAAGACCGTCGTTAGGGAGGAGAAAAAGATGACCAGGGCCACCGTCCGTCTGACCATGGCGCAGGCACTCGTGCGCTATCTGTGCAACCAGTTCACGGTCGTCGACGGCGAGAAAGCTCCGCTGTTTCCCGGCGTCTTTGCCATCTTCGGCCACGGCAACGTGACCTGCCTTTCCGAGGCGCTCGAGGCGGTAAAGGATGTGCTGCCGACCTGGCGCGGCCAGAACGAACAGTCGATGGCGCTGGCGGCGGTCGGCTTTGCCAAGGCGAAACGCCGGCGTCAGGTCATGGTGGCGGCGACCTCCATCGGCCCTGGCGCATTGAACATGGTGACGGCAGCGGGTGTCGCCCATTCGAACCGGCTGCCGGTGCTGATGCTGGCCGGCGACACCTTCGTCAATCGCCGGCCCGATCCGGTCATGCAGCAGGTCGAGCACTTCGGCGACCCGACCATCAACGTCAATGACGCCTTCAAGGCGGTCACGCGCTACTGGGATCGCATCGTCCATCCCGAACAGATCATCTCGTCGCTGCCGCAGGCGGTTGCGGTGCTGCTCGACCCCGCCGATTGCGGGCCGGCCTTCATCGCCTTGCCGCAGGACGCGCAAGAGATCGCCTGGGAGTATCCGCAAGCCTTCTTCGAACCGACGGTGCATGCGGTGCCGCGCCCCCGGCCCGATCGGAGCCGGCTCGCTGAGGCGACGCGCCTCCTCAAAGGCGCCAAGCGGCCGCTGATTATCTCGGGTGGCGGAGTGCGTTATTCCGGTGCCGAGAAGGTTCTTGGCGATTTCGCCGAAAGGCATGGGATCCCGCTGGCGGAGACGATTGCCGGCAAGGGCGCGGTCACGCACGACCACCCCGCGCATGTCGGACCGATCGGCATCGTCGGCTCAACCTCGGCCAACGCGCTGGCGGCGGAAGCCGACGTGGTCATCGCCGTCGGCACCCGGCTCATGGACTTCACCACCGGATCCTGGAGCGCCTTCTCCGCCGACGCGAAATTCGTCTCGGTCAATGCCGCACGCTGGGATGCCACCAAGCACCGGGCACTCGCTGTCGTCGGAGATGCGCTGGAGACGGTAAGCGAACTCGAGGCTGGCCTTGGTGACTGGAAAGCCGAAAGTGCCTGGACCCAGAAAGGCAAGGTCGAATTCGCCAAATGGAACTCGATGCTCGACGGCTTCCAGAAGCCGACCAATGATCCCGTGCCGACATACGCTCAGGTCGTGGGCGTGGTGAACGCTAAGGCGGGCGAACGTGACCTGCTGATCACGGCGGCCGGCGGTCTGCCGGGAGAGGTGATGAAGAACTGGCGGGTGAAGGAGCCGAACACCTTTGACTGCGAGTTCGGCTTCTCCTGCATGGGCTATGAAATCTCTGCCGGCTGGGGAGCGGCCATGGCCGACCCCTCGCGCACGCCAATCGTCATGATCGGCGACGGCACCTACATGATGATGAACTCCGACATCTATTCGTCGGTGCTCGCCGGCCATAAGATGATTCTCGTGGTATGCGACAATGGCGGCTATGCGGTGATCAACCGGCTGCAGAACGCCAAGGGCGGCGCCTCCTTCAACAACCTTATCAAGGACTGCCGGGTCAGGGAGCCGTTCTCGGTCGACTTCGCCAAGCACGCGGAAGCCATGGGCGCGCTGACACGGCGTGTCGAAAGCCTTGCCGATCTCGGCCAGGCGATCGAATGGGCGCAGACCACCGACCGCACCACCGTCATCACCATCGTCTCCGACGCCTTCACCTGGACGCCCGGTGATGCGTGGTGGGACGTCGGGGTGCCGCAAGTCAGCGACCGCGAACAGGTTCGCGAGGCCCATTCCGCGCAAACCGAAGGCCGCAAACGGCAGCGCATAGGTGTCTGAGTTTGTCGGGCGCCCCGGGGGCGTCCTCTGCCGGAACGATGCGACACTCCCTGAGCATTGTTTCGGCAGTTTTTTTCTTGGCGCCAGCAGTCAGCGGCCTCAGTTGGAATGATGATAGGAGATGAAGATGAGAGCCAAGCTTGGCATCGCGCCGATCGCCTGGTGGAATGATGACCTCCCCGAATTGAGCGACGACGTTTCGCTGGAGGAGTGCCTGCGGCAGGCCCGCGAGGCCGGCTTCACCGGCATGGAGACCGGCCGCCGCTTCCCGATGGACGCGGCCGTGCTTGAGCCCATCCTGAGGCAGCACGGCATGAGCGTCTGCGGCGGCTGGTTCTCCGGTCGCTTGCTCGTCGGCGACATCGATGAAGAGAAGGACCGCATCGCCGCGCAGATGGAGTTGTTCAAGGCAACCAACGCGCCATGCATCGTCTATGGCGAGACGGGCCGCACGATCCAGGGCGAACGCGGAACGCCGCTGGCCATGCGCCCGCGCCTCGATGAGGATCAGATCAAGGCCTATGGCCGCAAGCTCACCACATTCGGCGAATGGTGCGCGGATCAGGGCATGCCGATTTCCTACCACCACCACATGGCCGCGCCGATCGAAAACGAACAGGACGTCGATCTGCTGATGAAGCATTCCGGAGAGGGTCTGCCCCTACTCTACGATGCCGGCCACATGGCCTTTGCTGGTGGCGACGTGCTGCGGGTGGTCGACAAGCACCACGCCCGCATTTCGCATGTACACACCAAGGACATCCGCCAGGCGGTCGTGGACGGGCTCGACCGCAGCCGGGAAAGTTTTCTCGACGCGGTGGTCAAGGGAGCCTTCACCGTGCCCGGTGACGGCTCGCTCGACTTCGAAACGATTGTCAAGCGCTTGGCGAGCCACGGCTACGAAGGCTGGTTCGTCGTCGAAGCCGAGCAGGATCCCGTCAAAAGTCCGCCGCTCGAAATGGCCAAGATAGGGCACAAGGAATTGCTGCGCGTGATGGCCGCGGGTGGCTACACTGTGGAGAGCTAAAGCATGAATCGCATGGATGGAAAGGTTTGCGTTGTCACGGGTTCGACGCAGGGGTTGGGAGTGGCCATTGCGCGCCGGCTAGCGGAAGCCGGCGCTGCCGGTCTCGTCACGCTCGGCCGCAACGAGGCGAAGGGCCGTGCCGCGGCCGAGGCGATCACGCGCGAAACCGGCGTGCCGGTCCACTTTGTCAAGGCCGATCTCGGCAAAGTCGAGGATTGCCGAGGCGTGATGGCGGAAGCCGAGCGCGTTTACGGCAAGATACATGTGCTGGTGAACGCCGGTGCCCGCACGGACCGTGGCACTATCCTCGATACCTCGCCCGAACTCTTCGACGCCCTGTTCGCCGTCAATGTGCGCGGACCGTATTTCCTCATGCAGGAGGCTATCAGGCACATGATCCGCAATGGCATTGAGGGTGCGATCTGCAACATCGGCTCGATCTCGGAACATGCCGGCCAGCCCTTCATCAACGTCTATTGCGCCACCAAATCGGCGCTGGCAACGCTCACCCGCAACACAGCCTTTTCTGTCATGAAGAACCGCATCCGCGTCAACCAGCTGGATGTCGGCTGGATGGCCTCCGACCACGAGCGGGAGTTACAGGCGAGTGAGACGGGCGATCCCAATTGGGAAGCGAAAGCTGTTGCGAACCTGCCCTTCGGCCGGCTGATCGATCCGGCCGAGGCCGCCCGCACCGTCAACTTCCTCGTTTCGGACGATGCCGGGCTTATGACAGGTTCGGTGGTGGACTACGACCAGACGGTCCTAGGCGCTGCATCCGGCCCGATGGCCGTGCCTGAAAAGGCGATGGCGCTCTAGCATTCCGGCATTGATCGACCCGACGGCGGGCGGACCGCGATAGGCAAGCACGCAGCTTGCCTATCGCTCGGTAACCGTCGGGATGCGGGGATTGACCGCGTTGTTCTGAAGCCTGGCCGCCAAGGCCACGGTCAAAGCCTGGGCAAGACACATGGGAGCCGCCAGCGAACGCGAGAAAGTGTATTCGTGCTCCGGCACGGCGAAGAGAACGCGCGCGCTCTTGGCCAATGGCGACAGCGTGCTGTCCGAGATCGCCACGATGGGTATACCTCTCCCCGCGGCTTCCTCCACAACATTGACGACCTCGTTCGCATAGAAACGGAACGACACCGCAAACAGCAGGTCCGTCTTCCGCATCGCGCGGGCCATATGCGTGGCCAGTCCGCCGCCGGGATCCAGGAGCACGCAGCGCTTACCCAGCATGGTCAGTATATAGCGAAGAAGGTCGACGACCGGTGCCGAGCGAAGTTGTCCGATCAGATAGACGACGTCGGCCTTCTCGAGCAGGCTAACGGCTTCTGCCAGATCCTCGGGTTGGATATCGGTGAGCATCTCCTGCAGGGACGCGATGTCACGGACGACCAAGCCGTGCATCAATCCCATCTCGCTGCGATCCGTCCGCTCCCCAAGTTCCTTCTCCAAAGCTTTAACGCGGGCCTCGAAGCCGGGAGCCGCGGTGGACAATCGTTTCTGGAAGAGGCCCTGCAGGTCCTTGAACCCCTCATATCCCAATGCTTGGGCAAAGCGGACGAAGCTGGACGCGTGAACGCCGCTGCTTTCCCCGATCGAGTTCACCGATCGCACCGCGACGTCATTCGGATTTTGGGTGAGGTACAACGCAATTGTCTGGTACGACTTGCTCATCCCGTCATACCGGTCGTGAATCACGCGGATGAGATCCTCATAGTCCTTGGGAGCCTCGACCTTCTGGTTCACGATGCACATCCTTGCAATTTTTATTGCATGATGGCGTCTTTGAAGGTTTTTGCAATGACCGATTGGTCCTCAAACGCTGGTACTTCGCGCTAGATTGTTGCGGCGATATTCGCAATCAGACGCTCAACCCATCCGGTCCGCACGTCATCGCCGCCCTTTGCCGCACGGGCGGACCAGATGCCTTTCCAGCCTTGCGGTAGCTGCGCTATGTGTGGCTGACCGCAATCCGATCGACGAACAGGAGGCAAAACTAGAGGGAGACAACAGGCACAAGATCGTTCTGCCTACCCTAGGGTAGTCAAAATGAGTGTTGTGGATGTAGCGAAGCTCGATTGGCCGCTTTAGAGGGAAGTTGGCCATAAGTAATTGATATTGAAAGATTTTGGTGGGCCCGGAGGGTGTTTTGAAACACTGCAAACTCAACCACTTAGATATCAGTGGGACTTCGCGGCATCCAAATCAGTTCCAATGTTTTTCGATGTTTTTGTCCCACCTACGGCGCTAGATTCCTCCCGATCAAACGCCTCAACGATATTGACAAGGCGCCGGACATTCGGCGCGAGAACCTAAAGGTGATATGCCTCGCTGGATAACGAATCGATTTGCTATGGATGGGCCCGTGCCGACGCGCCGAACCCGAACCGGGTCGTCCTCGCCACCTCGACGTCGGTGATCTGCGCTACGTGAAATTGCAAACGCGATCTGTAGTGAATGCGCGTCTGCAAGCGTCCACATACCTGTCCGGCGGCGGCACGATCTATACCCTGAGGATAGGGTGACCTCTGCTTGATGCTCATAGACCGCGATCAGCGGGCTGAGGTAGCGTGTCGAAAATGTCCGGGTGTCCGCGTCGATGCCAAGCGCCGCAAGAAGACCTTGATGGCATCGGTGGGACGATGAGTTGGACAAGAGTGTGGAATGCCTCGTTGGCCAGGAATTGACTGCGGGTGGCCTTCCCGCAGTCCCTAGTGAAGTACCAGGCCGACGGGAAGCCTTGATGGAAATTTACGCGTTCCGGGCCAAGCGATCTTACAAGTGCAGCTTCGGGCTGCGCATGCTGGGACTCGCTCTCGGTTTGCTGGTCTGGATTGCGCCGGTCTACGCGCAAGAGGTGCTGCGCATACCCTACGTGGCCGATATCGGCACTTTCGATCCGGACAACGGGTTTGAGACCGGCGCGATAAGCGCAATCAACAACGTCTATGAAGGGCTCGTCGAATACGAGCCGGGTTCGACCAGGATTGTCGGTTTGCTCGCCAGGAACTGGGAAATTTCCGATGACGGGCTGACCTACACGTTCCATCTGGCTCGGGGAGTGAAGTTCTACGACGGTACGCCGTTCAATGCGGCGGCGGTCATAAATTCCTTCGAACGCCGCCGCGATCGTGGACTGAACCTGAGCTACTTCCTGGCGAACGTGAAAGACATGAGGGCGCCTGACGATTCCACGGTCGTGCTCACGCTGGGCCATCCTCAGCCTTCTTTCCTCGACGCCCTTGCGAGTCCCTGGGGACCGAAGGTCATCAGCCCGAAAGCGCTTGCCGAGCATGACAATGGCAATTTCGCGACGACCTGGCTCAATGAGCATGCGGCGGGAACGGGTCCGTTTAAACTGGCCGAATTCAAGCGCGGCCAGCGCTATGTGCTCGAACGCAACGACAACTATTGGGGCGACAAACCGTTCTTCCGGCAGATCCAGATTTCGGTCGTGCCCGATATCAGCCAGCAGATACTTCAATTGCAGGCGGGTGCGATCGATGCCGTGCCGATCAACTATCCGTTCGCGCAACTCACCAGCTTGCCGGAGGGTCTGGAGATCACTGCCGCCCCGAGCATGATACCGTACTTTCTCTTCGTTAAGCCGAACTCTCCGCTCGATGACGCGGAGGTCCGCAAGGCCGTTTTGACAGCGATCAACCCGGCGCTGTGGGTCAGGGATGCCTTTGGAGAATTCGCACGCCTGTCGAGGTCGGTTTATCCGAACGTGATGCTCGACCCGGTGAATCCGATCCGGTTCCCGACCGACATCGAGGCAGCGAAAGCGGCGATCACCAAACATGGCGCGGTCAATTTGGTCATTGGCCTCCATAGCGCGGCCCCGAGCTACGGCCGCATCGCCGACCTGATGATAGCCCAACTGGCGTTGATTGGCGTAGAGGCAACGGCTTACGTACTGCCCTCCGGCGCTGCTTACACCTTGAAGGACGACCCAAACCCTCCCGATTTACTGCTCACGATCGCAGGCCCGGACGCCGCTCATCCGGAGAACCAGGCCAAGGTGTTCTTCACAAAAGACGGTTCCCTCAACTTTTTTGGGCGGGTGCTGCCGCAAGCCGATGCCCTCGTGGACCAGGCCGGACAGTTGACCGACGTCAAAGATCGCGACGCTCTCTACGAGAGAGCGGGGCAAATGTATTTCGATGCCGGCATCGTCATCCCGCTTGTCGATGTCAATGATGTGGTTGTCCACGCCAAGGGTCTGAAGGATCTTGGACTCCGTCCCGTGAACCCACCCGGCAACATCGACTTCGCCACCGTCCGCTGGGGGCGCTGAATTCCGGAACCAGGTCAGGCCCGTCACGCACATGGCTAAGCTTTCGCACCGCATGTCCGAACCCGTGACCGAGTCCCTCCTCACCGTCAAAGACCTCTCAGTCATTCTCAGCCGCGAAGGCCGTCCATCCCGCGTCCTTGATGGCATCAGTTTCGACATATTTCCGACCGAGATCATCGCGCTGGTCGGGGAAAGCGGTTCGGGCAAGACAAGCATCGGGCTGACGCTTCAGGGACTCTTGCCGCGCGAATACCTTCCGCAGATTGCAGGCTCGATCCGGTTAGCGGGCATCGAGCTTGTCGGTGCGGGAAGGCGCACCTGGCAGTCGGCCCGCCGCCACCTCGTCCGCGCCATCTCGCAGGACCCGATGGGCGCGCTCAACCCCACGATGACGATCCGCCGCCAGATGCGAGAATCCAATGGGGGGGCCGAGAGATCGATCGAAGACTGGCTCAACCGAACCGGCCTGCCTGACCCGGACCGCATCGCCGATGCGCTTCCGCATCGCCTGTCCGGGGGGCAGCGTCAGCGCGTGTTAATTGCCATGGCGATGATGGCAAGACCGAAGCTGCTCATCGCCGATGAGCCGACCACCGCGCTCGACGTCACCATGCAAGCGCAGATCCTCGACCTATTGCGAGATCTCGCCCGCGATCAGCAGACGGCAATTCTGTTCGTTACGCACGATCTGAGTGTCGCAGCCTCACTGGCCGACCGCATCCTGGTTCTCTACGCCGGACGCATCGTTGAAATGGGCCACATACAGGACGTGGCCCGCAATGCCGCGCACCCATATTCTGCCGGCCTGCTCGCCGCTCGATTCGATCTGGACTCTGATCGACGGCGCCCGCTTCCCACGCTCCCGTCCGAGCGTACGCCCTCCGTAGATGTTGGGAACGCCTGCGCCTACGCGAGACGCTGCCCGATCGCCCAGCCAGATTGCACGGCAATCCGCCCACCGCTGGAGCCTGCTTCCGTCCACGATGGCGCAGTCGCCTGCCTTCACCACGAACAAACCCCACTTCTCTCAGCGCAGCGCACTGATGCGAAACCATGGCCGGCCCAGGCGATCCAGGAGACCGTCGCCTTGAGGCTGTCCAACGTCGGAAAAACATACCCGACGGGCACCCGATTGTTTTGGGGACGGCGTCAACCGCAGCCCGTTCTTAGGTCGGTGAACCTCTCGATCAAGCTTGGCGAGTGCGTGGCCCTGGTGGGGGAGAGCGGCGCCGGCAAGTCTACCCTTTTGAGGATTGCAGCCGGGCTCGTCGTACCCGATAGCGGCACTGTTACACGCTTCGACAAGCTTCCTGCGCAAGTGGTGTTTCAAGACCCCGTAGCGGCGCTGACGCCGTGGCTCACGATCGGCGAGCAGATCGGCGAGCGCCTGCGGGCCATTTCGCTGGACAGCGACTACCGCCGCCGTCGCGTCGGAGAGGCCATGAAGCTGGTCGGCCTCGATCCGGTCCTGATGGACGCGCTGCCGGCCGAGATGTCGGTCGGGCAGTGCCAGCGCGCCGTTTTGGCTCGCGCGATAATCGTCCCCCCAAAGCTTCTGCTCTGCGATGAGCCGATCAGCGCCATGGACGTGTCGCTGGCGGCCACCACCTTGAACCTTCTTAGCGACCTTCGGCGGCGGCTCGACATGGCGATGCTGTTCGTGACTCACGATCTGGCGGCCGCCAGGATCATCGCCGACCGTATCGCGGTGCTGAAAGACGGCGAGTTGGTTGAGATTGCCGATCCAGATGCCATCATTGCCGCACCACAGTCCGCCTACACGCGGTCTCTCATCGCGGCGATGCCGAGCCTGCAGGCGGGAGGCGGAATATGACCGGTAGGCCAACTCCGGACACGCTGCCTGCGCGGCCTCGGTTCAGCTGGCGCGATTTCTTCCGGCGTGCCGGTTGGCTTGAAAGCGTCGGCATTGTCGGCGTGCCTGTCGTCACCGTTGCGGCCGTGCTGGCGCCATGGATCACGCCGTTCGACCCACAACTACGCATCGCCGGGGCCTACCTGCCGCCTTCGGCAGCGCATTGGTTCGGCACCGACGAGATCGGCCGCGACCTGTTCTCGCGTGTTATTCTCGGCGTTCAATATACGTGGCTGCCAGGGCTTGCCGTTATCGGCTTCAGTCTCACCTTGGGCTCCCTGGTCGGACTGATTTCGGGCCTCGCGGGCGGCAAGGTCGATCTGGTCATCGAGCGGATCGTCGATTTGTTCCTAGTCCTTCCATCAACGGTCATCGCGCTCGCTGTCGTGGCCTCTCTTGGTCCCGGGCTCGTCAACACGATGATCGCGATCGCCGTTTTCTGGTGGCCCTGGTACGCGCGCATATCCCGTGATGAAATTCGTCGCCTCAAGGCCCGCCCTCATGTCGAGGCGGCGCGTATCGCCGGGGTCCGCGGTCCGCGCCTGCTGTCGCGTTACTTGTTGCCGGGAGTGGTCCCGGCCTTGCTCGTCGGGGCGTCACTGGATGTCGCAAACATCATCATGACGCTGTCGTTGATGTCGTTCCTTGGCCTTGGACTGCCTGCACCGGCGCCTGAACTCGGGGCGATGACGTCGCGGAGCCTCGACAGTCTCACCGTCCATTGGTGGCTGCCGATCCTGCCGGCCGCGATCATCTTTCTCCTCTGCCTCCTCGCCAACCTTGCGGGCGACGGCATGCGCGCCGCGCTGAGGGGGGCGTAGATGCTGGCATATCTCACCAAAAGCATCCTCGGCGCCATCGTCGTTCTCTTGGTGATGAGCTTCATCGTTTTCGGTCTTCAAAGCATTATCCCCGCCGATCCAGCGCGAGCCATTGCCGGGCCGAATGCTCCGCGGGAAACGGTCGAAGCGATGCGCGAGCAGCTCGGACTGAACGACCCGGCTGTCGTTCAGTACGGGCGCTTTCTATTGCGCCTCGCGCATGCGGATCTCGGGACGTCGGTAAGGACCCGGCAGCCGGTATCTGACGACATACAGCAATATCTTCCCGCCACGGTTGAACTCGGACTGGCGGCGATCGCTTTGGGAGTGGCGCTCGCCGGCGTCATGGCGGCACTTCAGTTCCTGATTCCGGGATCGGGCGGTATAAGGCTCGTTATGGTGGGGTTAGGCTCCACGCCGATCTTTCTGTCCGCCTTACTTCTCGCCTACTTTTTCTGGTTCCGACTCGATTGGCTTCCGGGAGCGGGTCGGCTTGTCTACCGCGACTTTGCAGGCCCTACAGGACTCAACGTCGTCGACGGAATACTGTTCGGTCGGCCCGAAGTCAGCGTCGACGCGCTGCTGCACATGATCTTGCCGGCGCTTGCACTGGCGTTGCCTATCGGCATTGCGGTCGGGCGAAGCCTGAACGGTGCGCTTCACGAGGTGATGAGGCAGACATACATCCGGACCGCGCGTGGCAAGGGTCTCAGCGAGGCAAAGGTGCTGTTGCGCCACGGTTTGCGCAATGCCGCCACGGCCCCACTGTCCATGCTCAGCCTGCAGGTCCGCCTTCTCTTCGGCAATTTGCTTGTTGTCGAGCGCGTTTTCGGGTGGCCCGGTCTGGGCCTTTACACGGTCCAGGCTTTTGCCAGCGCCGATCTCCCCGCAGTGCTGGGCGTCGCCATCGTTTTCGGAAGCTTGTACATCTTGGCAAACACGCTCATCGAGATCGTGCAGTCAATGGCCGATTCGCGGATCAACCTGTGAAAGCGCTCACTCAGGCGCTTCCTGTCGCGCTGGTGGATGTCTTGGTCGAGTCGCCAGCGCGGATGGGGAGGCTGAAGGTTATGGATGCTCCCCCTGTCTCGACATTTTCTGCCCAAACCCGTCCGCGGTGTGCCTCGACAATCGAGTGGCAGATTGCCAGGCCCATTCCCATTCCATCCGGCTTGGTTGTGTAGAACGCATCAAAAATCCGTTCGGGATTGCTAAGTCCGCGGCCGCTGTCTCGCACTTCGACCTCGACTGTTCCGTCATTCTGACGCCGCGACACAATCCGCAGACTTCGCGCGTCGATGTTGACGTCGTGCATCGCTTCGATGCCGTTGCGCACGATGTTCAGGACGACTTGCTCCATCTGAACGTGATCGGCAGCGGTGGCAGGAAGGCCGGGATCGAGTTGAAGGTCCAGCTTGACGCCGCTCGATGCGAGCCTGTCACCAAGGAGATCACACACTTCGCGGATCACCGCGTTCAGATCTATCGGGTGCGGTTTGGCTTCGGTCTTGCTGAACAGCGCACGGATGCGGGTGATCACCTGTGCCGCCGCGTCGGCGTTTCTGATGATTTTTTGGGCGACACGGCTGGCGTGATTGAAGTTTGGCGGATCGGCGTTCAGCCATCTCTGGAAGGCGCCGGTGTTGGCCACGACTGCCTGGAGGGGCTGGTTGAGTTCGTGGGCAATGGACACCGACAGTTCGGACAGGCTGGCGGCACGCAGGGCGCGCGCGAGCCGTTCGTCCGCCAGACGCAGGGATTCTTGGGCGCGGACCTCATCGTCGATGTCGAAGTTGACGCCGTACCAGCGAAGGATAGTGCCGTCTTCGTCGCGTAGCGGTTCGAACCGCGAATCAATCCAGCGATATTCGCCATCCTTCCGACACAGGCGACCTTTGTGCTGGAGTGGCTCTCCACGGGCAAAGGACTTCTCGAACACGGCCTTGACGGCCGCCCGGTCATCGGGATGGAACAACTCCACGTGCGAGGCGAATTGGCGCGGACCTAGCGGTTGCGCCTTAGCCGAGTCTATGCCCGCCCAGTCGACGAACCGCTTGTTGAAGTAGTACGGCAATCCCGCCGGCGTCATCAGCCAGATCATGGTGGGAACTGTATCGACCAGCAGGCGCAGCTCACGCTCACGCTCCCGCAACGCAGATTCGGCCTTCTTCTGATCGTCGATATCCGCCGTGTGGCCGTACCAGCCGGTTATCCTTCCGTGCTCATCGCGCGAAGCAATGCCGGTGTCGCGAAACCATCGATACGTTCCGTCGAACCGACGCATACGGTGCTCGTCGATCACAGGCTCGCCCGTCTGCAAGCTGTGATGCCATCGCGCCATGCTCGCCTCGACATCGTCCGGATGGACAAACTGTGTCCAATGATAATCATCGCCATCCATGATCCGGCGCATCTCATCGGCTGTCACACCTACATACTCAAGCGCCGCGGGACCGACTAAGCGAAGGCGGCCTTCCGCAGAGGCCGACCATCCGAGGCCCGGAATATCGGCAATGCCGGGTCCGGTATCATGGTAGACCCGGTCATAGAAGCTCATCGTCCTGAAGATCTTTATCACGAACCATAGGGCCAACGCCGCGACGACAAATACCGCCAACCGGAGCTCGCCACCTGTGGCCCGCGATTCCGGCGAAAACAGGATTGCGGATGAAAGCAGACCGGTCGCGGCAACGGCCACCACGCCGGCCTCCCAGCCGATGCAGATGCATATGACAGCGACGCCGACCAGCAGAACGTATGGCTCATTGACGAATAATGCCAGCAAGACGCTCGCAGCGCCGATCGCCAATGCGACGGCGCGGCGTTGTTTTGTTGACGTCAGCTCCATTTCGACCTCTCGAGACCGCCTCTGCGTCCCACTCCCTATCGCGGCCGATATCGGAGTCAGTTACGGAGCGCCAATGCCTGATTATAAGCCGTTCAGCGGCTTTCGACCGGAAGCGACTGCCACACATTGAAGAGATGGGAGATGGACCTTGCGTTCATCTTCTTCATCATGTTGCTCCGATGGAGCTTTACGGTGATCTCGCTGATGCCGAGATCCGATGCAATCTGCTTGTTTATCGCACCGGAGACCACAAGGCTCAGCACTTCCCGCTCGCGGGGCGTAAGGGTCTCATAAAGTGCCACGTTCTTGCGCGATACGGTCGATGCCGCTCTTCGCGCGACGTCGTTGGCGATAGCGGTGGACACCGCGTCAAGGAACGTCTGGTCGCGCACCGGCTTGGTTAGGAAATCCACTGCCCCCGCCTTCATCGCCTGGACGCTCATCGCGATGTCGCCATGACCGGTCAAGAATACGATCGGCGTAAGTATGCCTTTGGTTGCTAGGAGATGCTGAAGATCGAGGCCACTCAGGCCCGGCATTCGCACATCGAGAACGAGGCAGCCTGGGCGGTCCGGCAGTTTTGCATCCAGTAGTTCCTGGCCTGAAGAAAACGACATCGTGTCGATGCCGACCGAATTCAGCAACTCCTCCAACGCATCGCGGACCGTTGCGTCATCGTCGACTAAAATTGCTATGGGACTGTCTGTGATTCCTGAAGTTGCCACGCCCATGACTCTCGCCTCGGGGAGATATGCTGAACACGAATTGGCCGCGTTCACCCAGTCAGTATCAACCGCGCTTCTGTCACCCGTCAATCAGGACCTGAGCCTCACGCGAGGCGGCCGGAGCTCGTTCAGCGACCGATAGCCAGCTATGCCCGCCAATTCGTAGTCTCAACGTCAGGTCTTGCGTACCTGTGTCGCGGCGGACAACGCAACACGACAAAGGGTGATCGGACCTAGCGATTTGAATGGCTGACCTAGACCTCGGTATAGGTGCGTGGACCGTCGGTTCCTGCCCTATGTCATTCACCTTCGGAGCAGGACATCGCCGTCGCGGTGATCGGCTGCTGCGCCCTCAAGCGGGTCCCATTGTCCTGGAACTAGCCATGAAAGCCGCATCCATTCCTTGCTCTCGGCGCCTGCCTAGTCGTGCAGTTCCGTGCGCTGGAGTTTTCGTGGATACCGGGCGTCAGGCGCGCCCTCTGGAAACGCGCGCCGAGCCACGATCACAGCGGATAGAACTGCGGTCCGCCGACGTCACCGCAGCGGGGCGATCTCTACCGTGGTATTGCTCGCCCTCATCCTTGGATCAATCGACTACAGCCGCGCCTTTCACATAGCCTTCTCGATGTGGTTCATCACCGACATCGTGTCGGGCAAAAATGAGGAGCATGCTGTCCCGCATGATGCGTCGGGCTGACGGGGAATATCGTGCTGCCAGCGTTGCGCACGGCTGATGGAAATCAGGCTCTTTGCCGAAAGCGAATTGTTCGACCGAAGCGTCGGAGACCCGCGGCTGTCGGATATGCGAACTACTCCGCGTTCACGAAGCCAAGCACGGGAGATCCAGTTTGCGTCCTTTGAAAGTATCGGTGCTCGTTGGGCTGGCAGCACTGGTCGCGACATTCGTTTGGTTCCGGGGTTGCGACACTCGGATCGCCGCCACGGACATACCCGTTGACGCGGCGGAAGCAGAGAAGGCTTCGATCGCCGGCTATGGCGAGATCAGGATATATCGCGACGCTCGGATCGCCGCAGGAGATGTGCGCGACTGGACGCCGGCAACCGAGCCGGATGGCCTCGATGTCCTCATGATCTCCGGCGGCGGTGCGGGAGGCGCCTTCGGCGTCGGCGTGCTTTCGGCGTGGAGCGAGACCGGGACCCGCCCGCAATTTGATGTAGTCACCGGCGTAAGCACTGGCGCCCTAATCGCGCCATTCGCGTTCCTCGGATCGGCTCATGACGGCACGCTGGTGCATCTCTTTACAAGCGGCGTCGCCGACGATCTTGTCGCAACCAAATTTCCCGTGGGCTTGATCGGATCGAGCTTGCTGAGATCCACGCCAATGAGGCGGATGGTCGAGGAGTTCATCACACAAGCGGTCCTGCAGCAGGTTGCAGCCGAGCATCGCAAAGGCCGCCGCCCCCTGGTCCTCACGACGAATCTCGACACCCAGCGGGCCGTCGTGTGGAACATGGGCGCCATCGCCAACAGCGGCCGATTGGACGCGCTGAAGCTGTTTCAGGACGTCATGATCGCTTCGGCGAGCATTCCGGGCGTTTATCCGGCGGTCATGATCGAAGCCGAGTCAGGAGGGCGTCGCTTCCAGGAAATGCATTCCGATGGAGGGTCGACGTCGCAAGTCTTGATACTTCCGCAGGCAATTCTGGCAAGCACGAACCCTCTCGTGCCGGGGAAACACCAAAGTGTCGATTTTCATGTGATCGTAAACAACGCGCTCATACCGGAATTCGCCACCACGCGGAATCGAACGTTGTCCGTGATCGCGAGGGCATATTCCATCCTCCTCAAGTCACAGACACAGAGCGAACTGGCTATCCTTTACAATTATGCCAAACTGACCGGGGCACGTTTCCACCTTGCGACCATTGACGCTCAAGTGCCCTATTCGATGCTCGATCCTTACAACGCCAGCTATATGCAAGCTGTCTATGACCTCGGATACGCCGGGTTGGCGGCTGGCACCCTTTGGAAAGACAGCCCTGTATTCGCCGACAGGCGCCTGTGATCGGCATCCTCAACGTCAGGCTCTGCTCGGCAGGAGCATGTCCGACATTAAGAAGGCGGATTTCCTGCGCCCAGTAACGCTGTGACCCCAACGCTTCGATATTCTCCGCCAGCACCGCGCTCAGCTGCACTAGACCTTAGCATCGCCCGACAGATGCCTGCGTAGAATAGGCTCCTGCGCGGGACCGCGTCATTCTCATCGCATCGGCCGCCCCCGACATCGATGGCGTGGTGCGGAGCCGGACTGGAGAAGGAGACGAAGATGACAAATGAAGTACCGAGCAAGGGGTTGGAGTGGACCAACCTCGTTCTGGGCGCAGGTCTGGCCTGCGCTGCCTTCGCGTTCACCGAGATGCCCGCCGCGGCTTGGAACGCGGGGATCGTCGGCGCGCTGATTGCCTGCTGCTCCGCCGTGGCGCTCTACCGCTACGGAGCATGGACGGAGTGGTCCAATCTCGGCTTGGGGTGCTGGGGCGTAGCCGCTCCGTTCCTGCTCGGCTTCGGATCGGCGCAGGCGGCGATGTGGACGCACGTCTTGGTTGGGCTTTGCGTAGCGACGATCGCCATCATCCAGCTTTCGAGCGGCCGCAAGGCGCAGATGCTTTCCAGGTCCGACGTCAGATAATTTCATGGAAGGCCAGGCACCAGGGGACGGCGCGCCGAACTGTTTCCACGACCGTCCCCTGGGATGCTTCGGCGAGTTGCGCGTGAAAACCCGCGCCGCAAGCCCGAACCGGCAAGAGAACAGATCATGGACCCCGTGAATTCCGAACCAACACTCGAAGAGATGCTAGACGATCCTATCGTCCAGCATTTGATGCGGCGCGACAACGTCTGCGCCGACGATGTGAGGCGGATCGTTCATGAGGCCCGTGAGGCATATCGGCGTCGAGGCCTGCTCGAACGGGGCACGCCGCTCGACTTTTCGCCAAACGGCCCGATGCTGACGGCAACGATTGCCCTTCTACTTCCGGCTGCGTCGAACGCCGTTCAGGAAAATTTCCACAGCAGAAGCAACTACCTCCCGCGCTTCTTCGTCCGACGGCGGGGGCCGGAGCCCGAGAACGACCTGCAGATGCAGGTTGTCGCGGGTCATGCCTACAAAGTGCCCGGCCAGACGCAAGCAATCGTCCGCCTGGATTTCGCCCCGTTCCCTGGCGGCTTCGAGGACCTCGGCGAGCCGGACCGCGGTCCGTCCTGGCCCCTGTTCGTAGAACGATTTCACGAGATCGGGGAAGCGGTTGGCCTCGGTAACGGCAATTCGGTAGATTCCGATCGAAGTGGGAGACATGTAGGCGTCCATGGAATGCCGGCCGAACGCCGTCAGTGTCGCCCGCAGATCGTGGCCTTCTATTTCCTCGATCACCAAGGGCGACAGCAGATTGTCTGCGCTTTCCTTGACGATAGCGGAGAACAGGCCCTCCTTGTTGCCGAACTCATTGTAAATGTTGCGTTTCGATCCGCCGGCGCGTTCGATGATCGCGTCGATGCTCGTCGCGGCGTAGCCTTGTTCGAAAAAGACCTCGGCAGCCGCTTGAAGAAGAGCCTCCCGGCGGCCGTTGCGCCGTGTGGTCCTTACAGCAGCCATTCATCCACTCCAGTCCATCCCTTGACTGGTAACAACCATTACCATAAACGTCAATGGTAACGCCTATTACCGGAGGCCCTCATGCCGCATAGCAGGAAAAAGACGATCGGCCTGCTGCTGTGCCTCTCAGCCGTGGTCGCCCTTGGCGCAGGATGGGCTTGGGCCCGTTCGGATGACACGTCGACCGACAACGCGTACGTCCGCGGGGATGTGACAGGGCTTGCGCCGAAGATCGCGGGCTACGTCACTGCAGTAGAGGTTCGGGACAACCAGGCCGTCCGGGCGGGTGACGTCCTGTTCCGCATCGACGATCGCGACTACCGCGCGCGGCTCGCGCAGGCTGTGGCCAATGTCGAAGCCGCTCAGGCGCGCCTTGGCAATGTCGACGCCGAAGTCCAGCTTCAGCATGCCCTCATCCGGCAGGCCGAAGCCCAGACGCGTTCGGCCGAGGCCGAACTGAACCTCGCGACCAAGGCGTCCGGCCGCCGCCGCGAACTTATTCGTACCCACGCCGTAAGCCAGGCCGAGGTCGACGAAAGCGATGCCGCGCGGTCGAGGGCCGAAGCGGCCGTGGCGGCGGCGTCGGCAGCACTGGAGGCACAGCGGCAGCGCATCGCCGTGCTCGACGCCCAGCGCGAAGCCGCCGTTGCCGCGGTAGCGCAGGCCCGGGCCGCGGAGGAACTCGCTCAAATCGACCTCGACAACGCCGTGGTTCGCGCGCCGGTAGACGGCGTCGTCGGCAACCGTCAGGTTCGCATCGGCCGGCTGGTGGCGCCGGGTGCCTCTCTGCTCGATATTGTTCCGGTCAATGATCTGTGGGTCGTGGCGAACTTCAAGGAAACCCAGATCGAACAAATCCAGCCCGGTCAACACGTCCGCATCACCATCGATGGCTACCCAAACGAGACGTTTGAAGGGATGGTGGACAGCTTTGCGCCCGGCAGTGGGTCTGCCTTCAGTTTGCTCCCCGCAGACAATGCGACAGGAAACTTCGTTCGCGTCGTTCAGCGCGTTCCGGTCAAGATCCGATTTATCGGCAATCCGCTGCCCGGTCGCCTCGTGCCCGGCCTGTCCGCGCGTGTCGAGATTGATCGCGGGTAGAGACTCATGACCGCAGTGGTCATCGCCATCCCGGACCGCAACCGACCAGCAACAGGAGCCCTTCTCGTCGCGGGCATAATACTCGCCACTCTGACAGAGGCGATCGCCAGCACAGTCCTGTCGCTCGGGCGTGGCGATATCATCGGCGACACCTATGCAACTCCCGATGAGTTCGCCTGGCTCGATGTGGGATATACCGCTCCGAAGCTGATCGGGTTCATGGCCGCCGCCTGGCTGATGAACCGCGTCAGTCCACGCTGTCTGATCGTCAGCTCGACCATAGCCATGGGCGCAGCCTGCGCCCTTGCCGCCATCACAACGCAACTGGATCTGCTGGTTGTGCTCCGCGTAATGCAAGGCTTCTCCGGAGGCGTCCTGCTCGTCGCGGGGCAGACGATCATTTTTCTCGCTTATCCGCGACGCCACCAGCCGATCCTTCAGGCCCTGTTCGCAATCGGTTCGGTCGTTGCCCCCGCGACGATCGCCCCAGCCTTTGAGGGCTGGTTGCTCGACAGCCAGTCGTGGATGTGGATCTTCTTCAGCGTCGTCCCGGTGGCGCTGGCGGCCGCCGGATTCTTGCTGCTCGCGGACTGCCCGGCGCCCGTCAAAGCCGGACCCCGCCCGTTCGACTGGCTTGGCTTCTCGCTCCTCTCGACCGCACTGTTCTGCTTCACATACGTGCTCGGCCAAGGCAGCCGATGGGACTGGTTCGAAGAACGTCACATCGTCTGCCTAACGGTGGTCGGCGCAGCCACTCTGCTGGCATTTCTCGGCCAACAAATGATCGCCAAAGGTCAGGGCCTGCTGGACTTCATACCGTTCCGGTCGGACGATTTTTCCTTCGCCTTCATCGTCAGTTTCGTCGCCGGCGCCGCCTTGTTCGGGAGCGCGTTCCTGATCCCGTCGTTCGCCGTGTCCGTCCTTGCGTTCACGCCAACCGACGCCGGCCTGCTCCTGTTGCCGAGCGGCGCACTTTTCATCGGCGCGCTCCTCATCGCTGCTTTCCTCATGCAGGTCCGCCGCATTCCTCCGATCGCCACGGTGCCCTTTGGAATCCTGATGATCATGGTTGCGATGTGGATGCTGTCCGGTTCGACCATCGAAAGCGGCGCGGACGACATGATGCCAGCCATTCTGTTGCGTGGCCTCGGCCTCGGCTTCCTGTTCCTGTCGATCACTCTCATCGCTTTCGGCAAGCTCAACCACCAAAACCTCGCATCCGGCCTAGGCCTCTTCAATACGGGTCGCCAGCTCGGTGGCCTCATGGGTGTCGCCTGGCTGCAGACATTGATCGAGAATAACGTCGCCGCCAATGTCGCGGTGCTCGGCGCCAACGTCACCGCGGGCATTCCCGCGGTCAGCGAGCGTCTGGCAACGACGACAGCCATGCTCGCGGCAAAAGGAATGGATCCCGTGGCAGCTGGCCGGGCAGCGACGAGCCTGCTGGGCAGAGCGGTCGCCGGTCAGTCCACAGTGATCGCCTTCGACACCGCGTTCAATGCAGTCGCGCTGCTGTTCGTGGTTGCCGCGCCCGTGCTGGTCACGATCAAGATCGGCCTCGCCCGATACTTGAGAAACTCGTCCCTGGCGCTGAGGGCGGTTCCGATGCCGATCGCGCCGACGCCCGACATGATCCCGAGCTTGCCGCCTTTGGCCTCGAACGCCCTTGTCGAAGGGAGTCAGAGGCAAATGGAAGACGCACAGTTGCCAGCGTGACAAACGCCCCTGGAAAGATTCTCGCCAGCCAGCCATGTCCTGGATGCCCGCAGTACGGTGTGATCGACTGGCAGCCATGACATGGGCAAGGGCTCGAGGCCGATGAGCTGGCATTGGAATTCGAAATCTGGCCGGCGTGATGGAATGAAACGCGAGACGGCCGAGCTAGCTCGCAGGGCGAGTGTCCGAACAAGTCCAGGTGAGTTCTCGGATTGTCGTGAAATGAGCATAGGAAAGCCGCACTGGCCGCCAGTGGCGCCAAACGCGGCGGAAGCCCGGCCGCAGCGATTCGGCGATACGCATGGTTCTCGATAGCGCGTCCCCGGCGGGTCATTCCGCACCTCCAGGGATCAGCGGCGACACGGCGACAGCCGCGCCGCCGGTCTGTAGCGGGCTAATTGAGCCCCGCCTTGTCCAGGCCATACATTGCATCGGCGGAACCCGGCACGGTCTTGAAGCCGACGTTGAGGCGGTTCCACGAGTTGATCAGCATGACAGCGAAGCTAAGATCGGAGATCTCCTTTTCCGACAGCTGCGTGCGGACGCGCTCATAGATCTCATCGGAAACGCCCTGGTCCGGCAGCTTGGTCAGGATTTCCGTCCATGCGAGTGCGGCGCGCTCGCGTGGGGCGAACAGGGTCGAATCCCTCCACGCGGCCAAGTGGTAGAGGCGCAGTTCGCGCTCGCCGTGCATCTTTGCCTGCTTGACGTGCATATCGAGGCAGAAGGAGCAGCCGTTGAGCTGCGAAGCACGAATATTGACAAGATTGAGGATGGTCTCCTCGATCGAGCTTGCACGGAGAGCCGTGGCAACCCCGGTGAACTTCTTCACGAGTTCCGGAGATTGCTCGGCCCAGTTAACACGGGGCAGCTTGGTCCCGGCCTGCGCCGTCGGTTTGGTGGCGATATTCATGAATGTCTCCTTGAAGGCGGTTTATCGCCTGCAAATCATGCCGGGACGCGCCGGGCCAAGCCATCATCATGCGAGAGGCCATGTCGCCACTCGGCTGGTCTAGGCAGTATCATCCTGAGGGCTAGGCCAGGTATGCTTCGGCCACGCCTCATGGATTTCCATGAGGTGCAGCCGGGGGGACACCGAATTAGAGTGGGCCATGAGTTCGCCAGCCGAGATCATGAGTTCCCCAGCCCAGATATCGCGGAGACGTGCTACACGCAGCGTTGACAATCCCCAGCCCTTCTTTGCCCGGCAGGAGAAACCGATGATGTCCGTCTGGTCGCGCCCGCAATTCCTTCATCTGGGGCTATTTTTTGCGGCATATGTCTTGGGCTGCGGGTTCGCCCAGGCGCTCGCAATCGTCCCCGGAATAACGGTTTCCATTTGGCCTCCGGGCGGCGTTTTCATCGCGACGCTCATCCTCACCTCTCCTTACAGTTGGCCGTGGTGGATACTGGCGGGTTGCCTGGCGGAGATGTTCGCGCAGTTTGTGTGGTTCCACAGTCCGCTGCCTGTGGGCTTTCTAATCTATATCGACAACGCCCTTGGCGCGACTGTCGGCGCAACGCTTGTGAACCGGGCATGCGGGCGTCCGGTTCGGCTTGAAACCTTGCAGGAAGTCCTCGCATTCGTCGTACTAGGCGCTGGAGTTGCGCCGCTCGTCAGCGCGACGGTCGGAAGCGCGACGCTTGCGTGGTTTGGCGTGGAATCGCAAACCTTCACGGCGGTATGGCCGCTGTTTTGGATTGGAGACGCCACCGGAATCCTGCTCGTAGCGCCACCGGCACTGGTCGTGATCCAGTATTGGCGCAGCAAAACCCAACTCTCTCCCGCGCAGCCGGTAGAAGCCAGCGTCCTGGGTCTGATCTTCCTGGGGGTCGCCGCGCTTTCCTTGAGCGACGTCTACCTGCCCACCCCCTACATCATCATGCCGCCCCTTCTTTGGGCCGCGGCGCGCTTCGAGTTCAGAGGCGCCGCCGTCGCCTTGACGCTCCTTGCCCTGATCACGATGACACTTACGATATCTGGAGACAGCCAGTTTGTCGGCGCTCCCGAGTTCCAGAGACAAAGGCAGGTCATGCTGCAGCTTTTCCTGGCAATCTCGGCATTTTCGGCGCTCATCGTGGCGGCCATATCTCGGCAGCGTCAGCTGGCGCTGGTCACATCGCGCGACCGGGAGCGGGAGCTTTCGCAGCTTGTCGATATGGTTCCAAGCCACGTCTGGCGTCTCGCGCCCGACGGCGAGCCGATTTTCTTCAACAAGCGCATGGTAGATTTTCTCGGCCTGGACGTGGCGGATACGATCAAGCCGGGCATGAGCCGCATGACGGCGATGATAGAGGCCGGCGTCCATCCGGACGACAGAGCAGCGTTCTCGGACATGCTCCGCCATTGTCTCGCCACCGGCGAGGTCCTTGCGATGCGGTATCGCTTGCGCCGTCAAGACGAGGTCTACCGCTGGATGTCGAGCCGCGCCGAGCCGATGAGGGACCAGGACGGGCGCATCGTCCAGTGGTACGGGCTCTGTCACGACATAGACGATCAGATGCATGCCGAAGAGGCGCTGCGGCGGAGCGAGCGGCAGCTTCAGGAGACGATCGATGCCGTACCAGTCCGGATCTGGAGCGCAAAGCCTACGGGCGGAC
Organism: Mesorhizobium sp. f-mel; assembly: GCF_053850215.1. Lineage (NCBI taxonomy): Bacteria > Pseudomonadati > Pseudomonadota > Alphaproteobacteria > Hyphomicrobiales > Phyllobacteriaceae > Mesorhizobium > Mesorhizobium sp. f-mel. Next base: position 77,897 of record NZ_JBSPTO010000015.1, read on the forward strand.
CGGTTTACTTCAACAAGCGCTACCAGGACCATTTCCGCTCCGTCATCGCGGATTTCGAAGCTCTCGGAGAGCCGCGCATCGAGCAACTGCTGCAGGAGCTGATCCATCCCGAAGATGCTCCCGAGGTACAGAACACCCTACGGAATTGCTTCGAAACCGGTGGCATGTCCACGATGCGATTTCGTTGGCGCGAACAGCACGGCGCGTACCGCTGGGCGGAGTGCAGGGTAGAGCCTCGGCGTAACGAAGACGGTGAGGTCGTGGAATGGTACGGCGTTTCGCTCGACATCGACGAGGAGGTGCGTGCGCAGGAAGCCTTGCGCGACAGGGAGCGCGAGCTCTCGCAGCTCGTAAATATGGTTCCCGTCCATATCAGGCGTCTGACGCCGAAAGGCGAGCCGACCTTCTTCAACAAGCGCTTGCTCGACTTCTTCGGCTTGAACGACCTGGCCCAACTGGACAAGCCGGACATGAGCCGACTGGCGGCAGCCATAACGACCCTCGTCCATCCGGAAGATGCCGCACGTCTACTGGAGACCGTCCGCCACTCCTTCGCCACCGGGGAGCCCTACTCCATGAAGTACCGCATGCGTCACGCGGATGGCGCGTATCGCTGGGTGGACGGCCGCGGGGAACCGGTGCGGGACCAAAGCGGCGCGATCATGCAATGGTATGCCATTTCCATTGACATCGACGATGAGATGCGCGCGCAGGAAGCGCTGCGCGACCGGGAACGTCAGCTTCAACAGCTCATCGACACCGTGCCCGTGCAGATCTGGTGCGTCACGCCCGGAGGGGAGCCTGCATACATCAACAAGACGATGATGGACTATATCGGCCTGAAGCTGGACGATTTTGATGCCGAGGGAGGATTGCCCAGCGCGATCCAGACCATCGTTCATCTGGACGACAGGGCTCGTTTGCTGCAGGCCTTGACCCACTCCTTCAGCACGGGCGAACCGTTCGAGCTGAAGTTTCGCAACCGCCGGTGGGATGGTTCATACCGCTGGACGGAGGGGCGTGCTGAACCACTCCGTGACGAGAGCGGCCGCATCATCCGGTGGTTCGGCGCCAACGTCGATATCGATGATTTCGTGACTTCTCAGGAAGCGCTGCAAGAGCGGGAGCGCTTCCTCTGGCAACTCGTTGAAACGCTGCCGGCGATGATCGATTGCGCGGCCCCGGATGGCGAGCCGGTCTATCGTAGCCAGCAGCTCCGCGAGTTCCTGGGGTATGAGCTTGAGCGATTGGACGGCACCGGAAAGTCCCGGCTGGCCGGCACGCTTGACGCCGGTGTGCATCCCGATGACTTGGCGGGCGTCAAGGGAGGATATGCTCATTCGTTGTCCACCGGCGAGCCCTATGCGCGCAGGCACCGCCTGCGGCGGTTCGACGGCGAGTATCGCTGGGTCGAGACACGCGCCGCGCCGATGCGCAATACCGAAGGGACTATCGTGCAGTGGAATGTCATCTGCCTCGATGTTGAAAATGAGGTTCGGGCGGAGGAAGAGCTGCGGCTGGCGCAAGAGAGCCTTGCACGAGCGAGTCAGGCCGCGAGCCTTGCTGAGCTCTCTGCTTCCATCGCGCACGAAGTAAACCAGCCGCTGGCGGCCGTGGTGGCGAACTCGCATGCCTGCCAGCGATGGCTTATGGCTGAGCCGCCAAATCTCGAGCGTGCGCAGAAGACGGTGGAGCGCATTATTCGTGACGCAAATGCGGCCGCCGACGTCGTGAGCCGCATCCGCGCTCTGTTCAAACAATCCGGCGAGGCAAGGAGTCCTACGGCGCTCAGTGGCGTTATCGCCGAGGCGCGCAACCTCATGGCCGAGGAAGCGGCGCGGCGGCGCGTCCGCATGGATATCGACGTCGAAAGCGACCTGCCGCTCGTCGCGCTGGACCGCGTACACATCCAGCAGGTTCTGGTGAACCTCATTCGCAACGGCATGGATGCCATGGACGCCGTTACGGGCGGCCGGGTTCTTGAGGTCCGTGTGCGCCGCATAGGCGATGTGGTTCAGACGGAGATCAGCGATCGTGGCGCGGGGATCGAGTTTCCCGACAACATATTCGAACCGTTCTTCACGACGAAGGGGAACGGAATGGGCATGGGGCTCGCGATCTGCCGTTCGATCGTCGAATCGCACGGCGGACGCCTGTGGGCGGAGAACAACGAACCACAGGGGGCGACGTTCGTCTTCACCTTGCCGATTGAAGTGAAAGCGGCGCCATGACCACAGATGACCATATCGTCTTCATCGTGGACGACGATGCGCGCCTGCGGGAGGCGCTGAGCGAGCTGCTGGATTCGCACAGTATCCGCGCCGCTGCGTTCGGATCGGCCAGCGAATACATCGGTGCAAACAAGCCGGACATCCCGGCATGCCTCATCCTCGACGTCGAGCTGCCCGACATCAACGGCCTGGATCTGCAGAGGCAGATATCAAAGGGAGATCATCCGCCGATCGTTTTCATAACAGGGCACGGCGACATCCCGTCCTCCGTCCAGGCGATCAAGCATGGCGCCGTGGACTTTCTCACCAAGCCTTTCAGTGATGGGGATCTCATGGCTGCAATCCAAGCGGCGCTCGCCGAGGATCGGGAAAGGAGGTCCGCACGTGCTGAACTGGTGGCGCTGAAGCAACGCTATCTCGACCTGACGCCGCGCGAACGCGAGGTGCTGCCGCTCGTGGTGAGCGGCCTTCTCAACAAACAGGCAGCCGCTGAACTCGGAATCAGCGAGGTCACGCTGCAGATCCATAGAAGGAACGTGATGCAGAAAATGGCGGCGTCATCGCTCGCCGATCTCGTGCGTATCGCGCAGCGACTGGAGATACCGATCACCCACTCGCGCCGAGCGGGAGGGAACCGGGCGTGACCAAGGGAAGACCTGTCGTGGCCGTTGTCGATGATGATCCAAGGCTACTCGAGTCGCTGGAGGATCTGCTGGAGTCCGCCGGCTATGCGGCCCGCAGCTTCTCGTCAGCGCGATCATTGCTCGTCAGCGGGCTGTCCGGCCTTGACGTGCTCATCACCGACATCGGGATGCCCGGCATGGACGGCTTCGAACTTTGTGATCTGGTGAAGAAGGCGCGTCCGGACCTGCCGGTGTTCCTGATCACCGGGCGCCACGAGATTGCCGATGCGGACAGAGTCCAGGGCGTCAGCGGGTGCTTCCGTAAGCCCTTCGATGCGAAGGTCATGCTGGCAGCCATCGGCAATGTATTGGGCAAATCGAAAAATGGAGATGAACATGAGGGTTGAGCAGCCGCCGCACTTACGGAGATCGGCGCCGTTGTCATCGCAGCGCAGTCGCGAAGCGGAACAGCCCCTTGTTATCATTGTGGATGACGATGCGTCTGTTCAGGAGGCGCTGTCCGAATTGATACTTTCCGCCGGGTTCCAGCATGTCTGTTTCAGCTCGACGCGCGAATTGCTCGATGCCGGCGTACTGGATAGCGCCGGTTGTCTGATCCTCGACGTGCGCATGCCGGGAGCGAGCGGTCTCGATCTGCAGCGGCATCTGGCCCAAAGCGGCAACCCCAAGCCAGTCATTTTCCTGACCGGGCATGGCGACATTCCGATGACCGTCCAGGCGATGAAGGCCGGGGCTGTGGATTTTCTCACCAAGCCGGTGCGGGACCAAACGCTGCTTGACGCTGTTATTGCGGGCATTGCGATGGATGCCGCGCGGCGGGCGGAAGCTGCGGTCGTCAAGCGCAATGTCGAACGCTTTGAGACGCTGACGCCACGCGAGCGCGAGGTTTTGCATCAGGTGGCGCGCGGGCGCCTCAACAAGCAGATCGCCTTCGACCTCGGCATTAGTGAGGTGACGGTAAAGCTGCACCGCGGCAACGTCATGCGCAAGATGGAGGCCGCTTCCATCGGTGAGTTGATCCGGGCATGGGAAACTCTGCCCGCGCCGATGCGCGTGGCCGGCGGGGCGAGGACTGTGGCATGAGCCGATCCCCGCGTCGTCCGACGGGGTTTAGCACGCCTGACCAGGGGCGCGCGGCCAGAGAAGGGCGAAACGGCCGGGAGACCGAACCGGCCGACACGGACGAATAGAGCAAAAGTTCTGGTTAGAGGTGTTCAGTCAGCCGCTCACGTGAGCCCAAGGCCGCCGTCGACGGCCATCACCTGGCTGATCACCCCTGGCACCGCGGCCTGCCGATGCCGGAACTTTCGCCGGTTATGATGACGGCATTGTCATCCAGTGTTGACATGGTCCCGCTCCTGGCCAGCTTCCGGCAAATTGTCGAATTGATGGATGTTCCGCGGGCGCTCCGGAACGAACACCGCGATCAGATCGCTCGCTGGGAAGGTCAGCTCCAACGCCTCGCCGAATTGCACATCCTGGTGCTGGACCTCTGATGCCGGCGCTCGGTCAGCCACCAAGCCGCTCCCATTGGCGTCCAATCGATCGGAACGCCGAAGGCTGCGAAGAGGGGGGCATCGCCGCGTCAGGCGGCGGTGGACGCTTCGCGGTCATTTGCCGAGATCAGCCCCTCGTGCCGCATGGCCTCTTGCACGGCCGGACGGTTCGCCATGCGCTGACGCAGTGCGACCAGCTGCGCGGGAACGGAGACGTCGAAGCGCTCGGCCCATAGCAGCATCACGAAAAGGTAAAAGTCGGCCACGCTGGGCGTTGCGCCAAACAGGTAGTTGCCCGCAAGGCTCTCCGAAAGTATGTCCAGCAGCTTCGAGATCGTCGCTCTTGCCTGTGCCTTTTGGGTTTCGCTGCTTGCATGCCACATCGGCTTGAAGCTGCGGTGCACCTCGGTCGAGATGAAAACCAGCGCTTCTAGCACGCGCGTGCGGCCAAGGTTTCCTGGAATACCGAGCGTTGGATACTCCGTGGCGAGCCAATCGAGGACGGCGATGTTCTCGGTGAGGATTTCTCCGCTGTCCAGCACCAGCGCCGGAACGTAGCCCTTGCGCGTTATAGCATTGAAATCGGCCCCCGATGCCGTCCGCTTGGTCTTCAGGTTGACGCTCTCCCGCTCGAATGGCGCGCCAGCCTCAAGTAGGGCGATGTGATCGGCAAGACTGCAAGCAAGTGGGCTGTAGTATAGTTTCATGTTCATTGTCCTTCTGGGAGGATATTCCTGGAGAAGCAGCGGTATCGCTGCAGGCAAAGCGGCTAGCGGTAGCCGACGCCGGTGACATAATTGAAGAGCATCCGTTCCTGGATTTCTTCCTGCTCAAACAACACTTTCATCGCGTCTCGTATGTCCAATATACCGAGAGGCCTGGCGCCGACGTCGATGACCGGAATATTCTGCAGGCTTCGCGCCGCCATGGTCTGCCATACGTCGTGGACATCGTCACGCGGACTGCAGGAGACGATGGATCTGTTCATCAGGTTGGACACTGGCGGTGTCTTGGACGCTGGGCCGGTGAGATGGCGCACGAGATCGGATTTGCTGAGCACACCCTCCGCGCCTCCGCCTGCATTGCATACCACAACGAGGCCGATGCCAGGCCTGGACAGTGAAAGGGCGGCCGCTTGCACCGTTGCATCCAAGTCGATCACGGCCAGGCGCGACGACGTGAAGGCATGCAGTTTGCCGATGAGCATTGCGCCGTCCTTGGTTGCGTGCCGTGCCGCCAGGCGCTTCAAACGCTCCGGCGGCGCGGCGCTTTCCTGTTCAAACAGGGCGATAGATTCCGACCTTATTCTTCGTAGGGGAGCACAAGTTCGGTCTCGCCGGTGTCGACGATGAAGACAGCCAGCAGCCGGGCGGGGTCAGTCGCGCTGGCATTCTGGCTGACGCGGTGACGATCGCCGGGATATTCGGACCAGCTCTCGCCGGCGCGATAGGTGACCACCGGGCCATCATTGACCTGACTCTTGATCGCCCCTTCGAGAACCGTGGCGTAGATGAAGGCAGATTTGGGATGGAGATGCGCGGGCGAGTTGCCGCCTGGCTCATAGTCGACAAGCACACCTCTCATGCTCTTGCCGGGCACGTTCGGAAGCGGCTGATCATAAACGAGCTTCACGTTTTTGAAAGCGCCAGCCGTATTGTCGGCCAGCGCGGCGGTGGCGATGAACGCCGCGAGAGCGGCGGTGCTGTAGAGTATACTCCGGATCATTTGTCTGGCTCCAGTTTGCGGTTGAGATTGGGGAGATCGCCGGCGGAGGGGAGGACGGCCGGCGATCGGGCTCTCGCCTGAGGGCACGGCGTGAGCCTAGGACCTGATGAAGGTGAGCAAGTCGGCGTTCACCACATCGGCATGCGTGGTACACATCCCGTGCGGAAAGCCCTCATAGATCTTGAGCGTGCCGTTTTTCAGAAGCTTTGCGGATAACGGCGCGGAATCGGCAATGGGCACGATCTGATCGTCCGTGCCGTGCATGACGAGTGTCGGCACGTGGATGATCTTGAGGTCGTCGGTGAAATCGGTTTCCGAAAAGGCCTTGATGCCGTCGTAGTGCGCCTTGGCGCTGCCCATCATGCCCTGCCGCCACCAGTTCTGGATGATGCCCGGGATCGCTTTCGCGCCCGGCCGATTGAAGCTGTAGAAGGGGCCCGATGGGAAATCGATGTAGAACTGTGCGCGGTTGTCGGCGAGCGACTTGCGCAGCCCGTCGAACACTTCGATCGGAAGGCCGCCAGGATTGGCCGGCGTCTTCACCATGATTGGCGGCACCGCGCCGATGAGGACGAGCTTCGCGGTGCGCCCGTTGCCGTGGCGGGCGACGTAATGAGCGGCTTCGCCGCCGCCGGTCGAGTGGCCGATATGGATTGCGTCCCTCAGGCCGAGATGCTCGACCACCGCCGCCGCGTCGGCAGCATAGTGATCCATATCGTGACCGTCGCTTACCTGCGCGGAACGGCCGTGCCCGCGCCGGTCGTGGGCTATGGTGCGATATCCATGCCCGACGAAGAAAAGCATCTGCGTGTCCCAGTCGTCGGCGCTGAGCGGCCAGCCGTGGTGGAAGACGATCGGTTGAGCATCCTTCGGACCCCAGTCCTTGTAGTAGATCTCGGTGCCATCCTTGGTGGTGATAGTGCTCATATCTTTCGATCCTTCTTGAGAGAGGGATGAGTTCGATTCCTGGCCGGCTGTCCCTTGCCCGAGCGCATATTTGGGCAGGCCGGTTGCAATGCCGGCGGCCGCTGCGCCGAGGAGGAGGGCTCGGCGACTTGCCTGAGGCGCAATGGGCAGCTTGTGGTCCATCGTCGTTTCCCTTGCGGGTTGTCTTCAGATGCCGCCGTTACGCCGCAACACCGCTTCGCCGAGACGGGGCGTGGTCGAACCAGTCTTCGAACGGCGTCGAACCGATGCGGGCGCCCGCGCCCGGGACAAGCGAGCGGTCGTCTAGCTCGGTCCCGAAATAGAGCGCATGAGGATCACCGATCACCTTCCTGGGATCGTTGGCGAGCTGCAGAAAACGCAAGACCAGTTCGTTCATGCGGAAGGGCTCGGGGCCGCCGATCTCCATCACGCCGTTAATCGGCTGGGAGAGCGCCACGTCAGCCATCACCTCTGCAACATCGTCTGCGGCGATGGGCTGGAAGTAGGCCGACGATACCGAGACCGTGTCGCCGACGGTTGCCGACTGCACAATGCCGCCAAGGAACTCGAAGAACTGGGTCGAGTGAACGATCGTGTAGGGAATTCCCGACTCCCTGATCAGCTTCTCCTGAGCCATCTTAGCGCGCAGGTAGCCGCTGCGGGGCAGGCGCTCCGCCCCGACTACCGAGAGCGCAATGTGATGCTTCACGCCGGCGGCCTTCTCCGCCGCGAGCAGGTTCTTTCCGGCTGTTTCGAAGAACTCGAGAACGGCCTTGTCCTCGAACGACGGCGAATTGGCGAGGTCGATGACAACCTCCGCCCCGGCAAGAGCCTTATCCAATCCTTCACCGGTGAAGGTGTTGACGCCGCCACTTGGCGACGCCGCCAACACGTCGTGGCCCTTCACGCTCAGCCTTGCGACGGTCTTGGAGCCGATAAGTCCGGTGCCACCGATGATTACGATTTTCATGTCATTCTCCTGTTCTGACTTCGAAAAGATCTACTTGGAATAATGCCGGCGGCTCTAACCGTGCCGGCCCTGAATTCCTCGATGAGAGCGACGCGCGTCCGCGACTCGCTCGACCGCCAGCGCAAGGGCTTGGCTCAAGCGACACTGTCTTCGCAGCCTTCCCTCGCTTGCCCCGACCCCACGACCTCCGAGGCGCTGCCGTAGTAGCCCAAGCCAAAGATGTCGGCTGTGCCATAGGTGGCGCAGGACGGAGGCGGTGTTCTCGAGGAATTCCCGAAGAGGTCTGCCAGCGTGGCCGGGATCATGAGGTGCCGCTGTTGTGAGGGCACGACGTTGCGGCGACGCCGCCACGACGTCGTGCCCCTGTTGACGCAACCTCTCGACGGTCGCTAACCGGATGTACCGAGTGCCGCCAATGACCACGATTTTCATGTCGATGTCTCCTGGGGCTTGCACTTGTTGAATGCAGCCGGCGCGAGGCGGCCGGTTGCGTCACTGTGCCGATGCGGCTTCCTCTATGAGCAAGGCGATCGCTTCTGGACGCGAGACCATCAGCGCGTGCGACCCGCCCTCGACGACGATGGTCTTCACCGAATGCGCGCGCTCGGCCATGAACTTCATGACCGCCGGCGGGATATTCCGATCCGCCGAGCCGTAGATCGCGTAGGATGGAATTGTCTTCCAAGAAGGCGCGCCGGAGGGTTCTGCCAGGGCGGCGTCAGCCACCGGGCGTTGTGTCGCCGCCATCAGGCTGGCCTGCGCTGCCGGCACATCGGCCGCGAACTGCACGTGAAACTTTTCCGGCTGGATGTAGAGGTCCTGTCCTCCATCCGGCCGCGCCACCGGCAGGAGCGCCTCGCCAAGCGTGCTGCCTGGGAACTTCCCCGAAAGCGTGAGACTGGACTCGCCTTTGTCCGGGGCGAATCCGGCCACATAGACCAGCGCTTTCACATTGTTCTTCCCGTTAGCTGCCTCGGTGATGACCGGCCCGCCGTAAGAATGGCCTACCAGGACGACCGGTCCGCCGATGGATCCGATGACGGCCGATACGGCGGCCGCATCGCTGGCCACGCCGCGAAGTGGGTTGGCCACCGCAATGGTCCGGAAACCGTCCCTGTTGAGCTCGGCGATGACGCCGTTCCAGCTCGACGATTCAGCAAAGGCCCCGTGCACCAGCACGATCGTCGGTTTTGCCTGATGGTCCGCGGCCTGCGTCGTCGCGCTGTCCGACACGCAACATGCGTAAACAAGGGCCAGAGCTCTGATGATCTTGTGCACGTGTCTTCTCCTGTGCGGCGGGTCGTCTGATACCGAGAAGAATGCGCCCACTTGGCGCGCGAAAATATTCGACGGACGGTTCGGTCAGGCGATCCGAAAGTCTAGGACGATGCACCCGGGGGAGAGGCAGCTGTAGCCGGTGGTCGGCGCACGGGTAGGTTCCCGGCATCGATCGAACGCATCGCCGGCCGCGCCGACGTTCCCAGGCAGCGCGCCCAAGGTTGGCAGGGAGTGCGCGGCCGACTGGCGTCGGCTGTCAGTACCATGGCGATCAATCCGGCGAAAACTGCAGCGAGACATATACCGCCGTATGGCTCGCCCTCGTCCTCCATCCAATCGACCCGAAAATGCTCCTCAATATAGGGTCCTCACACGACCGGATTGCCAGGTGTCGACCGAACAAAAGAGGGCATGAAAATGTCAGGCGCGGAAACAAGATCAGGCACGGCCGACAATCATGTCTTTGACCGGACTACTGATGTTCCCCTGTCCGACCCGCCGGCAGAGCAGTCGACGGCCGGCATTGTTCATGATCTGGGCAACCTTATTCAGGTCGCTTCATCTGCCCTCTGCAGACAGACGCGGCACAGTCGAGGATCTAAAATGAACGCGAAGGTCACGGAAAATACGCAACAACATCGTTTCGAGCTGCCTATTGCAGACGGAGCAATCGCTGCGGCCTACTATCGTCTCGAGAACGGACGGGTTGTTCTGATCCACACTGAGGTTCCTTCAGAGTTTTCCGGACAGGGGATCGCATCGCAGTTGGCGCATGGCACGTTTGAGCTGCTCCGAAAGACCGGTCGCAAGGCGATCCCGAAATGTCCGTTCATGGGCCAGTTCCTCGTCAAGAACCCGCAATATTCAGACGTTCTCGCCGGATGATCGTGAGCGGAGTTGTTGCTTCGGCAAAGATCGGGTGAGCCGCCATGGATGACGAATACAACCTGCAAAGATTCGTCCACGCACAGGAACCGGTTTACGAAGATGCTATCGGCATCCTGCGTCGGGGAATGATGTGTACTCCCTACATGGAGTTCATGTTCCCCAGGCTGGCCCCCAGCGGAAGCGGGGCCGCGCTTGAGGCTTACGCGATCAGATCGCTCGACGAGGCGAACGCCTATATCTCCTCGCCGCTGCTGGGCGGTCGTTATCGCGAATGCGTCAGCACGCTGCAGAGGCTTATCAACTGCAGCGCCAGCACCGTCTTCGGCGATATCGACGCCGGCAAACTGCACGCGTCGCTGACGCTGTTCTCGGAAGCCAGTTACGACGAGTTCCTGCTCGAGACCATGTTCGACGTCTGGTTCGACGGTCTGCTCGACGAGGACACCATGACCAGGATTCGCTCGATGCAGCGGCAAGTCGCTTAGCTGGCCAAGCACAGAGTTTCCGCCGTCAAGAACCGCGCCTGCGGTCGCATGCTGCCAGGCAGATCAGGGCAAGCGATTTGCCCTGGTCAATCCTCCGGCAGAGGAGTGAATTCCTCCTCCCCCGGCACTTCCGGGAAACGGCGTTCACGCCAATCGGTCTTGGCCTGCTCGATGCGCTCGGTTGAGGAGGATACGAAGTTCCAATAGACGTGCCGCGGTTCGGAAAAGGGCTCGCCTCCCAACAGCATCAGTCGTGTTGAATGAAAGGCCGGCGCCTTGAGCACGATCTCGGCGCCTGGTTCCAGCAATATCAGTTCGGCTTCACGGAACGAGCCCGGCCGGCCGACCATCTCGACCTCGCCGGCGACGACATAGACCGCCCGCTCATGATGTTCGGGCTTAACCTGGTATCGTGCGCCGCTGGTCAGCACGATTTCGGCGAACACCATGTCGGAGAAGGTTCTTACCGGCGAGACCAGACCGTCCGAGGCTCCGGCGATCAAGGTGAATTCGACGCTTCTGGCACACGTCCTCGGTATCTCCGGCTCACTGTAATGGGCAAAATCGGCGGCGGCTTCCTCATCCCTGCAAGGAAGGGCAACCCAGGCCTGAATGCCGAAAAAATTGCTCCCGGACGCTCGAGCCTCCGGCGGCGTCCGCTCGGAATGGACGATCCCCGAACCGGCCGTCATCCAGCTGACTTCACCGGGACGGAGCGCCTGCACCGTACCGAGACTGTCCCGGTGGACGATCTCCCCATCGACCAGGTAGGTCATGGCCGCCAATCCGATATGGGGATGCGGTCCCACGTCCAAACCCTGGCCGGTATTGAACACGGCTGGCCCCATCTGGTCGAAGAGGACAAAGGGGCCGACCATTCGCCCATACCTGGAGGGCAATACGCGCCGTACCTTGAAACCGCTCACAGGTTCACTGGACACCGGCAAAACGATATCTGTGACGCCGGTTTGTCGGATGCTCATGGCTACCTCCCTTCTTGTACGCCCGGTCTGCCGGCGCTCGAAACGCGCCGGAACGGCACTGGGTGAAAGATCGTCTGCATGGCCTTGAGCAGCGCGAATTTCGAATCCGTGTGCTCTTGTCCGGTGCGGCTACCGCCGAGGGACATCCTGGCTGAGAGGACGGCCGCAAGATCTTCGGCCATTTCGGGCCGGTCGAGCAGCAGGGGCGCGAAGCTTTGCTGGTCAATCTCGTAGACCACGACGTGGCTCATTGCGCGCAAGGTCGAGGTCTCGCCAATGCCCGCGAGCAGACCCGTCTCTCCGAAAAAGTCGCCGGGAGCGAGGTGGCCAATCTCCTGCGGATGGGCGTCATCTTCGCCGCGCTCTCGGACAATGATGCCCGTCCGAACAATCATCAGGGAGGGCAGCATCTCTCCCTGTTGTGCTATGATGTCGCCCTTGCGATAGGTGCGCACCGTAACCGTTGCCGCGAGGGCTTCTTTTTCGTTGTCCGTCAACGCCGAGAATACTGGTATGGCATTTATAAGCTTGATCGGCGTGACTTCTGGGAGATTTGCCGTCTCTTCGTTCGGCAAGTCATTCATGAGAATCGAAGAGGAGGGTGGCGTTGCCAGTCGCAAACCCGCGGACTTGGAATGACGGTAGACAAGATCGAAGATTTCGTTCGTCGCTGGAATACGCTGGCCAACATTTGCGACCCGAAAAAACAAATCGACCTCGATCGCCGTCGCATCCAGAGCTTTGATGGCGACCACTGGCGGCGGCTCCCTCAGTATTGTGTTGCTGCTTTGTAAGGCCGCGTTCATGACGTCCGCGACGATCGCCGGCATCTTGGTCGGCGCCAATCTTATCGTGACGGACAGCCCATGGCTCTCCTCAGGGCTGCTGACATTGGTCAGCCCTAGCTTCGCGAGGAAGCTGTTCGGCAGCGCCACCACGTTGTGCGCCAAAGTGAGCAGGTGGGTCGATCGCCAGTTGGTCTCCACGACGCGGCCTTCGGTGCCGTCGCTCAGAACGATCCAGTCCCCAAGCACATAAGGTCGGCCGAGGGTGAGCGCGATGCCCGAAAAGACGTCGCTCAGCGTATTCTGGAGCGCCAGTCCGAGTACGATGGCAAAGACCCCCGAGGTGGCGATCAGCGTTCCGACCGGCGCACCGAAGACGAAAGCCAGGATGGACAGCAGCATCCCAACATAGACGGCGCCGACGACGAGGTCCTGCAGAAGGCGCGCCTCGCGCGGCTTTCGCTCGAACACGAGATAGATGCGGACAAACCCGATCAGCGCCCAGGCGAGGTGAACCCACCACAGCAACTTGGCCGAACCGACGAGGATTGCGCTAGCGGTTGTCTCGGTGCCCCGTGTCGGTTCGTAGGGGAGCACGGCTCCGTCAAACAGCAGGACCGACATGGTAAGGAAGAATGCGATCTGGACAATCAGCCTGGTGGTGGAGAGCCGCCGCGGAATGACGTGCCAAACGACTATGCCGGCGAGACCGACCAGCACCATGTAGAGATGGGGAGCATTCCACCAGCTCGTGACCGGATCCGAATCCATAAAATCCTCGCACAATCCTCGCCTCGGAGCCTGACGAGCGATCTTTCGGTGTTAATCCTTGCCTTTCTCCAGAATCGCTTCGGTTATCGAGTTCGGCAGCCGACGCGGCGTCTCGATCACGCCCAGCAGCGGCATGACGACGAGAAAGAACGCGAAGTAGTAGAGGGTCGACACCTGCATGGCGGGGATATACCAGCCTTCCGCCGGCTTGGACCCCAGCCAGCCAAGGAAGAGGGCGTTGGCGACAAACAGCCAGAAGAACCGCCTGTACCAGGGCCGGTAGACGGCCGAGCGCACCTTCGACGTGTCGAGCCAGGGCACGAAGAACAACACGGCGATGGCGCCGAACATGGCGAGCACGCCGCCGAGCTTCGAGTCGACCGGCCCGATGTTGAAGGTGACGGCGCGCAGGATCGCGTAGAAGGGCAGGAAGTACCACTCGGGCACGATATGCGCCGGCGTCTTCAGCGGGTCGGCGGCGGTGTAGTTGTCTGGATGCCCGAGATAATTCGGCACGTAGAACACGAAGTACGCAAAGGCGAGCAGGAACACCACGGCCCCGAGCACATCTTTCATTGTGGCATGGGGCGTGAAGTCCACGACGTCGGTTTCCGACTTCACGTCGATGCCTGCCGGATTGGTCTGGCCGGCGACGTGAAGCGCCCAAATGTGCAGGATGACGACGCCCGTCAACATGAACGGCAGCAGGTAATGCAGCGCAAAGAAGCGGTTTAGAGTCGGATTGTCCACCGCAAAGCCGCCGAGCAGAAGCTGCTGGATCCATTCGCCGACCAGCGGAATGGCGCTGAAGAAGCCGGTGATGACGGTCGCGCCCCAGAACGACATTTGTCCCCAGGGCAGCACGTAACCCATGAACGCCGTAGCCATCATCAACAGAAGGTTGGTGCAGCCGAGGACCCACAGCAGTTCGCGCGGCGCCTTGTAGGAGCCGTAATAGAGGCCACGGGAGACATGGACGTAGACCGCGATGAAGAAGAACGACGCGCCGTTGGAGTGCAGGTAGCGCAACAGCCAGCCGGAATTCACGTCGCGCATGATCTTGTCTACGGAATTGAAGGCCAGTGTCGTGTCAGCCGCGTAGTGCATGGCCAGCACGACGCCGGTAACGATCTGCGCGGCCAGCATCATCGACAGGATGCCGCCGAACGAATAGGCGTAGTTCAGGTTGCGCGGAACCGGGTAGACGATGAACTGATCATGCACCAGGCGCGGCACCGGCAGGCGGGCGTCGAACCAGCGTCCGATCCTGGTCTTGGGAATATAGGTGGAATGCCCACCGCTCATCGGAGTGCCTCTGGTTTTGAAATTGCCGGCATCGATATCGGCCGGCGCTCCTTGGCCAGCCGCCCTTTAACACGGATGAGCGGGTTCACTCGCGGTCACGAACCTTCCTCGACGGGACGCGTAAGTAGATCGGCCGGACCATCGCGCGAGCAAACCCGTTACCGCCGCGCCTAACCGGCTGCGCCGTCGTGTCGACGGCCCAGACCCTTAGGAAGATCTGCAGCATCCTTGAAAGAACGAATCCGAGCGTCATTTCCGATGCTCCTTGGTTGGATTGTGGAGGACCCAAGCATGCCAGCCTTTCCAGTGTTCGAACTATCATGCCGAGGACGCATGCATCCGATACGTTGGTCTATGGGTTCCTGACTGAAAGGCTGCGCCGGACGGCCGAGGCGGCCGAGTCAGGACTGCGCGCGGCCGTTGCAGGATGCCGCACGAGCGCTGGCGAGCGCCTCGTCAATGATGCGGCGGATAGTACGCGCGCAACGGCCGCACTGGGCGCTGCAGCCGAGACAGCCATAGACCTGGCGGATCGAGCACGTCCGCTCCGCCTTGACGGCGGAGCGGACATCCTGATCGCTCAACACATTGCACGAGCACACGATCATGGCGCGATAAGTCTCGATCCGACCTGGTGCGGCTCTGACCCGACAAGCGGGTCAGTAGTCCCAGACAGCCGGTACGCAACGAAAGACATCGCCGTCCACCGCCACATGGCAGATAGACGGGAATGGCAGGTGAGTGGCCACCAGCGGCTCACGGGTCGCGGCCAGCTCCCGCAAAAGATTGATGCGGACGCGGGCCGCCTCCTCAGGGTCGTGTTCGAAGCCGTTGTGCCAGTCGGGTTGGTCGAACCCGACCTGGAACACGGCGTCGCCGGCGAAGGTCAGCCTATCGCCGCCGGACGCCAGGCGGACCACGCTGTGCCCCGGGGTGTGGCCGCCAGTGAGCGTGACAACCACCCCCGGCGCCACCTCGTGCTCCGTCTCAAACGGCCGCAACTGGCTGCGGTACTCGTTCACGAACCGCTTGGCCGCCCGCCGAAGCGCATCCGGGAACCCCGTGGGCATGGAGGCGCGGGAGAAATCGGGCGACTCCCAGAACTTGAGCTCGGCGGCCGCCACGTGAATCCGCAGATCCGGACGCAGCTGGTCCCTCACCCCGTCGATGAGCAGCCCGCCGATATGGTCCATATGCATATGGGTCAGCACCACGTCGGTGACGGATGCGAGATCGATGCCGGCTGCCTCCAGTCGCGAGACCAACCGCCCGGCCCTCGGCAAGTGCAATTCCGGGTCCATCCCCAGCCCGGCGTCCACGAGTACGGTCCGGCCGCCACTGCGTACGACGACCACGTTCAGCGGCCACTCGAGTACGTCCGGCGGCAGGAACATGTCGTCCAGCCAGGCCGCCCGGACGGCCGGGTCGACGTTGTATGCCATAACCGGGGCTGGTATCGGCAGCACTCCATCGCTGATCACCAGCACGTCGATGTCGCCGACCCGCAGCGCGTAGCGCGACGGAACCAATTCGGGCTCCGGTCTACCGTTGCTGTGCTTGGCGTTCAGGCTGTCGGCGCAATGCTGGATCGAGGGATGTGAAATGTTGTCCAGGGTCATGTTTGTCTCCTGCTGACCACGGCCGGATCGGCCACCTCCGCCGCTGGCGCCCGTGGATTTGGCATGAGCCTCCATGGACCGCCACCTAGCGTCTACGGAGGAAGTTGCACCGCCTCGGCCTGCGCCACCATCGGACGGAAGCACCGGTCAGGCGATGCGAAAGTCTATGGCAGACCCGTTGCGAGCATGGGTGATATCCCGCGAAAGTCGGAAGACGCCGCTTTGAGCAGCGAGCAACGGCTGTGCCTCTCGCCTGCTGGCAGTACGCCCAGCTGTGTTGACCCAGCTTACTTGCCGCCGCGGCATTCTCGATCGGTCGCGCCAACCATCCCATTCGCACGTCGTTACCGCCTTTTGCCGCACTCGTCGCCCAAGGGTCTTTCCAGCCTTGAAATAGCTGGAGACTGACGAACAGGACGACAATAGAATTTAAGAGCAGGCATGACTCGCCCTTCCCGCTCATGGATTGAGTCGATGCACCTGACTCCTGGGGCATAGAATCTAGATTGGCCCACTTCTAAGCGAAGTTGACCATAACTGGTTGATATTGAATAATTTTGGTGGGCCCGGAGGGACTCGAACCCCCAACCAAGCGGTTATGAGCCGCCGGCTCTAACCATTGAGCTACAGGCCCCACACGCGGCTGGATTAATGTTTTTCCCCGAATCGCACAAGGCTTTCCGAACTGGCTGGCCGAGATCGTCCAAATCAGCCCATATTCAGACATTAGAGCGACATGCGTCCACTTAGACGCGCAAAGTACGCTCTAACGCTTTGAATCTACGCATCGTGCTTTCCGAAATCGATTCCGATTCTTGGGCCGATGCGGTAGTCGACAAGCGCGACTGGATCGCAGACCGAGGAGATTTTTATGACCAGATATCTTTTGCCCTTGGCGCTCGCCGCCGCAATCGCGTTTCCGGCGATGGCTGGCGCGGCCGATTCGCCGCCCCCGCCCCGCATCGTCGTTACCGGCGAAGGCGAAGCGACCGCGGCCCCCGACCTGGCGCTGCTGACGCTGAGCGTCATGCGCGAGGCCAAGACCGCGCGTGCCGCGCTCGATGCCAACAACGACGCCATGGCCTCCGTGATCGCCGCTATGAAGTCGGCTGGCATCAAGGAGCGCGACCTGCAGACAGCCGGCATCCAGATCAGCCCGCGCTACAACTACACCAACAAGCCGGACGGCAGCCAGGAAGCCGAACTCATCGCCTACCAGGTGACAAACACGCTTTCGGTGCGCATCCGCGACATCGACAAAACAGGCGAGATTCTCGACAAGGCGGTGTCGCTAGGCGTCAACCGGGGCGGCGGCATCTCGTTTTCCAACGAGGATCCGGCCGCAACTCTCACCGAAGCCCGCAAGAAGGCGGTCGCCGACGCCATGGCCAAGGCAAAGACGCTGGCTGAAGCCGCCGGGGTCAGCATCGGGCGGGTGCTGGAAATCACCGACCAGAATGTCGCGCCGCCGCCGATACCGATGAACGCCAAGGCCTTCGACGCGGCCCGCGAATCGGTTCCAGTGCAGGCCGGGGAGAATTCCTACACGGTACAGGTCACTGTCACTTTCGAGTTGAAGTGACCGCCGCCCCGTGAACGGTTTGGCCTTTGCTGCATCAAAAAACCCCGGAGGACTGGTCCTCCAGGGTTTTTTCGAGCCGCACCCTTCCGTCCTGGCGGAGAGGGGCTCCGCTACTCAAGACCGACCTTCGCAGAAGGTCGTGTCTCCGGACTGATCTTCGGAGAAGGTCATGCCCCAAGCTGATCTTTCGAAGAAGATCATGCCCCAAGCCGACCTTCGAAGAAGATCATACTACCAAGCAGGCCGTTGCCGGCAGGCAACGTGCCGAAGGTCTACCGGTAGAGGACCGGGCAGCCGCGCTCATTGGCGAACACGATCACCACGCGGTCACCGTATTGGCGGCCCGCGACTTTAACCGTGCGGCGGCTGACGTCGATAATACGCGCGCGGCGCAGACCCATGCGCTCGGCCTTATTGAGGGCACGGTTCGGCGAGCAGGACCGGCGCCAGTCGCGTTCGCGGCGGCGTTCGCGATAGAAACCATCGTCATCGCCGGTATAGACGCCGACGCGCGGATCGTCGTTGTTGCCGAAGCCGAGATAGATGCTGTCTGCCTGGGCGGTGGCGGGGATAGCGGCAAGCGTGCCGAGGCCGATAAGCGCCGAAAGGGCCGCCGTCTTGATCGTGTTGAACATTGTCTCTCTCCTTGTTCAGGGCTTCCGCCCTTCTTTATCGAACCGGTGTGTCTTGCTCGAACCAATGTGTCTTGGTCGAACCGATGGGGAAGAGAATGCGCCTGCGTATCTGAACTTTTTACGAACCAGCCGTTCATATTGGGTTCATGTGGCAACAAGAGGTAATTTCGCAGTTTCTCCGCTTTCCGGTTCCGAACAAGCTTTCCGATTCCGAACAATCTGGCCGGTTCTGAACAATCTGGATAGAAAACGCCCTGTCGCGCAGCCGGTTCCGGTCCTGGCCTCAAGGTCCCTAAGGCTCGTCGTCCAGCATGTGTTCGAAATAGTCGTCCGGCTCGGCAAGATCGGTCTCGCTGGCGCTGACCCGGCCGCGCATCGAGATGCCGGCCTCATGCACCGTCTCGGCACTCCCCGACACCAGCCTGTGCCACCAGTAGAGATCGTGGCCCTCGGCGACCAGCCGGTAGGCGCATGTCTTGGGCAGCCAGCTGATAGTGCGCACATTCTGCGGCGTCAGCCCGACGCAGTCCGGGACGCGCGCCAGCCGGTTGGCATAGTCCGAACAGCGGCACGTTTCGGCGTCGAACAGCCGGCAGCCGACGCTCGTCCAGTAGATCTCGCCGGTGTCTTCGTCCTCGAGTTTCGACAGGCAGCATTTGCCGCAGCCGTCGCAAAGCGATTCCCACTCGGCCGGGGTCATCGCTTCGAGCGTCTTGGTTTTCCAGAACGGCGTTTCCATTGACGGGATGTGGCCCCCGCTGGTGTCAAGGTCAAGCACCGCGACAGACGCAAAGCCGGCCGGCACCATAGGCCGGCACCATAGGAATGACACGAAGTCGCCTTCAAAACGCCGGCCAATCGCCGTTCGTGGCCGTTAATGCCTGCTAACCGGAACCAATCCGGTTGATGAACAGTTTGGGCCGGGATGGGACGCCAAAAGGAGGATTTTTAATGAAACGCCAACCACGGATTCTGGCAGGCACGGCACTTGGCCTGCTGATGGCGTCCGCGCCGTTGGGCGCATTCCCGTTGCAGGGCAGCGCCGCGTTCGATTCTTTGCAAGGCATGACGGCCCCACTGATCCTGGCGCAGTCTAACTGCCCCGAAGGCGAGTCGGCGGAAGGCTGCGCGCAGCAGGCGGAACCGGAGCAGAAGTCTCGCAAGAAACGCGAGCGGCAGGCTGAATCGGCTCCCACTGAGCAGGCCGCGCCTTCCGGGGACGAGGGCAATCAACGCAGGAAGAAGCGCGAGCAGCAGCAGACTGAATCAGCCCCCGCCGAACAGGCGGTCCCGGCCGAAGAGCAAAAACCGCGCAGAAAAAAGCGCGACCAACAACAGATCGAAGCAGCCCCGGCCGAACAGGCCGCCCCGGCCGAAGAGCAACAACCGCGCAGGAAGAAGCGCGACCAACAGCAGATCGAAGCAGCCCCGGCCGAACAGGCCGCCCCGGCCGAAGAGCAAAAACCGCGCAGGAAGAAGCGCGACCAACAGCAGATCGAAACGGCACCTGCCGAAGAGCCTGCCGGACAGGCGGCGCAAGGCGAGAAGGTCGCACCTGCAAATAACAACGAGCAGGTCAAGCCGCGCAAGAAGCGGGACCAGGATCAGCAGATCGAGGCTGCGCCAGCCGAACAGGACACGCCCGCCGGCGAGCAGGCCGAGCCGCTTCCAACCGACCGGCAAGCGGCTCCGGCTGAGGGCGAAAAGCCCCGGGATCAGGCTAAGGAACGTGGCAAGAAGCCTGTAACGGGTGAGCAGCCCTCAACCGATGAGCAGCCCGCCGATGGCGAGCAGGCTGCGCCGGCCCAAGGCGAAGCTCCGGTCCAGGGCGAAGCGTCCGATCCAAACGCGGCTCCCGTATTCGACAGCCAGAAGGATGCCAGGCGCAAGCGCAAGGGCGGCAAGGACAACGCGCAAGAGACGGGCGGTCAGAACGCGGGTGGTCAGCCCACCCAGCAGGACGGCGAGCAGGCGGAAGCTCCGAAGCCGGCTCCGGTCGACCAGGGGCCGCCGCCCACTGACGACAGGGCAGCCCAGCAGGAGCTCAAGATTGAGAGGATGGTTCCGGTGACGGAGGAAAAGGGCAAACGCGTTGAGCGTGCGCCCGACGTCGAGGACATTCGCCGCCGTCCGCGCCCGCGAGGGGTCGACGTCGTCAGGGAACTCGGCGACCGCGTTATCCTCCAGTTCAACAACCAGACGATCGTCGAAAGCGACGACGCCCCGCGCATGCACCGTGGCGCCAGGAACGTCTACTATGAGGAGCTGTCGGGCGATCGCACCCGGGAAATCGTCGAGCGTGACAACGGAATCCAGATCGTCACCATCCGCAACCGCTACGGCGACGTCGTCCGGCGCTCACGCATTGCGCCCGACGGACGCGAATATGTGCTGACCTATGTCGACGAGCGGCACTATGACGACGATCGCGACTGGCGCGATCCGGGCGACGACCTGCCGCCGATTCGGATCGATATTCCGCGCGAGGAGTACATTCTGGATTCCGAAGAGGTCGAGGATCCGGACGACTACTATGCCTTCCTCGAACAGCCGCCGGTGGAGAGGGTGCAGCGCCTCTACTCGATCGACGAGGTCAAGCGCTCTGCCCGTGTGCGCGACATCGCCCGCCGCATCGACCTCGACACGCTGAACTTCGAATTCGGTTCAGCCTCGATCCCCGAGACCGAGGTGCAGAAACTCGAAGGCGTCGCCAGTGCCATGGAGAAGCTGCTGGAGAAGAACCCGGCGGAAACCTTCCTGATCGAAGGCCATACCGATGCCGTTGGCAGGCCGGAGGCGAACCTCGCCCTGTCCGACCGTCGCGCGGAGGCGGTCGCAGAAGCCCTGACCAACGCCTTCAACATCCCGCCGGAGAACCTGACGACACAGGGCTATGGCGAGGAGTACCTCAAGGTCGACACGTCGGAGCCTGAGCGCGAGAACCGTCGCGTCGCCATCCGCCGCATCACCTCGCTGGTGGCGCCGGTCGCCAGTGCGAATTAGGCATGGTCCCGAACCGAAGGTCAGCGACGCAAAGGGCGAAAACCGGTTTTCGTAAAGACCATGGCCAACTTAAAAAGCAACGATTCCAGAAACCTGAACTGGTTTCTGGAATCTATACGGGAAGACGTAGCCCACCCCGGTTTCACCGGGATGGGCAATTTCCGGCAATGAGCCGAGGTTGAAGGAGAATGTACGTCGCGATTTAACCAGGCATTGAATCGCGAGGTCGTCCACCCCAGATTCTGAGTAGGGCTTCCCTGCCCTGTCCCGACTCCAGCGGGACACATGAGCCCCGCCGGTACCCCCTCGCCGGCGGGGTTTTTGTTTCCGGCTTCGATTGAACAGGACGCGCCGATGCTGGCCTATATCGACCGGCTGATGGGCCTGGGCAAAGTCGACAAAGCCGAGGATTGAGAACGGCGTCCGTGCCGGTCAGTAAATACTTTTGATGTTGATTTCCGAATTCGCGAACACCTCGTCGGGCACGAAGAAGTCGCCGGCAAGCGGGCCTGTTGCATCTGGCGCATAGATCGAAAAATCGCTGACGCCCTCGGCGCGCAGCACCTCCTCGTCGATGTAGAAATTCCCGGTGGCTTCGCGCGACCGCCTGAGCAGGATCGCATGCGCGGCGTCGGCCATGATGTCGGGCGAACGGCTCATCGCCGCCACCGTCGCCCCGCCCAGGAGATTGCGCACCGCTGCCGTATCGATCGTCGAGATCGGCCACAGCGAATTGACGGCGATGCCGTCCCTGGCGAACTCCGCGCTCATGCCCAGCGTGCACATCGACATGCCGAATTTGGCCATCGTATAGGCGACATGGTTCTTGAACCATTTGGCCTTCATGTCGAGCGGCGGCGCCAGATTCAAGATGTGAGGATTGTCAGCCAACTTCAGGTACGGAATGCACATTTTGGAAACCAGGAACGTGCCGCGGGTGTTGATCTGGTGCATCAGATCATAGCGCTTCATTTCGGTTTCCAGCGTACCGGTGAGTTGGATGGCGCTGGCATTGTTGATGCAGACGTCGATGCCGCCGAATTTCTCGACGGTCCGGGCGACCGCCTCGGCCACCTGCCCCTCCTCGCGTATGTCGCACAACATCGGCAAGGCCTTGCCGCCGGCCTGCTCGATCTCCTCAGCCGCCGTGTAGATCGTACCCGGCAGCTTTGGATGCGGCTCGGCGGTCTTGGCCGCGATCGTCACATTAGCGCCGTCGCGCGCAGCGCGCAGTGCGATCGCCAGCCCGATGCCGCGCGACCCGCCGGAGATGAACAGCGTCTTTCCCTTGAGCGACATGTCTTCCGCCTCCTTGCAACATCACAGGCGTGATCCTTGCGCGGCGGTTGCGTGCCGCGCAAGGCCCAACACGCCGCATGTGAGTTACGCTGCGTAGGCTTTGGAACGACAAATTAGACCAGCACCAGGCCTCGCCGCATGGCGATGGCGATCGCGTCGGTGCGGTTGGCCGCTCCTAGCTTGATTAGGATCGCCGCGACGTGGAACTTCGCCGTGTGCACGGAAATGTTCAAGCGCCGCGCGATCACCTTGTTGGGCGCGCCCTCGGCCAAAAGCGCCAGCACTTCGCTCTCGCGCGGCGAAAGCGCCGGCCGCTCGGTCCTGTCGTCGACCGGCTCCTCGTCGAAGAGGTCGTCGTCATGGAAAGCGAAATCGTCATGCCGATCGGACAAGGGGCGGCCCTCGCCCGAAATCCGGTAGCCAGCCGCCGCCAGCCGCGCGGCAGCAGCGATCAGCAGATCGTCCGCTGCCGCCGGCAGCACGGCAAACACGGTATCGGCGGGCCGCTGCCGCCTGCCTCGTTGAGACAAGAGCACCTGGGGCATCGCCGGATCGGTGGCCGCACCTTCCAGCCCTCCGCCCTCCAGGGCTTCTCTTTCCAGGCTATTGTCATCGACGACCGCGACATCGGCTCTGTCGCCGCTATCGCTGTTGCCGGCCACAATCGGCAGCAGATCGTCAGTCGCGGCAAGGGCCGTGGACAGGTGTTCGGCACGTACGGCGTCATCGAGCGCGATCAGCACCGTCAGCCGCCGCCCCGTGATCCCGTGACTTGCCATCGATCTTCTCAGTTCAGCGGCTTTTCGCCGATAGTCAGCACGACATCGCGCCGTTCGCCGCCGCGTGCCACGCCGAGCGTCACCGACGCGCCGGCGCTGTCCGGCCCGAGCCTGCGGATCAGGTCGAGCGGGCCATGCGCGGCTTCGCCGTTCCACGACACGATGATGTCGCCAAGATGCAGGCCGGCGGCCTTCGCCGGGCCATTGTCGTCGAGGCTCATCACCATCGCGCCGTGCGTGTCGCCGTTGCGGATCGGATGCAGGCCGGCGCCGAGATAGCCGCGCGCGACATGGCCCTTCTCGCGCAGCGTCGCTGCCGCCCGCTCGATCGTCTCGTAAGGCATGACCAGCGCCCGCCGGCGCGGCCCGAACAGCAGCATGCCGATCAGTGCGCCCTTGGCGTCGAGCACCGGGCCGCCCTCGAAACGGCCGCCGGCATTGACGGCCAGATTGATGCGCCGGTCGATCGTGCCGCCGCGCATCGAGCGCCAAGCCGGACCGACCTCACCGACCGTGCCGAATGCGGCGAGCCCCGCGCCGTCGCTATTGCCGATGGCGATGGCGAGATGGCCCGGCCGCACCGTGCCTGCCTTGGCCAGCGACGGCACGTCCGGCGCGCCGGTCGGCTTCAGAAGGGCCGTCCCAGTGGATGGATCGCGGCCGACCAGCTCAGCCTTCACCTTGTCGCCCGAAGAAAGCGTCAGTTCGATCTCCTCGCCGGCCTCCACCGCCTCCTCGGCAGCGATAAAATAGCCGTCGCGCCAATGGAAGGCGGTCGCGGTGCGACGCTGATGCGTGGCGAAGCTCGCTGTCGCCGGCGCCGCTGCGGCGGCGATATCGGCGATGGCGTCGGAAAATGCGCTCAGATTGAAGTCGCTCATGTTGGTCTCCTGGGTTTTTATCGCATCGGCCCGAAAATCGGTATCGATTTTCGGAAAGCACGATGCGAGAACTCAAAGTCTTAGAGCGTACTTTGAGAGTCCAATGGACG
The DNA here is from genome assembly GCF_053850215.1 of Mesorhizobium sp. f-mel. Lineage (NCBI taxonomy): Bacteria > Pseudomonadati > Pseudomonadota > Alphaproteobacteria > Hyphomicrobiales > Phyllobacteriaceae > Mesorhizobium > Mesorhizobium sp. f-mel. Next base: position 102,293 of record NZ_JBSPTO010000015.1, read on the forward strand.
CTCGTCGCTCTAACCCAGATATCGCTCGGCAGCGCGTTCGCGGGTACTCGCCTGACGGCTAGTTGGCGTTGGACTGGCCATCTGGTCAGGTCGCGGCCGATCCGGCCGCTCCGCACATATAGGCATCCTTCATCTTGCTCTAAAGACACGGAGCCCTGCCATGTCCCTCCCCGCCCAGCAATTGCAATTCGACGATGCGCTGCTCGATGATTATTCGGCAACGGTCGCCGATGCCGTGGACCGCATCGGTCCCGCCGTCTGCCGCATCGAGCGCATCGGTGGTGCCGGCGGCCAAGGCTCCGGCTTCGTCCTCACGCCGGACGGGCTGGTCGTCACCAACTTCCACGTCGTCGGCGATGCCCGCACCGTCCGCGTCACCATGCCGGACGGCGTCTCCAGAGAAGGCCGTGTTCTCGGCCGCGACCCCGACACCGACATCGCACTGGTGCGTGCCGGCGGCAGCTTTGCCGATATCGCGCCGCTCGGCGATTCCAAGCGTCTGCGGCGCGGCCAGATCGCCATTGCCATCGGCAACCCGCTCGGCTTCGAATGGACCGTCACATCAGGAGTCGTCTCGGCGCTCGGCCGCTCGATGCGCGCCTCCACCGGCCGGCTGATCGACGACGTCATCCAGACCGACGCAGCACTCAACCCCGGCAATTCCGGCGGACCGCTGGTGTCGTCGGCGGGCGAGGTCATCGGCGTCAATACCGCCATGATCCATGGTGCGCAAGGCATCGCCTTCGCGGTTGCCTCCAACACCGCCAATTTCGTCATTTCGGAGATCATCCGCTTCGGCCGCGTCCGCCGCGCCTTCATCGGCGTCTCGGCCGACACGACAAACCTGCCGCGCCGCGCCGCCCTGCTGTCGCAGGTGTCGAGCAGCACGGCGGTGCGCCTGCGCAGCGTCGAGGCGAACAGCCCGGCGGCCAAGGCCGGGCTCAGGGAAGGCGACATCATCGCCGCCATCGACGGACGCCCGGTCACCGGCGTCGACGATCTGGTGCGCCTGCTCGACGCCGAGCGCATCGGCCGCGAGACGCTGTGCACGGTGGTGCGCCGCACCGGCATTACTCAGGTCACGGTGATGCCGGTGGCGCGAAGCTAACGATTATCGCGACGCATAGATCTGGCCAAGCAGCGAAACCAGCAGCACGGCCAGCTCTCCGGTCGGATCGAGGTCAGGATCGAAAATGGTCATGTCCATTCCGGTGCAGCGCGGATCCGCTACCAGCGCCGCGAGAATGGCGACGAGATCGTTGGGATCGATGCCGGGACTGCCTGGTGAATCCACCGCCGGCATCACCGTCTGATCGAGCGCATCGACGTCGAAATGCACCCAATAGGGCCAGCCGGTTCGCGCCAGCGTGGTCCAGGTCTTTTCCAGGACCTTTGCCGCGCCAAGCTATCGTACGGCAAAGACGTCGATCAGCGTCATCGCGGTCGAATTGATGTCAGGCCAGGCGAAGTCGGGGTCGCGGTTCTCGCGTTCGCCGATCTGAATCACCTGTTCGTCCGCAACAAGGGGGCTTGCGATTTCAGGCCAGTCGGTCAGCAACGGCTCGCCACGTCCGGTGGCGAGCGCAAGGTCCATGCCGGCGACCGAGCCGAGCGAAGCGTTGATGTCGTAGTTGCCCGGATGCCGGAAATCGCTGTGGCCGTCGACATGGACCAGCGCCAGCGGACCAGATCGCCGTGCAGCAGCCAGTGCGCCAAGCAGGACCGCGCAGTCGCCGCCGACGACCAGCGGGAATTCGCCTCGTCCCAGCGCGCCGGCAACAACTTCGGCGAGTCCGAGGTTGAAGCTGCGTATCGCGTTGCCGTTGCGCAGCCGGGTGCCTGGCTGCGGCTCCGTGCTATAGGCGGGCCGATCAAGATCAACGACTTTGGCGGGCGCAAGCGTCTCGATCAAGCCGGCTTCGGTCAATGCCTGCGGCGCACGCCACGTCCCCGGTATATGATCTGGTCTCAGCGGGCGGAGGCCAAGGTTTGAGGGTGCGCGGACAAGGCAGATTTCACGCATGGAATGGGCCCAAGGTTGCCAAGCTCACCATAGACCGCGAATGCCCGCCCGGTCACGCGGCCCGAGCCGTCCCCTCACCTCTGCCGACAGTTCCTGCCAGGAGCCGTCGTTCAGGCCCCGTCACCCCTCAACAAACTGCGCCAGGAACTCCGCGCTCGGCGGGATCGGCTTAATCACGTCGATCAGCACGCCATTGGGGTCTTTAGTGATGAAATGACGCTGGCCGAAGGGTTCGTTGCGCAAGGACCGCAGGACCGGCAGGCCGGCGGCCAGGATCCGTTCGTAGACCGCGTCCGGATCCTTGACCTCGAAATTGATCAGCAGCCCCGACGTTCGGCCACGCCCCTCCTCAGGTATCGTCTCGTGGTCGCCTTGGACGATGCCGAGATTGACCCGGCGATCCTCGGCCGACTGCAGATGCACATACCAGTCGCTCGCAAACAGCGGCTTGAAACTGAAGTGCTTGATATAGAATGCCTTCGTGCCGGCAACGTCGCCCGTCATCAGCACCGGATAATAGCTCGTCGTCTTCATCTTTCCTTCTCCCGTCAGATAACATACAGTCTGCATGTAAATTTTATTAACATACAGGCTGCACGTATGCAACAGAAACCCGCGCGCCGCTCCAACCGCGATCGCACCGAAGCGACGCGCGCCGACCTGGTCGCCGCGGCGCGAAAACTGTTCACCGAGAAATCCTATGCGGAGACCGGCACGCCAGAGATCGTTGCAGCGGCCGGCGTCACGCGCGGCGCGCTCTACCACCACTTTGCCGACAAGCAGGCGCTGTTTGCCGCGGTGATCGAGCAAGAGGCGGCAGCTGTGGCGGAAGAGATCGAGCGCGCCTCGCCGCCCTCACTGTTTGCCCGTGACGCGCTGATCGCCGGTTCCGACGCCTACCTTGCCGCCATGCGCGCACCCGGCCGCACCCGGCTGCTGCTGCTCGACGGACCGGCCGTGCTCGGCCGCGCCGCGATGGACGACATCGATAACCGCCACGGCAACCGTTCCTTGCGCGAGGGCCTCGTCGCGGCGATGCGCGCGCAGACCATGACGAGATTGCCGGTGGAGGCACTCACCGCGCTGCTTGCCGCCGCCTTCGATCGGGCGGCGCTCGCTATCCAGGCCGGCGCCGACACCGGCCCCTATCGCGAGGTACTTGTCGCCCTTATCGATGGACTGTCTCCGACTCATCCTCAGGCACCTGGCCCGGCTCGAACTCGTTGAAGCAGCCGAGCTGCCGTTTGAACTGATCGATCAGCCAAGCTGCCGCGGGTTTCGGGCTGCGGTCGGTGCGATGCATGGCAAACAGCGGCGAATGCACCTCGCTGTAAGGCTCGAGGTCGAGTTCCACCAGCCGGCCACTCGCCAGATCATCGGCGATCAGCCATCTCGGCAGCCCGCCCCAACCCAGCCCCTCACGCATCAGCACGTGCTTGGTTCTGACATCCGTCAGCCGCCATGTACGATAGGCGTACACGCCGTAGTCGCGTCCGCGCGTCCGCTCCGACTGGTCGGAGACGACAAGCTGGATGTGTTCGCGCACCTCCTCGAGCGATACCGGTCTGGGAAGCAGTGCCAAAGGATGATCGGGCGCCGCGGCGGGCACCAAGGTGAAGAACCCGATCCGCAAAAGGTTGACATCGGCCTCGCCCAGCATGCCGCCGACGCCGAGATCAGCCTGTCCGCTGACGACATGGTCGAGCGTCAGGCCAAGCGTGCCGACATGCAGGCGCAACGCCACGGTTGGAAACTGCGCCTCGAACGCTTTCAGAACCCGAACCAGCACCGGCGACGGCAGCGTCACGTCGACCGACATCACGACTTCCGCTTCCAGCCCTTGTCGGTGGCCGTCGACCCGCGCACGAATGCGCTGCAGCACACCAACCATGCGACGCGCATCCTCCAGCGTCGCCCGGCCGACATCCGTGAGCTGGGGCTCGCGCGTGCCGTCGCGCTCAAACAGTTTCAGCCCAAGCTGCGCTTCGAGATTGGCGATGGCGTAGCTGATGACGGACTGCGCCCGGTTGAGCTTGCGGCCGGCGGCCGAGAAACTGCCGGTCTCTGCGACCGTCACCAGAATCTGAAGTTGATCGAGCGTCGGGTTGGGTTGCATGTAGGCATCCATCTAATGCTTGGATGGATCGTATAGAAAATTTACCAGTTTTTCAAATGGGTCCGTGACCTCATATCTGGCGGGACAATTTCATCCAACCCTGGAGAGCCCGCCATGTCCATTCTTCTTGTCACCTCGAGCCCGCGTGGCAACGCCTCGCACTCGACCCGCATCGCCACCGAATTCGCCGAGAAGCTCGTTGCCGCCGATCCGTCGGCCAAGCTTGTCGTGCGCGACCTCGTCGCCAACCCGCTGCCGCACATCGATCCGGACTATTCAGCCGGCATCTACACGCCGGCTGAATCCCGTACCCCGCGCCAGGCCGAGGTCGTCGGCGTGTCCGACGCCGTGCTCGACGAGCTATTCGCCGCCGACACCATCATCCTCGCCACCGGCTTTATCAATTTCGGCATCTCGTCGACCCTGAAATCCTGGGTCGATCACGTCGCCCGTTCCGGCAAGACCTTCGCTTATGGCGAGAATGGCCCGAAGGGCCTGGTCACCGGCAAGAAGGTCTACATCGTCCTCGCCTCGGGCGGCATCTATTCGGAAGGCGCTGCCGTGCAGATGGACCACGCCATCCCTTATCTGCGCAGCGTGCTTGGCTTCATCGGCATGACCGACGTCGAAGTCATCCGCATCGAGGGCGTCGGCATGGGCCCCGAGGCCGTCTCGGCCGCTCTGGCCAAGGCGTCAGCCAAGGTGGATGCGGCGGTGGCCTCGACCGCAGCAGTCGCCGCTGCCGCGTAGAACGCGAACAACTGGTATCAGAACCGAAAAAGGCAGGCGCCGCGCGCCTGCCTTTTTTGCGATCTGCTAGCGCGGCTGCGCCCGAGTCAAAGTGTTGGATGGCTTTTACCAGGATAGCCGCGCGACACCATTGGTTATTCCGCTTGTCTGCGCTATCGGTCGCCGATGTTCCTCTCCGTCGCCACAACGCATCGTCCGGCCACAGATCTCGGCTTCTTGCTGCACAAGCATCCCGATCGTCTGCACGAGACCGACCTGTCCTTCGGCAAGGTGTGGCTGCTCTATCCCGAGGCGACTTACGAGCGTTGCGAGGCTGCACTACTGCTCGACGTCGATCCGATAGGGCTCGTCCAGGGCAAAGGTCAGGCAGAAGGCCTGCTGGACCAGTATGTAAACGACCGGCCCTATGCGGCATCGTCCTTCCTGTCGGTGGCGCTAAACAAAACGCTGCGGACCGCTATGACCGGCATATCAAAGGAGCGTCAGGAATTGGCCGACAGCGACCTGCCGCTGGAGGCGGTGGTGACACCGCTGCCGATGCGCGGCGGTGAGGCTCTGGTTCGAGGCCTGTTCGAACCTTTGGGGTGGACCGTCAATCTAACCCCGATAGGGGATGTCGGGTCTGGTGCAAGCGGCCCGCGATACGGCCACCTGAAGTTGACCGGCACTGGCCGGCTAAGTGCCCTGCTGAACCACCTTTATGTCCTGATCCCTGTGATGGACGACGCCAAGCACTACTGGGTCGGCGAGGCTGAGATCGACAAGCTGCTATCCAAGGGCGAGGGCTGGCTGGAAAACCATCCCGCCAAAGACCTGATCGTACGCCGCTATCTGCGCAATCGCGGGGCTTTGGCCCGTATCGCCCTGGAGCGATTGGCTCCCGAGACGGCCGGCGAGGCGCTGCCTCCTGAAGTCCGCGTTGCGCCCGAGGAGGCGCTGGAGGTGCCGATCCGGTTGAACGATTTGCGTATGGACGCTGTGGTTCAGGCCATTCGAGCCACCGGCGGAACCACTATTGCGGATTTGGGATGCGGCGAAGGCAAGCTACTCTATCGGCTTGTGCGCGAACGATGGGTCCACAAGCTGTTTGGACTTGATCCTGCAGTCCGCGAACTGGAATGGGCTGCCAAGCGTCTCCAGCTGAACGAGTTCGGCGGGCCGCCCGAGGGTCGGGTCACGCTGCTACATGGATCGCTGACGTATCGGGATAGACGCTGGGCCGAGGCCGACGTTGCGGTGCTGGTCGAAGTCATCGAGCATCTCGACGAGGACAGGCTACCTCTGGTCGAACGCATCGTTTTCGGCGAGACGGCGCCCAAGTCGGTGATCGTGACCACTCCGAATGCGGACTACAACGTTCTGTTCGCCAACCTGGCCCCTGGCGCCTTTCGCCACCCGGACCATCGCTTCGAATGGAGCCGCGCTCAGTTCGAAGCCTGGGCGGCAAAAATCGGTGAGACCTATGGCTATGCCGCCGTCGTCAGCGGCATAGGGGCCGAGGACCCCGTCCTTGGGGCGCCCACGCAGATGGCGGTGTTCACGCGATGAGAGGGCCCGACAAGACTGATCTCACCATCCCTGACTTCGCTCTGGTTGTGCTGATCGGCTCGACCGGATCGGGCAAGTCGACCTTCGCCGCCAAGCATTTCCTGCCGACCGAGATCATTTCCTCGGATCGCTGCCGCGGGCTCATTACCGACAACGAGACTGATCAAGACGTCTCGGCCGATGCCTTCGATCTGGTGCGCGAGATCGCCGGCAAACGGCTCAAGCACCGCAAGCTGGCCGTCATCGACGCCACCAATGTGCGGGCGGCCGACCGCAAGGCCTGGGTCGAACTGGCGCGCAAGTGGCACGCTCTGCCAGTCGCTGTGGTCATCGATCCTGGTGTCGATGTCTGCGTCGCGCGCAACGCGTCGCGCCCCGACCGGCCGTTCGGGCCCGGGGTGGCCCAACGCATGACGACCGAAATCCGCAAGGGTCTCGGCGGCCTGCAACGCGAGGGCTTCCGCCAGGTCTGGAAGCTTACCAGCGAGGCCAGCATCGACACCGCCAAGGTCTCGCGCCAACCGCTGTGGACCGACAAGCGCAACGATCACGGTCCGTTCGATATCATAGGCGATGTCCACGGCTGCGCCGATGAGCTTCAGATCCTGCTCAGTCGACTCGGCTACAGCGTCGCTTGGTCCGAGGATCGCGACGAACGGACAGTTGCCGTGACCCCGCCGGAGGGCCGCAAGATCGTCTTTGTCGGCGACCTCGTCGATCGCGGCCCCAACGCGCCCGATGTCCTGCGCATCGCTATGAGCATGGTCGCAGCCGGTACTGCCTACTGTGTCCAAGGCAATCACGAACGCAAGCTCGGCCGATGGCTGGAAGGCCGCAAGGTCACGGTCGCCCACGGCCTTCAGCAAACGATCGACCAATTGGACGCTCAGGATCGCGGTCTGCGAGAGGCCCTGCCGGCCTTCCTCGACGGCCTGCGCAGCCATGTCTGGCTGGACAGCGGACGCCTCGCCGTCGCTCATGCCGGCCTTAGGGAAGAGATGATAGGACGCGGCTCCGGCGCCGTGCGTGAATTTGCGCTCTACGGCGAGACCACAGGCGAGATCGACGAATTTGGCCTGCCCGTACGAGCGGATTGGGCCATGGCCTATCGTGGCAAGACGGCCGTGATCTACGGCCACACACCGGTGCTGTCGGCCGAGTGGGTCAACAACACCCTGTGCATCGACACTGGCTGCGTATTCGGCGGCAAACTGACGGCTTTGCGCTGGCCCGAACGCGAACTGGTCGGTGTCCCGGCAATCCAGACCTGGTCGGAACCGATGCGTCCGCTGGGCGGGTCCAGGCCGGACAAATCGGCGCAGGCCGATGCCGACGGGGTACTCGACTACCAGGATGTCTCCGGTCGCCGTTGGATCGAGACCGAACTGAGAGGCCGGATTGTCGTAGCCGAGGAGAATGCTTCGGCAGCGCTGGAGGTGATGAGCCGCTTCGCGCTGCCGCCGCAATGGCTGATCTATCTGCCGCCGACGATGTCGCCGTCAGAGACGAGCAGCCTAGGCGGCTGGCTGGAACGTCCTGAGGACGCCCTCGCTTACTACCGCGAACGTGACGTCGCTCAGGTGGTGTGTGAGGAGAAGCACATGGGCTCGCGGGCAGTGATCGCGCTGTGCCGGGACGCGCAGACGGCGCGTAACCGCTTCGGGACATTGGGCGATGAAACCGGCGCGATCTGGACCCGGACCGGACGCTCCTTTTTCAACGACCCTGCCATGACGGAAGGCCTGCTCGCCCGTCTCCGCGCCGGCGTCGAAGCAGCGGACCTGTGGGAGGAATTAAACAGCGACTGGCTGCTGCTGGACACCGAGATAATGCCCTGGTCGGCCAAGGCCAGCAGCTTGATTGAAAGCCAGTATGCGCCGGTGGCAACGTCCTCGGCCGCCGGCTTCCAGGTCAGTCGCGAGGCGTTAGCCCGTGCGATGGCGCGCGGCGTCGATGCAACCGCCCTCAACGCCCGCCTTGAAGACCGGGCTTCGCGTGCGGCCAAATATGCCATCGCCTGGGCGCCCTATGTGTGGCCGGTCTCGGACATCGACGGCCTGAAGGTTGCGCCGTTCCACCTGCTCGCCAGTGAGGGACGTGTTTGGTTCGACCAGGACCACATTTGGCACATGACCCTTGCAGACCGTCTGGCTGCGGGCGATGGCGTGGTAACGCGCACGCGATGGCGCACGGTTGATCTGGCCGACGCCAGCGCGTGTGCGGAGGCCGTCGCCTGGTGGGAGGCGCTGACGGGCTCGGGTGGCGAAGGCATGGTGGTTAAACCGCTCGACTTCATCAGTCGGAGCAAGAAGGGACTCATCCAGCCGGCGCTGAAAGTCCGCGGCCGAGAATACCTGCGCATCATCTATGGCCCCGAATATGATGCGCCGGACAATCTGGTCCGCCTGCGAGAGCGAAGCCTGGGCGGCAAGCGAAGCTCGGCGCTCAGGGAATTCGCGCTCGGCCACCAGGCGCTGAAGCGATTTGTCGCCAAACAGCCGCTTCGGCGGATTCACGAGTGTGTTTTTGGCGTGCTGGCGCTGGAGAGCGAGCCAATCGATCCAAGGCTGTAATGAGGATCTACCCGAACATCTTCTCGCCCTGCTCGTCGACGAGTTGGATGCCCTTCTTGATCGAGATGTCGACGGCGTCGTCGAGCCCGGCAAAACGGTCGGCGCGGATGAATTTGTGCTCCTTCATCACGCCGTCGATCTCCTTAGAAACTACGCCGCAGGTCTGGTATTGGCCTTCCGCCTTGTAGGGCGTGGCGCTGATCAAAAATCCCTTGTGCTCGATCTGCTTTGCCGGTGCAGCACTCTTTGGTTCGCCCGCGTCACCGCCGCCACCGCCGAAAAGACGTTTCAGAAAAGACATGGGAGCGCCCTCCAACGGCAATCATCCTGCATCACATAGCGTGGTGCAGGATGATTTCACTAGCGGTCCTTAGGCAAACGGGCAAGGGCCGCATCCGGCCCGGACGTCAATCGCGCGACAGCGCTTCGAGGGCTTCGGCCGCCCCTTTCAATATTGCGATTGCCTCGGCCTGTTTTTCAGCGGGCGCGTCGACGATGTCGCCGAGGGCTGCGCGCAGCCGCTGGCGCACGGCGCGGAATTCGTTGCGCTTTTCCGAACGGCCGCGGCCGCGACGTCCGCCATCCTCGTCCTCGTTCCAGCCGAACCAGTCGCGCGCCTTTGCCATCTTGCGGCCGAAACGCTCGAGATGGTCGAGCACATGGTCGATCATCTCGCGATTGTCATTGAGATGCGTCTGGCCTGCCTCGGTAATCGAAAACACCTTTTTGTTGCCTTCCGCCGACGAGACGGCATAGCCGGCCTCTTCCAGGAAGGTCAGCGTCGGATAGACCACGCCTGGGCTCGGGCTGTAGACGCCGCTGGTGCGCTCCTCCAGCGCCTTGATGATGTCGTAGCCGTGGCGCGGCGCCTCGGCCAACAGCGACAGCGTGATCAGCTTGAGATCGCCGTCGGCCAGCATACGCCCGGCGCGGAACATGTCGCCCGGCCCGCCGCGCCCGCCGCCCCTCATGCCGTGGCCGAATGGGCCGAAGCCGCCGCCACGACCGCCAAATTTGCCGGCCATATGCATGAAAACGCGCTCGGCATGCTCGCCGAAATGATGATGTCCGTGCATCGTCTGCTCCTTGAGTTATGTCTTACGATATATCTTAATTAGGCAGGCGAGGTGATTAAGTCAAGATATATCTTACGATGTAAGGTAATTGCGCACGGGATTGAAAGAGCGCGTTTGCGGCTAAGGCAGTGGCTGAACCTCTCCGGAGTCCCAAAAGGCCCGGGGCGGTTGTCTCTGCCGCTTACCAGCGGCCCTTTCGCCGGTTCCAGGCATAGAGAAGATCGGCGAAGCGATCATAGGCATAGCGCGTCAACGGCAGCACGGTGCGGTTGCCGAACAGCGCTGCCAGCCAGCCCTCGCCCGGTGTTTTCAGCCAGACGGCAATTACGACGTCGGCGCCGACCAGCAGTTTGCCATCCGCATCGGTTGCGTGCAGCCGGCGGCGGATGTCCTCCAGCGACACGCCGTATCCGGCCAGTGCCGCCGGTTCGGCATTGATGTCGCGAAACGCGATCCGCCCGGTCTTGATCGCCTCGATCAGCCGCCGCTTCTGCCGGCTGATGCCGGCATCGCAAACCGGACAGCGGGTGTTGTACCAGATGGTCAGCAGAGGCTTGGGCATGTGTTTAGAGACGCGAGCTGAGGTGCTGCGCGGAGTCCGGGAAGTACCTTCGCCCCGCAACATTTCGGACCAGACTGGCCGGGCGCCGCCAAGCGGCGCCTGACCGTGCCGGGCTCGGCAGCTTGCGCGGATCTGTAGCCGCGCAACGCCTCAGCCGAGCGAGGCGATGATCTCGCGATAGGCCAATTCCGGGAAAGCCTTGAGCGTCCGCGTCCTCACGTTACCGCCTGTCGCCAGCATCAGCGAGAAACGAGCGAGCACCGCATCGTCGGGCGCTTCGACGATCGCCACCATATCGCATTCGCCCATGGTGAGATAAAACGCCTTGAACGAGCCACCCATGTCTCCCAGCAGCTTCTTGGCGGCATCGAGCCGCTTCGGCGACTCGCGCACATTTTTGGCGCCCTGCTCTGTCCAGTTGATCAGCACGATATAGTTTGTCATGCACACCTCCCTCCGGGGCCTCGGAGCACGGCGTCACTGCCGGGGCGGGCATCCGGGTTTGTCGCCCAGAAAATGCATCCGACACGAGATTATCCTCCCACAGCAGGTGTGCTGCAACAACAACCGCACCGACTGGCGAGACAATTCCTGGCACGAACGAAAAAGGGCGCCGCAGCGCCCTTTAAATTGCTTATCCGTCACCCGGCATTAGCTATCGAGGAAGCTCCGCAGCTTGCGCGAGCGGCTGGGATGCTTGAGCTTGCGCAACGCCTTGGCTTCGATCTGGCGGATGCGTTCGCGGGTGACCGAGAACTGCTGACCGACTTCCTCCAGCGTGTGGTCGGTGTTCATGCCGATGCCGAAGCGCATTCTGAGCACGCGCTCTTCACGCGGGGTGAGCGAAGCAAGCACCCGCGTCGTCGTCTCGCGCAGGTTGGCCTGGATCGCCGCGTCGATCGGCAGGATCGCCATCTTGTCCTCGATGAAATCGCCGAGATGCGAATCCTCCTCGTCGCCAACCGGCGTTTCGAGCGAAATCGGCTCCTTGGCAATCTTCAGCACCTTGCGCACTTTTTCCAGCGGCATGGCGAGCTTTTCCGCCAATTCTTCCGGCGTCGGCTCGCGGCCGATCTCGTGCAGCATCTGGCGCGAGGTGCGTACGATCTTGTTGATCGTCTCAATCATGTGCACCGGAATGCGGATGGTGCGCGCCTGGTCGGCGATCGAGCGGGTGATCGCTTGCCGGATCCACCACGTCGCATAGGTCGAGAACTTATAGCCGCGACGGTATTCGAATTTGTCGACCGCCTTCATCAAGCCGATATTGCCTTCCTGGATCAGATCGAGGAACTGCAGGCCGCGATTGGTGTATTTCTTGGCGATGGAAATGACGAGGCGCAGATTGGCCTCGACCATTTCCTTCTTGGCGATCGCGGCTTCGCGCTCGCCCTTCTGCACCTGGTTGACGATCCTGCGGAATTCGAGAATCGAGATCGCCGTCTCGGTGGCGAGGTTCTGGATCTCGGCGCGCAGGTCGCGGATCGCGTCCTTTTCGTTCTTGGTGAATTCCTTCCAGCCGCGCGAGGTCAGATTGCCGATCGAGCGCGTCCAGTTGGGATCGAGTTCCGAGCCCTGGTATTCCTTCAGGAATTCCTCGCGGCGCACGCCATAGCTTTCGGCCAGCCGCAACAGCTTGCCCTCGTTCTGCACCAGGCGCTTGTTGATGTCGTAGAGCTGCTCGACCAATGCCTCGATGCGCGCCGTGTTCAAGGACAGCGACTTCACCGCCTTGATGAGTTGGTCCTTCAGCTCCTTCAGCCGGCGGTCCTGGCTTGGCGACAGCGTGCCGGCGGCGGCCAGCCGGTTCTCGACCTGCTGGTCCTGCAGTTTGCGCAACTTCTTGTAAGTGTCGGCGATGACGTCGAGCGTCTCCATCACCTGCGGGCGCAGTTCCGCTTCCATCGCCGCCAGCGACAGGCTCGCTTCGTCCTCGTCTTCCTCATCGTCATCAGTCAGACCGCGCGTGTCGCCGCCGACATTGGTGATGTCGTCCTCGTCCTCGCGCGAACGGCGCGGCTTTTCCTCGGTCTTGGCTTCCTCGATCCGCTCGACCACCGGCGCCTGCTTGGCCTCCGGTCCGGCATAGGTCGCTTCGAGGTCGATGATCTCGCGCAGCAGGATCTTCGATTCGTTGAGCTCGTCACGCCAGATGATGATGGCCTGGAAGGTCAGCGGGCTTTCGCACAGGCCAGCGATCATCGTCTCGCGGCCGGCCTCGATGCGCTTGGCGATTGCGATTTCGCCCTCGCGCGACAGAAGCTCGACCGAGCCCATTTCGCGCAGATACATGCGAACCGGATCGTCGGTGCGATCGGTCGGCTCTTTCTTGGTGGTCGTCGCGGCAACGGCGGTACCGGTCTGCTCGGCGAGCTCGTTGGCGTCTTCCTCGGCGTCGGCAGCCGCGTCGGCGGCTTCGGGCTCCTCGCCCTGCTCGTCGTCCTCGACCACGTTGATGCCCATGTCGGAGAGCATGGCCATCGTGTCCTCGATCTGCTCGGAGGTCACTTCCTCGGAGGGCAGCACCGAATTCAGTTCGTCCATGGTGACATAGCCGCGCTTCTTGGCGGCTTTGATCATCTTCTTGACAGCATCGTCGGAAAGGTCGAGCAGAGGGCCATCGGTGGCGCCTTCACGTTCGGTCTCGACCTCTTCCTTTTCTTTTGTCGCCATTCTTTATTTTCTCCAAGCGGCCAAGTATCAAGCCGCGTAAGCTGCCGTACCGGTTAAATCAGATGCGTTCGCTCTAGAACGCGCTTCCCCGGGCCAGTACCTGCATCTCTCGTTAAGTCCAGATTAACCCTGGTATCTGTGGCAGGCTGACCGCCTGTCCAGTGACCGGTACCTCACATCGCTGCATTTCCCGTCGACGCCGGCACGGGTTAACGTTTCGAATCGTCCTGATTCCGTCATTCTGCCAGAAGGTCAAGCGCCTCTCGCATGATTCGCATGAAAAAAGCGAATCAATTACCCGACTTAAAGCGCCGTGGCTGATTCGACGCGCAAGCACGGTTCTGCACTTTCACTCTTTCGTAAGCTTCGACCTACACCCGCCCGGCCCTGCCCGAAGACACGCCGAACCCTTCGATCAGCGCTTCCGTTGCTTGCACATCACGAAATTGCGCCTGGATCTCGACGAGATGCCGGTAGTTTTCGTTAGTAGGATCGCTGGCGAGCGCCGCTTCCGCCTGTTTCAGCTCCTTATGTAAGGTGCGCGCGCTGCGCTGCAAGTGGAGCGCCTGGCTGAAGGCGTCGCGGGCATCGTCAAGTCCGGCTGTTTCCAGCGCCGGCCACTGGCGAGCCCGTTTGATCAGCGCCACCACGCGCGCCCAGATCTCGCCGCAGCCGGCCCGTTCGATCGTCGCGATCACCGCGTCGCGGTCGTTGGCCATGTCATGCGCCATCGCATCGAGGATCGCCGCATGCAGCCGCTTCAGATCGGTATTGGCGAGGTCGAGGAACTCGACATGTTCGAAATTTTCGTCGATCAGCGCCGGATGATTGACAAGAGCTGCTATGATCGTCGCCTCGCGCACCGACATCCCCTCACTGCCGCGCTTGACAAGCGCCGAGCGCCCGAGGCTTTCGGTGATCGCGGTGCGTCCACCGGCGTTGCCGCCGCGTGCGAACTGTCCGCCAGGAGAGCCCTTGCCCTGAAAGCGCTCGCCAGGCCGCCCGTCTTGACGCCCGCCTTGATAGGCTTGGCGCGCGCCGCGCTGGGTGCCGAAAAAGCTCAGCACCCGCTCGCGCATTTCCTGTTGGTAGTGGTAGCGCAAGCTCTCGTCACGGATGCGGCTGGTCAGTTCGCGCAGCGTCTTTTCCAGTTCCGCCCGCCGCTCCGGCGTGTCGAAGACGCCGCCGGCCGTTTCTCGCACCCACAAAAGGTCGGCGAGCGGCCGCGCTTCGGAAAGCACTGCGCGAAACGCGTCCGGCCCGTCGGCCTTGACCAGATCGTCGGGGTCCTTGCCTTCTGGCAGAAGCGCAAAGCGCACCGAGCGGCCTGCCTGAACCGCCGGCAGCGCCATGTCGGCGGCGCGCCATGCCGCCTTCAGTCCGGCCTGGTCGCCGTCGAAGCACAGCACCGGCTCGCCGGCCATCCGCCACAGGAGTTCGAGCTGATTTTCGGTCAGCGCGGTGCCGAGCGGCGCCACGACATTCTCGAAACCGGCCTGCGCCAGCGCGATCACGTCCATATAGCCCTCGACGGCGATGACCGTGCCGCCCTTGGCCAGCGCCCCCTTTCCCAGCGCTTGGCGCGCACGGGCGAAATTGTAGAGCACATTGCCCTTGTGGAAGAGCTCGGTGTCGGGCGAATTCATGTATTTGGCGAGCGCATCGGCGGCCAGCGCCCGCCCGCCAAAGGCGATTATCTTGCCTCTGGAATCCGGGATCGGGAACATGATGCGGTCGCGGAACCAGTCGTAGGAGACCGGGACGTCGTCGCCATGGCGCACCAGCCCGCATGCCTCGATATCGGCCTTGGGCACGCCCTTGGCGGCAAGGTGCTCCTTCAGCGCGTTGCGGCTGTCGGGCGCATAGCCGAGCTGGAACGACTGCTGCGTTGCCGGTGTCAGCCCGCGGTCGCGCAGATAGGCGCGGGCTTTTGCGCCTTCCGGTCCCTGCAGCCGCTCCTGGAAGAAGGCAGTCGCCATTTCCATGATTTCGGTCAGGCTGGCGCGTTCCTTTTCGCGCCGTTCCTCTAGGGCGTCGCGAACCGGCATCGGCACGCCGGCCATATCGGCGATCTTCTCGACCGCTTCAGGAAAGCTCATCCCGTCGAGTTCGGTGAGGAACTTGAAGTGGTCGCCCGAAACCGAGCAGCCGAAGCAATGATAGCGGCCCTTCTTGTCCTCGCAATGGAAGGACGGGCTCTTCTCCCCATGGAAGGGGCAGCACGCCCAATAGTCGCCGCGCGGCGCGTTGGTCTTCTTCCTATCCCACGCCACGCGCTGGCCGATCACCGATGAAATCGGCACGCGGTCGCGTATCTCGTCGAGGAAGGCAGGTGGAAAGCGCATTGGGAACGGCTCGTTTGTCCTCCATATAATCACACCGGCGAAACCCGACGACTCCTAATGCGGACCATACCCGGTTTTCACAGGGCAAAAGAAGACGGCCGCTGCGGGCCGCCTTCTTCCTATTTCGGCATAGTGCCGGTGGACATTTGGACGATCAGTGCGCGGCGATCGCGCCGAAGATGATGCCGGAGACGACGCCGACCAAGAGATAGTCGTTGCCGACGCGGATCCATTCCTGGCCACGGCTCGGGCGACGCAGGCCATAGTGGCGATAGTCGCGGATCGGCTGGTGGCGCTTCCAGCTGGAATATTTCTGGCCATTGCGCCAATGGTTCCTCTTCACGACGACTTTCTTCTTCTTCACCACGACGCGCTTCTTCACGTGCCTGTCCGGCTTCTTCCAGTCGACCTGGCTGTAGTTCGACTGGGGTGCATTCGGCGCGTTCAGCGGCGCTGCCTGGCCCTGCAGGGACGTGGCAGCCAGCATAGAGAGGGCGACTGCGGAAAGAATGATGCGTTTCATCACGGGGGTACTCCTTTGGTTGCCGATGCCCAAGCAATAGAGCCCGAAGAATGAACCGAAACTGAACACGCGGATTAAGTTTTTGTAATGATTTCATGTATTTAAGATAGCTAATTCAACACTCAGCTCAAACCGGATTTGAAGGGGTCGTCGGCACTCGACCGCGCGACCATCCACAAGCCGGCCGGCAATGCAACCATTTTGCGATCCATCCATTTCCGACACACCCTGTCGCGCACCAACAGCCGGCCGAATTGGGCAAAATTTATTATCCGGCTAAAAGTAATCGGAGTAGTATCGACCCTTGCAATGTCCTTGATTCGCCCCCTCTTTTACTTCTGTGCCGTCACGGCGCCCGTATCGCTGTCGCCTGTCGGAATGCGAGCCTGACATGAGCGGTTCGGTCGTTTTGCTGCATCTTGCCGGCGCGGTGGCGCTGATGCTGTTTGCCACCCGCTTGGTGAAGACAGGTGTCGAGCGCGCCTATGGCGATGTGCTGCGCCACAAGCTGCGCGCGACCATGCGCAATCCTTTCATGGCGGTTCTGGCCGGCTGCGGCCTGGCGATCGCGCTGCAAAGCTCCACCGCCGTCACCTTGCTGGTCGGCTCCTTCGCCGGCGCCGGCATCGTCAGCGGCATATCGGGCCAGCTTGCCGTGCGCGGCGCCGAGATCGGCTCGGCACTGGTGGTCAAGTTGCTCACCTTCGACCTGTCGCTGCTGGTGCCGGTCTGCCTTGTCGCCGGCACCGTCATGTTCATGGCCACCGAGCGGCGCGACTGGCGCCAGTTCGGCCGCATCCTGGTCGGCATCGGCCTGCTGGTATTGTCGCTTGAGATGATCGGCCAGGCATCGGAGCCGCTGCGCCAGAGCACGCTGATGCCGGTCGTCGTCGATTACTTCTCCGGCGACCCGGTCACCGCCTATCTGCTGGCGGCGCTGGTCACCTGGCTGTTTCATTCCTCGATCGCCGCGGTCCTGCTCATGGTCACGCTCGCCGGTCGCGGCTTCATTCCACCCGAACTCGGCATCGTGTTGGTGCTCGGTGTCAATCTCGGCTCGTCGATCATCGCGCCGCTGCTCACCCGCAATGCGGAGCCGGGCGTGCGTGTCGTACCGATCGGCAATCTCCTGATGCGCGGCATGGGCTCTCTGGCCATGCTGATCCTGTTCCTGTGGTTGAAGCCGCCGGTCGCCTTTCTCGGCGTCACCGTGCCCGACCAGATCGTCAACGCGCATATCCTGTTCAACGTCCTGATCCTGGTTGCCGGCCTGCCGCTGGCCGGCCTCGTCTACCGCGCTTCGGAAAAGATCGTGGCGCTCGGCACCAAACCGGCGCCGGCCGAAGCGCTCGACGTCGTCGAGCTGTCCGCGCTCAACGACAGCGCGCTGGATGTGCCAAGCCAGGCGCTGGCCAACGCCACCCGTGAGGTGGTGCGGGTCTGCGAGACGGTCGAGATCATGCTGAAGCGCATCATCGAGCTATATGAGAGTGCGGACGCCGACAAGATCAAGGCGCTGGCCGCGCTCGACGACCGCGTCGACAAGAAGCACGCAGCGATAAAGCTCTATTTGGCCAAGGTCACCAAGAACCCGCTGAACGAGGACGAGGCGCTGCGCTGCCATGAGTTGATCGGCGCCTGCGTCAAGCTCGAACAGGTCGGCGACATCATCGTGCGCAACATGCTGGTGCATGTCAGGAAGAAGCTCGAGCGCGGGCTGGAGTTCACGCCCGAGGGCTGGCGTGAGCTTTGCGCCTTCCACGCCTCGGTGCTCGCCAACGCACGGCTTGCCTTCAACGTGCTCGTCTCGCGCGATCCGGAGACCGCCCGCCAGCTGGTGCTCGAAAAGGACCGGCTGCGCGACCGCGAGAAGGAGACCAGCGCCAGCCACTTCGTGCGGCTGCGCGACGGCACCGCCAAGAGCGTCGAGACCAGTTCCATCCATCTCGACACCATCCGCGACCTGAAGCAGATCAACTCGCTGCTCGCCTCGATGGCTTATCCCGTGCTCGAGGAGCGCGGCCTGCTCACCGGCTCGCGGTTGAAGGCCGGGTGATCCCGGAGCCTTGTCCTTCTCCCACAACAAAGGGAGAAGGAAAAACCGTCGCGCCAGCCCGATCAAGAAACCCTAAACCGGCGTCGACAATTTCTGGATTGCTCGCCGCTCTCGTTCGTGATTTGAGGCCATCTCATTCAAGGATCGCCTTCCCGCGCCATGCTTCCCCTCATCGCCCTGTTCATCGCTGCGTTCGCATTCGGCACCACCGAGTTCGTCATCGCCGGTGTGCTGCCGCAGGTGGCGGATGGCCTTGGCGCCTCCATCCCAACTGCCGGCTACCTCGTCTCCGGCTACGCCGGCGGCATCGCAATCGGCGGACCGCTATTGACGCTCGCCACCAAGACGATTTCGCGCAAGGCCTTGCTGCTTGGCCTTGCCGCAGCCTTCACCATTGGCCAGGCCGCTTGCGCACTTGCACCCGACTTCGCGTCCATGTTGCTGTTGCGGATTGCGGTGGCCGTGGCGCACGGCGCCTATTTCGGAGTCGCGATGGTGGTCGCGGTCGGCCTGGTCCGCCACGACCAGCGCGGAATGGCCGTTGCGCTCATCCTGTCGGGCCTCACGGTCTCCAATGTCATCGGCGTGCCGGCCGGCACGGCGATCGGCAACATCTGGGGGTGGCGTGCGACGTTCTGGGTGATGTGCGCGCTTGGTGTGGTTTCCATCGCCGCCATGGCCGCCCTCCTCCCACGCAAGACGGGATCGTCGCGCCAGTCCGTCAGTTTCGGCAGCGAGGTTCGCGTGCTCGCACGCCAGCAGGTCTGGACGTCGCTGATCCTCATGCTGATGCTGATGATCGGTCAGTTCGGCCTCTTCACCTACATCACGCCGACGCTGCTTGAAATCACCGGCCTCGATGAGGACCTCGTGCCCTGGGTGCTCCTGCTCAACGGTGTCGGCGCGACGATCGGCGTCTTTCTTGGCGGGCGGCTCGCCGACTGGAAACTGATGCCCTCGCTCATCACAATGCTTTTCATGCAGGCGGTGACACTTGCCGTCATTTACGCCGTCAGCCCGAACCCGGTGCCGATGGTCGTGGCGATCACTGTCTGGGGCGGACTCAGCTTCGCCATCGGCACGCCGATCCAGACCCGTATCCTGACCTGGACGGCGGATGCCTCCAATCTCGCCTCATCGCTCATCCCGGCCGGCTTCAATGTCGGCATCGCGCTGGCCGCCTCGCTCGGTGCCGCTATGCTCAATGCCGGGTATGGCTATCGCAGCCTGCCGGTGGTTGGCGCCATGGCCATGCTGGTCGCCGTGGCGGTCGCGCTTGCCTCGTATCTTCAGGAGTGGCGCCGCAACACCACGCCGCCGCTGCCGGCCGCAGCCGAATAGAGAGGCACACTCTACAAATCGATCCGGTAGCGCAGGCTTTCCGGGACGTCCGCCTTTTGGAGAGAAAGCCTCTTCCTGTGCGCTCGTGGGTTTGGCGGAGATCAATAGGATTCCGAAATTGATCTTCAGGGGCGGCTTTCTAAAATCAAGTATCATCGATTACCACTTGGAGTGAACACAATGGCCGACCACACATCCGAGAAGTCGGCGAAGGCCGCCGCCGAGCGGGTCGCTGCGAAACCGACCAAACCGCGCAAGGCGACGCCGGAGCCGCAGCCCGGCAAGGCCGCTAAACCGGCACTCCTCGCAGGCGGCAACCCCCAGATCGCGAAGGCTGAAGGCGACGCTCCCGTGCAGGCCTACATCGCGGCCATGCCGGGCTGGAAAAGCGGCGTCGGGCGCCGTCTCGACGCGATCATCGTGCGCACCGTCCCCGGCGTGCACAAGGCAGTCAAATGGAACTCGCCATTTTACGGCATCGAAGGCCAGGGCTGGTTCCTGTCGTTCCATGTCTTCACCCGCTATGTCAAAGTGACCTTCTTCCGAGGCACGTCACTGCGTCCTCTTCCTCCCGGCAAGTCCAAGCACAAGGAAGTGCGCTATCTCGACGTTTATGAGGACCAGCTCGACGAAGCTCAATTTGCCGCTTGGGTGAAACAAGCCAGCCAATTGCCCGGCGAACGAATGTGAGATGCGCGCGAATTACCCAAGGACGTCTGCAAGCACCTCATTCAAGCGGGCGAACGCGGCGGACTCGTCTGGCGCATGGGCCGGATTAACTTCTGTGATGGTCAGGCCGCGCCATTGCGGCAGGGCGGTCAACTGCTTTAGCGCGAAGGCGGCGTCCTCCAGTTTGAGACCGTCGCAACGGCGCACATTCTCAGCAATCGGAAAATCGACAAAGGAGAGTGCATCGACATCGAAGTGAATAAGCACACAGTCAAAGCGGGCTGCCCAGTCGGCCGCGCGCGCCGTCGCCGCCTCGATATCACTCAAAGCTTCCTCACGCGATATAACCTTAATCGCGTTATCTCTGATTGCCGCAGCTTCGGGCAGAGTGATGTTCTCGACGCCGAAATAGAGGAGTTGCTGAGGCACGAGCATCGGACGGATTGGGCCGAGCCTGGCAAGCGAAGGTTCGCATCCGGGAATATTGAGCAAATGAGCGACACCAGTCCAGTCCAAGGCGCCGTCGCTCGTGTCGGGTGTGTTGAGATCGGCGTCGAAGTCTATGTAGACGAGTCCAATCCGCGCGCCGGCCGCGTTTGCTCCGGCGACCGTTCCCAGCTCCACAGTACAATCGCCCCCTAAAACAAGCACGTCCTCCTGCGCTGCGATCGCCGTCGCCACGTGGCTTGCGACCAAGTCACAGGCGTGGCGCACGGCCTCTAGGTTCATAGCCTGCGGCTGCGAGGGATCCGGTCGCCATCGGAACGATGCAACATCGCCATCATCCCTGATGGTTCTGCCTCGGCTCGCGAGCGCCTCTGCGAGCCCATGTCGCCGAAAGGCCGCGGGCGCTTGTTCCTGCCCCGGCGAATAGGCGCCGGCGCTGGTGGCGGCGCCGATAATGTTCAACAAACGCGCCGACAAATCGAGGCTCCAATTTCGTATGATCCTCGTTGCAAAACGGGTCTGGAGGGACGAAGGTTCCTCCTCGATGTTGAGAGTTTGTTGCCCGGCATTGGCACGAAGCCTAATAGGCCAGGCGTTCGCGCCGGAACGGGAAACGGCTCGCCGCATCGATCCCGTCGTGAGGCGCCCGACGCGCACAAAGCCATTTGGACCCAGTATCATGACCAAAGCGACAACAGCCATGAAGAGGAGCGGCTCGAAGGAAGGAGAAGGAGCAGACACTCCCTCTCAGTTGATAGATGCGAGAATCAACGAGCTTAGGGATTGGCGGGGTGAGATGCTCGCTCGGGTCCGAACCCTCATCAAGCAGGCCGACCCCGAAGTGGTCGAGGAGTGGAAGTGGAGAGGGGTTCCGGTGTGGGAGCACGCCGGAATCATCTGCACCGGTGAGACGTACAAGAATGTCGTGAAGATGACCTTCGCCAAGGGCGCCTCGTTGGAGGACCCTTCAGGCCTCTTCAACTCCAGTCTCCAAGGCAGCACCAGGCGCGCCATCGATATCCATGAGGGCGACAAGATCGATGAAGAGGCATTGAAGGCGCTCATTCGCGCCGCCGTGGCACTGAACATGTCGGGGCGAGCTAGCACATCCCGCTCTCAGAAACCAAAGAGCGCTTAAGGATCATCCTCATCCGGGCAGGCTGGCTCCCCGCGGTCGCCTCCTCCAATGCCTATGAGCTCGCTGCAGCGGAAAGCCTACTGCAGTCGTCCCTTGACGATGCCGCTCGCCTTGGAGAAATCCATCTGGCCGGCGTATTTCTCCTTGAGCACGGCCATCACCTTGCCCATGTCCTTGACGCCGCTGGCGCCGGTCTCGGCGATGGCGGCGCGGATCGCCGTTTCGGTCTCTGCCTGGCCCAGTTGCGTCGGCAGGAAATCGCGGATGATAGCCATCTCGTCGCGCTCCTGTGCGGCAAGCTCCGGCCGTTTGCCGTCGTCGAAAGCCTTGGCCGACTCCTCGCGCTGCTTCACCATCTTGGCCAGTATCTGCAGGATCTCGTCATCGGTGGCCGGCTCCTTGCCGGCGCCGCGATTGGCGATGTCGCGATCGTGAATGGCCGCCTGGATCAGCCGCAAGGTCGGCAGCCGATGCTTGTCCTGCGCCTTCATCGCACTCTTCAGGGATTCGGCGATTTTGCCCCGCATGATGCTTTCTCCTTCGAATGCGGCGGACAATAGCCGTGCCGAAAGCCCAAGGCAAATTGAGTGTGACCGGCAAATCACTGATATTGCTGGGCGAAATAATTCGCTGTCGTTCGGCGGTGGCAACATTGACCGCTCTGGCCGCTTCCCCTATGTACTGGGCCTTGCATGAGACAATGGATTGACGCGCGGAGGCTCGAGAAATCGTTGCTGCGTGTCGTTTGCTGCGCGAACTGGTCTGCCGGGCTAGTTGAAGGGCGCAGCCTGACAGGAGCGCCGCAATGGCAACGATGACTGCCCCGCTGACCACCCCTTGGGCGACCGAAAAGCCGACCGCCCTGCTGGTGCTGGCCGACGGCACCGTCATCGAGGGCCGCGGCCTTGGCGCCACCGGCTCCGCCGTCGCCGAAGTCTGCTTCAACACCGCGCTGACAGGCTATCAGGAAATCCTCACCGACCCGTCCTACGCTGGCCAGATCGTCACCTTCACTTTTCCGCATATCGGCAATATCGGCACCAATGACGAGGACATCGAGGATCTCAACCCGGTCGCGCGCGCCGGCGCCGTCGGCGCCGTGTTCAAGGCCGACGTCACCAATCCGTCCAGCTATCGCGCCGCAGCTGGTCTCGACCAATGGCTGAAGAAGCGTGGCATCGTAGCGCTTTCGGGCATCGACACGCGCGCGCTGACAGCGCTGATCCGTGAAAAAGGCATGCCCAACGCCGTCATCGCGCACGCGCCCGACGGCATCTTCGACATCGACGATCTGAAGCGCCGCGCCGCCGCCTGGTCCGGCCTGATCGGGCTTGACCTGGCCAAGGACGTCACCTCCGGCCAGTCCTCGGTCTGGCGCGAGACGCCCTGGGTCTGGGACGAGGGCTTTGGCGAACAGACCGATCCGTCCATGCATGTCGTCGCCATCGACTACGGCGTCAAGCGCAACATATTGCGCCTGCTTGCCGGTCTTGGCGCCAAGGTCACGGTGGTGCCGGCCAGCACCGGCGCCGAGGAGATCCTCGCCATGCGGCCCGACGGCATCTTTCTCTCCAACGGTCCCGGCGACCCGGAAGCCACCGGCGACTATGCCGTTCCGGTCATCCAGGACCTGCTGAAGACCGACATCCCGGTGTTCGGCATCTGCCTCGGCCACCAGATGCTGGCGCTGGCGCTGGGCGGCAAAACCGCCAAAATGCATCAGGGCCATCACGGCGCCAATCATCCGGTCAAGGATCACACCACCGGCAAGGTCGAGATCGTCTCGATGAACCACGGCTTTGCCGTCGATGCCGACTCGTTGCCGCGCGGCGTCGAAGAAACCCATGTCTCGCTGTTCGACGGCTCGAATTGCGGCATCACGCTGACAGGAAGACCGGTCTTCTCGGTCCAGCATCATCCCGAAGCCTCACCCGGCCCGCAGGATTCGCACTATCTGTTCCGCCGCTTCGTCAATCTCATCCGCGAAAAGCGCGGCGAGCCGGCGCTGGCGGAGCGCGCCTAAAGCGCGTCGCGTCTGAAGGGATTCCTGCGACGCTCTTTAAGTTCCTGTTTTTTGTGCATGTCGTTGCCCAAAACCGCTGGGCGCACTTTGGGCGACATGCATTGGAGCATTTTCCACGAAAAGTGAGTATCGGCTTTGCGCCCGCAATTGCGTTAAAACGGATTGACTGGCGGCGACGGCGGAAATGGAGCCGCCTTCATGCTTTTTCGCTCTTAACGAAGATCAACCCCGTCGGTCACCGCTTCTTGCGCATGCATGCGTTTGACTTCCTTCGGCGTCGGCTTGGCCACTTTCGTGACGAAGACGATGAGCGCCAGCGTGAGAAAAACCGCGCCGAGCAGATAAGAGGCCCCGCCGAACACCACGGGCGCGCCCGGACCGGTGAACCAGGAAAAGATCGCCGTATAAAGCAGCGGCGTGATGATCGACGTGATCGAGAAGATCGAGGTCATCGCCCCCTGGAGTTCGCCCTGCGCCGAAGGCGGCACCTTGGCGGCGGCGAGACTTCTGAGCGGCGGATCGGCCAAGGCTTCCAGACAGCCGACGACGATCACCGCATAGATCATCCAGCCTTGCGACGCGAAGGCGTAGCCGAAGGCGCTGAGTGCCGTGAATGCAAGACCGAGTACCGCCGTCTTCCACTCGCCAAGTTTGGGGATCACGCGCGGCAGGACCGTCGCCATGACGATCGCCCCGCACAGACCGAAGGCGCCGAGCGAGAAACCGATCTGCTGTTCGTTCCAGCCATAGCGGTAATTGGAGACGAACGACCACACCGCCGGATACACCATATGCCCAAGCGTCATCAGGAAGAAGACAAGCCCGATCCAGCCAATGCCTTGGTAGTTGCGCATCTGGATGAGCGTCCCGACCGGGTTCGCGCGTTTCCACTCGAAGCGGCGGCGGTGCTTGTTATCAAGCGTTTCGGGCAACAGAAACAGGGCGATCAGGAAATTCAGGAAAGCAAGCGCGGCGGCGAAATAGAACGGTACCCGTGGCCCGAACGTGCCGAGCAGCCCGCCCAGAACCGGTCCGATGACGAAGCCGACGCCGAAGGCGATACCGAGCAGGCCGAAGTTCTTCGCCCGGTTCTCATCGGTCGAGATGTCGGCGATGAAAGCGGAAGTCGTTGAATAGCTGGCGCCGGAAATGCCGGCCAGCACGCGTCCGATAAACAGCATCGGGTAGGACCAGGCGACAGCGCAGATCAGATTATCGATGGCAAAGGTGAAGACGGATGCGAGCAGGATCGGCCGCCGTCCGAACCGGTCGCTCAACCCGCCGATGACAGGTGCGAAAACGAACTGCATCGCCGCATAGGCGAAGAACAGCCAGCCCCCCTCGATCGCCGCCTCGCCGATGCCAACGCCGGTCAATTCCCTAAGATAGGCCGGCAGCACCGGCATGATGATGCCGAAGCCGATGATATCGAGCAGCAGCGTGGTGAAAACGAGCGCAAGGCCCCGCCTGGCGGTTTTGGGGTCTATCATGATGGCGTCGGCTCCTCAGACCGCCTTGGGGCAAAGGCGCGGGCTCGTTATAGGCGAGCCTGTCTTACGGAACAATAAGAGAACGGACTCGGCAGTCCTATCCTGACATCAGCTGACGTGCCCTGCCGCGGCGCGTGGCAACTTAAGCGGGAGTGTTCGAACACCTCAGATCGGAGTGTTGAACGTATCGCAGTCCGACAGCTTGCCGCTCCTGTAGCCACGCGCCAGCCAGGTCTGCCGCTGCTGCGAGGTGCCGTGGTTGAAGCTTTCCGGCACGACATAACCCTGCATCCTCTTCTGCAGCGTGTCGTCGCCGATCTGCTGGGCAGCGTTCAGCGCCTCTTCCATGTCGCCCTGTTCCAGAATGCCTTTCTGCCCGGTGAAATGCGCCCAGACGCCGGCGAAGCAATCGGCCTGAAGTTCGACCTGCACCGACATGTGGTTGGCCTCGGCCTCGCCCATTTGCTGCCGCATCTGGTTGAACTTGGGCAGGATGCCGGTGAGGTTCTGCACATGATGGCCGACCTCATGCGCGATCACATAGGCTTGGGCGAAATCGCCCGAGGCGCCGAATTGCTGGTCGAGCTGCTGGAAGAAAGTGGTATCGAGATAGACCTTGCGGTCGCCGGGACAGTAGAACGGTCCGGCCGCAGACGAGGCGGAGCCGCAGGCCGAGCGTATCTGGCCGCTGAACAGCACCAGCTTCGGATCCTCATAGGTCAGGCCCTCGGCCTGGAAAATGCCGGTCCAGGTGTCCTCGGTCTCGGCCAGCACCGTCGAGACGAACTGCTTCATCTCGTCGGAGGCCGGCGCACCGGTGCCGCCGCTGTTGTCGGTGATCTGACCGCCGCCGCCAGGAGCTAAGCCGCCACCGCCGCCGGCCAGGATCTGCAGCGGATCGATGCCGAAGGCCTTCAGCCCGAAATAGAGGACTACGAGAATGATGATGGTCGACAGCGACATTCCGCCGCCGGAGCGGCCGCCGACCGGGATGCGGAACCGGCCGGGCCCGCCGCGCGGCAGGTTGAACCCGCCACCCTGGCCGCGTTGGTCTTCGACATTGTCACTTTGACGACGACCCTTCCAGAGCATGGCACTCCTCGCGATGGACGTATCGGTACTTGGCCGATCTCATGGCCCGATCCGACCCAACAAACAATTATCTCAATGGTTGCGCCAAGTCACAGTATTTTTCGCATGAAGGGCCGCCGGCTCTGGGGTCAGTCGGTGCACGACACCCGCGGCTGAGAGCCCTGCCGACGGCTTTTTTGGTCTTGGACTTAGCGGTTACGCTCAGATCTTCTGCTTGGTACCCGCGCTCTTGCCGTCCGAGCTTTTCGACCGCTCGTCGAAGCGGACCGCGCCCTTTTTGAGCGGGCGGCCGGTTTCCGCTTCCGTCTTGCGTTCGTCCTTCGCCGCAGCTTGGTTCAATCCCCCGGCCGCTTGCTTGCCCCTCGCTGTCGGTGCCTGTTCAACGCCCATGGTATCCTCCTCGGTCTCGCGCCAATCGCTTGGCACGACCTCAAACGCAGCGGCAACGCGGCGGTTCCGGCAGGACTGTCGGCAATGGCGGTAGATTTAGCGTGTCGCCTTCATCGCCATGCGAAACGCTTCAACTGTCTCGGCGCTGATGCGTCAGCCAGAGGCGATCTGGAATGACGCGACAAATCGGCAGTCTGCGCTATCTTGAGGCCATGACCAATCTCGCCGATGTGCGCCGCTTTTATGCGCAACTGATGGCTGCCAATGCAGGTCCGGCCGATCCGCGTCTCGAAGACGTGTTCGCCGCGGTGCCGCGCGAGGCTTTTCTCGGGCCCGGGCCGTGGTCGGTCGTCGCCGGCAACGGTAAGGTCGAAACGCCGAGCGCCGATCCTGTTCACGTCTATCAGAACGTGCTGGTGTCGCTCGACGCCGACAAAGGCATCAACAATGGCGAGCCGTTCCTGCATGCCATGTGGATCGGCAAGGTGGCGCCAAAACCCGGCGAGACCGTCACCCATGTCGGCGCCGGCACCGGCTACTACACAGCTCTGCTGGCACAGCTGGTTTCTCCCGGCGGCGCAGTCACCGCCTTCGAACTGGAATCCAGTCTCGCCGACCGCGCAAGACAGAACCTCGAAGCCTTTGGCAATGTGACCGTCATCCATGGCGATGCGGTCATCGGCAGCCTGCCACCGTCCGACATCATCTATGTCAATGCCGGCGTCGGAGCACCACCGGCCGAGTGGCTGAAGGCGCTGAAGCCCGGCGCCCGCATGGTCTTTCCGTGGCGTCCGACCGAGCGCGTTGGCCTCGCGGTGATGGTGACTCGCACCGAACAAGGCTTCGCCTGCGATCCGTTCATGCGGTCATGGTTCATCCCTTGCGTCGGCGCCTCGCTTGCAGGCCCCGCGGCGAAAATCCTCGACCGCGACAAGGCGGCACGCAGCCGCTCGATCTGGCTGACGGCCGACAAGGCACCGGACAACACCGCCACCGTCGTCATCGGCGACGTCTGGTTCTCGTCGAAAGGTGTTGGCGCCAGGCGGCCGCAATGACGTCGCCGAGGCTGCCCATCCAGTGCTTGCCGCTCGCCATGCGCCGAATCCAGAATTTTGTGGCCCCTGTCGGACCGGCGTCCACTCGCACGTCCTTTGGCCGAAATCCGGCCCCGACAGCACGGATGATGAAAAAGGGAGAATTCAATGAGGAAGATCATCACTGCGACATTCGTCAGCCTCGACGGCGTCATGCAGGCGCCTGGCGGGCCGGAAGAAGACCCGAGCGGCGGCTTCGAATTCGGTGGCTGGACGTTCCATTACTGGGACGACGTCGGGGGCGCCTTTATTGGTGAGACCTTCGCAAAACCCTTCGCGCTGCTCCTCGGCCGCAGGACCTACGATATCTTCGCTGCGCATTGGCCGTATCAGAAGAACGATCCGATCGGCGACAGTTTCAACGCGGCCACCAAATATGTGGCCACGCACAGGCCCGACACGCTGTCGTGGCAAAACAGCCAGTGGCTCGGCGATGACGTCGTGGCCACACTGCGCCAGCTCAAGCAGGAGGACGGGCCGGACCTGCTCATCCAGGGATCGAGCGAGTTGATCCAGACCTTGCTCGCCAACGACCTGATCGACGAGGTCAGCCTGCTGATCTTCCCGCTGGTGCTGGGCAAGGGGAAGCGGCTGTTTGGCGGTGGCGCAATTCCGGCGGCTTTCAAGCTGAACCGCTCACAGGCATCGAGCACCGGCGTCATTATAGCGAGCTATGAACGCGCCGGTGAGATCAAGACCGGGTCCTTCGCCCAGGAACAGCCGTCCGAAGCCGAGATCGAGAGACGCCGAACCTGGAAATAGTGTGGGGTTACAGGACCTGGGTTCCTTGCTCCGCTAGATGTGAGTGGGGAGAAACCCAAGTTGCCCGGCAGGGTGATGAGGGCAGCGCCATGGTTGTGCGATCTCCCTCACTCCGCCGGCATGGCAATCGCCCGCGCCGCCCGGTGGCCGGCGAGCATGACGCCAAGACCCAGGATCGGGAACACTGCTGCGACCAGGCCGAGATCGGCTGGCGCGCCATAGCGCAGCACCGTGCCGCCGACGACGGCGCCCAGCGCCACGCCGAGATAGAGCGCCGAGCCGTTGAGCGACAGCACGATGGGCGCTGCGTCGGGCGCCAGCTTGATGATGCGGCTGGCCTGCGCCGGCGGGAAGGCCCAGCCGACAATGCCCCACGGCACCATCATGGCCATCAGCGCCGGCCCGGCGACGCTGTGCGGCAGGAATGCCGGGATGACCGAAAGCATGACCAGCATGACCGCACTCAGCGCCAGCGACCAGCTGACGGTGCGCGTCGCGCCGAAGCGATCGGCAGCCTGTCCGCCGGCAATGTTGCCGATGACGGCGCCGACACCGAAGGCGAGCAGCATGCCGGGCAGCGCAATCGGGCTCAAGCCTCCGCCTTCGACGGCTAGCGGCGCGACAAAGGCAAAGACCGTAAAGGCGCCGGTGAGCGCCAAAAGTGTGGTCAGCAGGATCGATGGCACGCCGGGGCGAAGGGTTGCAGCCAGCCGCTGCCTGAGCGGCAGCTTGGTGCCGACGATGCCGCGCGGCAGCCGGTACCACAGGATGGCGCCGGCCAGCGCGCCGAGCCCGGCGATGGCAAAGAACGTGCCGCGCCAGCCGGCAACGGTCGCGACAAGTGCGCCGAGCGGCGCGCCGACCGCCACCGCCACTGTGGTGCCGCCGACGACGACGGCGATGGCGCGGGCGCGGTGATGATCATCGACAAGCGCCACGGCCGTCCCTTGCGCCGTCGCTGCGAACAGGCCGGACGACAGCGCCATGACGATGCGCGCGACCAGCAGCAATTCGAAAGAGTTACTCAGCGCCGCCGCCAGATTGCCCAGCACGAAAAACACCAGCGTCCACAAGATGACGCGCCGCCGGTCCCATTCGCCGGTGAGCGTCGCCAGGATCGGCGTACCGAGCGCATAGGCGAGCGCGAAGGCGGTGATCAGCGTGCCGGCGAGTGGAACCGAGATGGCGGCATCGGCTGCGATGTCGGGCAACAGGCTTGAAATGACGAAGCCTTCGGTCGCGATCGTGAATGATCCGAGCGCAAGCCAGATGAGGCGCTTGTCCATGGCAACAAATCCTAGTTCAAAAGTTATTGAACAATTGTACATAATGGGGCATGGTGTCAATGAAGCCACTTGAGAATAGCGGAACCCTCCTGACAGCTCTATGTCAGGACAAGGTGGCGGGAGGTGGAAACTGCGTGCATCCATCAAGGAGGAGATGCGTTGAAATCGGCCCTGATTGCGCTTAGTTCCTGGGCATGACCCTGCCCCATCCCTCCGCCGACCAGATCAGCCTGTCGAACGTGCTTGCCGTGCTCGGCGATCCCACCCGGCTGGCCATCGTGCGCTATCTCGCCAGCAAGGAAGGCGTGCCGCTGAACTGCAGCCAGTTCCTCGACCTCTGCTCGAAAACCAATCTCAGTTATCACCTTGCCAAACTGCGCGAGGCCGGCGTCACACGCACCGAGGTGGTCGGCACCAGCCGGCTGATCACGCTGCGCCGCGACGATCTCAATGCCCGCTTTCCGGGCCTGCTCGACAGCGTCATTGCCGCTGCCGTCAACGATACGGCGCTGCCCGCGGTCGGCGCGTCCGAGATCGAAGTCCGCGCCTGAGGCTGTTCCTCGCCCCCGTGTGCAACGGGGGAGAGGTGGCCGCGAAGCGGCCGGAGAGGGGGCTCCGAAGCGAACAAGCGATCGCTTTGAGGGCTCAAGGGTGGCGGGCAGTCCCCCTCTCCGTCTCGGCTTCGCCGAGCCACCTCTCCCTCACTTCCGTGAGGAACCAAAGTCCTGCAAGGTCCGCCCTTCCCGAC
Source organism: Mesorhizobium sp. f-mel (assembly GCF_053850215.1). NCBI lineage: Bacteria > Pseudomonadati > Pseudomonadota > Alphaproteobacteria > Hyphomicrobiales > Phyllobacteriaceae > Mesorhizobium > Mesorhizobium sp. f-mel. Next base: position 133,018 of record NZ_JBSPTO010000015.1, read on the forward strand.
CAGTAACTCGTCAACCAACGGAGCTTCCCATGCGCATTGCCGTCCTCGCCGATATCCACGGCAACGTCCTCGCCCTGGACGCCGTGCTCGACGATCTGCGGCAGCGCGGCGGCGCCGACCTCGTCGTCAATCTCGGCGATTGCGTCTCCGGCCCGCTCTGGCCGCGCGAGACTTTTGCGCGGCTTGAAGCGCTCGCCCTGCCGACGGTGCGCGGCAATCACGACCGTCGCCTCGCCCGCGACACCGCCGATGAAACCATGTGGCCGTCCGACCGCTACGCGCAGGAACGGCTGACATCGGCGCAGCGCGAGGCGCTGTTGGCCTTGCCCCTCACGCTGGAGATCGCGCCGGGCGTGGTTGCCTTCCATGCCCGGCCCGACCACGACGAAAAATATCTGACCGATACGATAGCCGGCGGGCAGCTGGTGCGCGCACCGTTGGCCGCCATCAAGCGACGGCTGGCCGCGCTCGATCCCGCTTGCCGCATCGTGCTGTGCGGCCATAGCCACCGCAGCGAACTGATCCGTATCCCCGACGGCCCTGTCGTCTTCAATCCGGGCAGCATCGGCTGCCCCGCTTATGGCGACGACACGCCACCGGCGCATGTCTCGGAGCAAGGCTCTCCGCATGCACGCTACGGCATTGTCGAACTGGGTGAGCCGGGCCGCCCCGACCGTTTTGCGGCCATCGCCGTCGACTATGACCATGAGGCGGCAGCGCGGCAGGCCGAACAGGCGGGACGGCCGGAATGGGCCCATGCGCTGCGAACCGGGTTTATGTCGGGTTGAACGAGGTACGAGTTCCCAGGCTGAACGCGGAACGCGTTCATGCCTCAGGCTGAGCGAGGTACGAGCTCATGCCGCCAAGTTGAGCTTGCTCATGCCGCAGACTGAGCTTGCTCATGCCGCACACTGAACTTTGTTCATGCCGGGGCCGCATTTTCCGACTTACATAGCGCCATGTCGTCGTTTATAAAATCGACCTGGAATGCGGTGGCGTTTCCGTGCCAGGCCGCGCCTCCGGGAATGCTTCTATCGCCCACGGCCAAAATGATGAGGCGCACAGTTACGCTCCGAACGACGCTGTACGCGCTCACTGCCGCCCTTCTCCTGCTGACGGCGCTGCTGCCGGCCAAAGCCGAGGAGGCGCCGATCGTTTCCATCGTGACCGACCTCGCTCCAGGGGATCTCCTGAACGTCCGCGCCACGGCATCGGCGATGGGCAAGATCAAGGCTCGGCTGCCTAACGGTACGAGCGTCAACAATCTCGGCTGCAACGACGTCAATGGCTACCGCTGGTGCAAGGTCGCAGAAATTGACAATCCGCAACTAACGGGATGGGCTCCCGCGCGCTACCTGAACCCCGACAATCCGGCGGCCGTTTCGGATGCGGATGCCGAAACGACCGGCGAAGGCACGGCCCCTGCAGCCGAGGCTTCGAACCTGGTATCCGCAGATCAGCCGCTTCCCGACCTGACAGCGCGCCTGGGCGCGCCCGAAACCACGATGACAGCCGCCGACGCAATCGGCAGGGCGGCCATCGAAGACGCTTACCGCCTGGCGCTCGCCGCCAGCGGAAATACTTCGACCGGCGAGACGCAGTCGCCCGTAGCAGCGGAGGAGCCCATCCGGCATCGCGTCGCCAATACAGCGCCTCCGGCCGACGCACGGACCGTTGCGCGGCTGCAGCCGCCGGGGAGGCCCGCGCCGGCCCTGGGTGCCCGCAACGAGATTCCTTGCGCGCGCTATGTCGGCCAGCCGATGACCAGCTGTAAGGCAGGCGTTGTGCATACGGGCGACAAAGCCGAGGTGACCGTGACCTGGCCCGATGGCGGCACCCGCGTCATCAGTTTCCAGGCCGGCCGGCCAGCCGGTTCGAATGCATCAGGTGAATTCCGCTACACCCGCGAGGGCAGCCTGAACATCATCCGCGTCGGCGTTTCCGAACGCTTCGAGATCACGGATCAGTTGGCGCTGGGGGATGAGTGGCTAAGGGGAATAAGGCAGTAGGGCAATATGTTTATAGGGCGGCTCGAACCTCTGCCCTACTGCCCTACTGCCCTACTCGCATTTTAGGGGGTTACATCAGGCAAAACTCTTCCCTATAAGGCCCTCCTAGCCTGATACCAGAATCGCGAGCACAACCGGCCGGGTCCTTCCCGTCCGGTTTTTCGTGCAAGCCGCCTGCCGAACGGACCCTCGATATGCCAAGACGCACCGACATCAAGTCGATCCTGATCATCGGGGCCGGCCCCATCGTCATCGGTCAGGCCTGTGAGTTCGACTATTCGGGCACCCAGGCCTGCAAGGCGCTGAAGGAAGAGGGTTTTCGCGTCATCCTGGTCAATTCCAACCCGGCCACCATCATGACCGACCCGGAGCTGGCCGACGCCACCTACATCGAGCCGATCACGCCGGAGGTGGTAGCCAAGATCATCGCCAAGGAGCGGCCCGACGCACTGCTGCCGACCATGGGCGGCCAGACCGCGCTCAACACCGCTCTGTCGCTGCGCCGCATGGGTGTGCTCGAACGCTACAATGTCGAGATGATCGGCGCCGATGCGCATGCCATCGACAAGGCCGAGGACCGGGCGCTGTTTCGCGAGGCGATGAACAAGATCGGCCTGGAGACTCCGAAGTCGATGCTTGCCAACGCCACCGACGTCAAGAACGCCGACCGCAAGACGCACGAGGCCGAACGCGCCGCGCTCAAGGCTGAGAAGCCCGAGAACCTCGACGCCGCGCTCGACGCGCTGGAAACCCGCTGGAACCTCGGCGAGGGCGACCGCAAGCAGCGCTACATCAGCCACGCCATGGCGATCGCCGCACAGGCGCTCGACCATGTCGGCCTGCCGGCCATCATTCGTCCGTCCTTCACCATGGGCGGCACTGGCGGCGGCATTGCCTACAACCGCGCCGAATTCTACGAGATCGTCCAGTCGGGCCTCGACGCCTCGCCGACCACCGAAGTGCTGATCGAGGAAAGCGTGCTCGGCTGGAAGGAGTACGAGATGGAGGTCGTCCGCGATAAGGCCGACAATTGCATCATCGTCTGCTCGATCGAGAACATCGACCCGATGGGCGTGCACACCGGCGACTCGATCACCGTCGCCCCTGCGCTGACGCTGACCGACAAAGAATATCAAATGATGCGCAATGCCTCGATCGCGGTGCTGCGCGAGATCGGCGTCGAGACCGGCGGCTCCAACGTGCAGTTCGCCGTGAATCCTGCAGATGGAAGACTTGTGGTGATCGAGATGAACCCGCGCGTCTCGCGCTCGTCCGCTCTCGCCTCCAAGGCGACCGGCTTCCCCATCGCCAAGATCGCCGCAAAACTCGCCGTCGGCTACACGCTGGACGAGCTGGAGAACGACATCACCGGCGGCGCGACGCCGGCCTCGTTCGAACCGTCGATCGATTACGTCGTCACCAAAATCCCGCGCTTCGCCTTCGAGAAATTCCCCGGCGCCGAGCCGGTGCTGACTACGGCGATGAAGTCGGTCGGCGAGGTCATGGCCATCGGCCGCACTTTTCAGGAATCGCTGCAGAAGGCGCTGCGTGGACTGGAAACCGGCCTAACGGGTCTGGACGAGATCGAGATCCCCGGCATCGGCCACGGGAGCACGCCAGCCAACCACGCAGACGACCGCAACGCCATCCGCGCCGCATTGGGCACGCCGACGCCCGACCGGCTGCGCATGGTGGCGCAGGCGATCCGCATGGGCACCTCGCTCGAAGACGTGCACGCCATGTGCAAGATCGACCCGTGGTTCCTCGAGCAGATCGCCGGCATCCTGGCCATGGAAGACCGCATCCGCGAGCATGGCATCCCCCAGGACGCCGCCAATCTGCGCATGCTGAAGGCGATGGGTTTCTCGGATGCCCGCCTCGCGTCCCTGGTTAGGAAAGACGTGGAAGAGATTCAGAACATTCGCGAAAAGCTCGACGTTCATCCGGTTTACAAGCGCATCGACACCTGCGCCGCCGAGTTCGCCTCGCCCACCGCCTACATGTATTCCACCTATGAGACGCCCTTCGCCGGCGCGCTCGCCAACGAGGCGCAGGTGTCGTCGCGCAAGAAGGTCGTCATCCTCGGCGGCGGCCCGAACCGCATCGGCCAGGGCATCGAGTTCGACTATTGCTGCTGCCACGCGGCTTTCGCGCTTCGCGATGCTGGCTTCGAGGCGATCATGGTCAACTGCAATCCGGAGACCGTCTCGACCGACTACGACACCTCGGACCGGCTCTATTTCGAGCCGCTGACGCCGGAGGACGTGCTGGAGATCGTGCGCGCCGAACAGGCGTCGGGCGAGTTGGTCGGCGTCATCGTCCAGTTCGGCGGCCAGACGCCGCTGAAGCTCGCCGACGCGCTGGAGAAGGCTGGCATCCCGATCCTCGGCACCTCGCCCGACATGATCGATCTGGCCGAAGACCGCGACCGTTTCCAGAAGCTGCTGCACAAGCTTGGCCTCAGCCAGCCAAAGAACGGCATCGCCTATTCGGTCGAGCAGGCCCGCCTCGTCGCCGGCGAGCTCGGCTTCCCGCTGGTGGTGCGCCCGTCCTATGTGCTCGGCGGCCGTGCCATGCAGATCATCCACGACGAGAGCATGCTACAGACCTACCTGCTCGACACCGTGCCCGGCCTGGTGCCGGAGGACATCAAGCAGAAATACCCCAACGACAAGACCGGCCAGATCAACACGCTATTGGGCAAGAACCCGCTATTGTTCGACACCTATCTCTCGGGCGCCATCGAGGTCGATGTCGATTGCCTATGCGACGGCACGTCGACCTTCGTCTCCGGCATCCTGGAACATATCGAGGAGGCCGGCATCCATTCGGGCGACAGTGCCTGCTCGCTGCCGGTGCACTCGCTGCCGTCTGACCTCGTCGACGAGCTGGAGCGCCAGACGGCGGCACTTGCCCGCGCGCTCAATGTCGGCGGGCTGATGAACGTGCAATATGCGATCAAGGACGGCACAGTCTATGTGCTGGAGGTCAACCCGCGCGCGTCACGCACCGTGCCCTTCGTCGCCAAGACCATTGGCCGTCCCATAGCGAAAATTGCCGCCCGCATCATGGCCGGCGAAAAGCTTGAAGACGCCTTCGCCCATTACGGCGCCATGCCCGACCCCCGCAATCCCGGCCACATCGCGGTCAAGGAAGCCGTGTTCCCCTTCGCCCGCTTCCCCGGCGTCGACATCCTGCTCGGCCCGGAAATGCGCTCGACCGGCGAGGTCATGGGCCTCGACCGCGACTTCGCGCTCGCCTTCGCCAAGAGCCAGCTGGGCGCCGGCGTCGACCTCCCGCGCTCCGGCACCCTGTTCGTCTCGGTGCGCGACGAGGACAAGAAGGGCATTCTGCCGGCGGTCAAGCGTCTCGCCGGCCAAGGCTTCAAGGTGCTGGCCACCTCAGGCACCGCCCGCTTCCTCGCCGAGAACGGCGTCGTGGCCGAGAAAATAAACAAAGTGCTGGAAGGCCGCCCCCATATCGAGGACGCCATCCGCAACCGCCAGGTGCAGATCGTCTTCAACACCACGGACGGCCAGAAGGCGGTGTCGGACTCGAAATCGCTACGCCGCGCGACGCTAATGCAGAAGGTGCCGTATTACACCACGCTGTCGGGTGCGGCCGCGGTGGCGGAGGCGATTGCAGCGCTGAGGGCGGGGAGTTTGGAAGTGCGGCCGCTGCAGGAGTATTTTGCTTAGGTGATTAGCCGATCTCCCTCCTTGTGGGAGATGGCAGGCAGGCCAGAGGGGGGCGCTGTCCCGCCAACGCTGCGATTCCTACAGCACCCTGATCCTTTCGTGCCGATCCGCCTACCCCAGAGGGTGAAGAGGGCGTCCCCACCCGCCCGAGATTTGACCGCAAAACAGCTGTCTTTGCCGTCGCTCGCTCTAGTTGAAAAACCCGATAAACCGTCCCGCGAACAGCACCGACGTCCACAGCACAAGCGAGAGCACAGCCAGGATGGTCACGGTCCCACCGGCCGACTCGTCGCCGCCTTTTGCGCGGCGCATGAAGACAAGGAAGTTGGCCCCGGCGAGAAGGATGAGTGTCATCTTGGTGAGGAAAATCGGCATCGCCGCATACTCGCTCGCCCTGACTGAAAAGAGCAGCGACCCCGTGACAAGCGCACCGGCGAACGCGGCAAATGCAGTGCGGCGCAGCAACGCGATGAACGCCGCGTATGGCAGCGAGCGGAAGGCGCCGAGGACCCTGAGGTCCATCAGCCAGACGCTGGTCAGCAGCGCGCCGATCGACATGATGTGCAGCGCGTTGACTATGGGATAGGTGACGAATGAGGCCTTCAGTGCCCGCACCAAGGCGAGTTGCTCGATGCCGGCGAGGAGCTCGTCCATTCAGGCCGGCGGGACGCGGTCGGGATAAACATCATAAGTCTTGCCATTGACGATGATACGGGATGCTTTCATCCACTTCTCGGTCTCGTCGCGCGAGCGGTGGCCGATCGCGGTCACCTCGTCGCCGACTTTGGCGACCTCCTCGGTGAAGCCGGCGGCGATCGTCCGGGACGGCGGCGCCAAATCCACCCGCCAGACCTCGCCCTCTGCGTCGACATCCAGCGTGGCATGTGGATTGCCGATGTAGATGGCCGTGATCTTGCCCCGGAGTTCGAAGAACCCGTCCTGGGTCCACGACCAGCCGTGATGTGCATAGGCTACGGTGGCGGCGGCAAGAATCACTGCCGCTGCCAGCGTGACGCTGCGAAGCCCTTTGAAAGGTGACTGCATCGCTCGTCTCCTCATCCCACCGCATTCGAGAGTAGGTCACGGCGCGGCAACGTCAAATCACATCGGTGCGACGGGCATCGCGAGAAGATCGCTGCCGAACTCGGCGCCGCCCCTCAACCCCCTGCCGGAACCTTCTCCCCGTGCTTACGGAGAGATGGTAAGGGTGAGGGGCAGCGCCAACCTGAAGCGATTGCCGTTCGGCAGGAACGGTCCGGTCTTGCTTCTGACATCTATGCACGCCATGTTCGGCCCGCCGCTCTTCTTCTCCATCGAATGAAGGTCGGAGACTTAACATCTGAACGAGGCACACCATGAGCAGTATGAGAGACCGTCAGGAAGGCTTCGAAAAGAAGTTTGCGATGGACGAGGACACGAAGTTCAGGGCCATGGCGCGCCGTAACAAACTGCTCGGCCTATGGGCCGCCGAAAAGCTCGGCAAAACCGGTGAGGACGCCGACGCCTATGCGAAAGAGGTGGTGCGCGCTGACTTCGAAGAGGCCGGGGACGACGACGTGTTGCGCAAAATACGCGCCGATTTCGACGCGGCGGGCGTCGCCCAGTCGGATGTTCAGATTCGCGGCGCCATGGACGAACTGCTGGTGACCGCGGTCGAGCAGATCAAGAACACCTGAGAGCTGCGCCAGCTTAAAGCGCGCGACGCGCTTTAAGCTCTCGTTTTATGCATGTCGTTATCCCAAAAACCGCTGCACATCCTCGGGTCAAGGCCGAGGGCATGCTTTCGGGCGCCATGCATTAGCTGTGGGCGGCCACCAGATCCTTTATGCGGTTTTCGTGCGTCCGCAGCGTCGGTAGCGTCTTCTTGGCAAATTCCTTCAGCGCCGGGTCTTCGCCCGACTGCGCATAGGTGGAAAACAGCGCCAATGCCTGCTTGTGCGCCTCGGTCTGCAGGAGGATGTATTTCGCCTGGAATTCATCGCCATCCAAGCCCTTGAGCTGGTCGAGCATCGTCTGATCCCTCGGCAACAAAGCGGGGCCGCTCGCCGTAACCGAGGCCGTGGTCTGGCTCTGTTCCAGAGCTGCCTTGAAATCCTCGCCAGCCTTGGTGTGATCCCTGACCATCATCGCGGCGAATTCCTTCACATCGGCGGCGACATTCTTTTGTTGGGCCAGCTTGCTGCTTTCAATCTCGAAGCGGTTGGCGCTGGGGACGGTTCTGGTGAAGGTCTCGGTCTCGATCTTGGTTTCGCCGACAGCCGGTATGTCGGCCGGCGTGGCGGATTGGGCGAAGGCCGCCGGCGTGCCGGCAAACAAAGCGACCATGGCAAGCGTGAGATGCGGTTTCACAGGAAATCTCCGGGTTTGTGATCCTCGAAGAGTTCAACGCGACACAAGCGGCGAAGTTGCGCGGAGATTGGAGCGCCCTCCCTTCTCCCCTTTGTGAGGCCTTTGCACAGAATCTGATTGGTGATTCTGTAGTGTTGGTCACTACGGGAGATTCGCGGATGGTTGATTGTGTGCTTGGTCAATTGAGCTTGGCGGACGGTCTTGCGGTGTCGGATGAGACGATCTTCGATCTTGTTGCGAAAGAGATCG